>NZ_VCKZ01000045.1 GCF_005889745.1 Actinomadura geliboluensis
ACTCCCCCGGCGTCGACCTGCGCCCCGTCCCCGGCGGCGGGCTGGTGCTGGAGGCCGCCGACCTGGACGACGCCACCGACCTCGGCACCCCCGCGGCCGACCTCGACCGCCGGGCCGCCGAACTCCTCGACCGCGCCCGCACGCTGATCCCCGCGCTCACCGCCCGCGTGGAGGCGGTCCACCGGTGCGTCCGGCCGCTGCCCGCCGACGGGTACCCGCTCGTCGGCCCGCACCTGCCCGGCCTCTACACCGCCGTCACCCACAGCGGCATGACCCTGGGCCCGCACCTCGCCGACCTGATCGCCGCGGACCTGCGCGGCGGCGAACCCGCCCTCGCCCCCTACCGCCCGGACCGCGCCGCCCCGAAGGCGGCCCGGTAAGCGCGGGATCGCGCGATTTCGCTTCCGCACGCGGCGGGGGGCGCGTTGGATACCCTGGAGGCGAAGGCCGGGACGACGCGGCGCGATGGAGATCCCTCCGCGCATTTCGGTGGACGATGGTGCAGGTGCGTTCGGTGAAGGATGCTGTCGTGGTGCATGTGGGAAAGATCGCGCGGTTCGATGAGGTTCGCGGCTACGGATTCATCACGCCCGACGAGGGCGGTCCCGATGTCTTCGTCCATGTGAATGATCTGAACGACGACAAAACGCTGATCGCCACCGGGACCTCGGTCGAATACGAGCTCATCGACGGCGAGCGGGGGCTGAAGGCGTTCGACGTCAGCGTCATCGGCGACCGCGCGCCCGCGGCCGGCGGCGGGGGGCGGATCGTCCCGTCCGACGACGAGGTCCTCTGCGACGTCCTCACCACGACGGAACTGCGCATCGAGCTGACCGAGCTGATCCTCGACAGCGTGCCCGAGCTGACCGGCGCCCACCTGGTCCGGCTGCGCGAGAGCCTGCTGACCTTCGCCCGCAAGCACGGCTGGAGCGAGGACTGACCCTCCCCTCGCCGGTCAGCGGGACGCGATCGTGACGGCGGTCAGCAGCACGCACAGCACCGCGATCCCGGCGACCACGGCGGCCACGCCGATCTGCGGCGCCGCCAGCGGGAGCAGCAGCACGGCCGCGGCGCACCCCGCCACCGCGCCCGGGTGGGCCAGCGGCGGCGACGCGATCAGCGCGTGCACCAGCCACAGCAGGGCGAGGAACACGCCCACCGGGACGGCGACCGCGTAGCAGATCGCCATCGGCGACGCCGCCACGTGGTGCCCGGTCTGCTCGACCGCGACCTCCAGCCCGGCGCCGAGCGCCGCGAGCGCGGCGAAGATCCCGTAGTGGCCGTAGCCCCACAGGAAGGAGCGGTGCCGCCGGTCGCGCAGCCCCGCGCCCGCCGGGGCGAGGAAGTACAGCCACCACAGGGCGAACAGCACCACCAGGCCGGACACCGCGATCACCAGGAACGGGCTGCTGACCTCCGACTCCGCCAGCGCCCCCGCGACGCCCCGGGTCGCGGCGAGGACGCTCTCCCCCAGCAGGATGATCGTGAAGAGCCCGTAGCGCTCGGCGATGTGGTGCGGATGCCAGGTGGTGGGCGCGGCCCGCTCCGCCCACGCCGGCACGGCCAGCTCCAGCGCGGCCAGCACCAGGAAGACCGGGACGTGCGCGGACGGCGGCAGAGCGCCGGTCTCCGCGGCCGCCTGGCGCACGATCCAGCCCACCTGCAGCGCGATCATGCCGCCCGCGTACCGGAACGCGGTGCGGCGGCCGTCCGGGTCCTCGATCCCGGCCCGCACCCATTGCGTGACGAGCCCGATCCGCATGATGAAGTAGCCGAGCGTGACGCCGCGCCAGTCGTCGTGGTCCGCCGCCGCCGGCACCCCGGCGGCGAGCACCAGCACGCCCGCCATCTGCACCATGGTCAGCAGCCGGTAGGCCACGTCGTCGGTGTCGTAGGACGAGGCGAACCAGGTGAAGTTCATCCACGCCCACCAGATCGCGAAGAAGACCAGGAGGAACGGGACGACCCCGGCCGCCGCGCGCCCCGCCGCGATCTCGTGCGCCAGCTGCGCGGTGACCGCCGCGACCGCGACCACGAACGTCAGGTCGAACAGCAGCTCCAGCGGGCTCGCGGCCCGGTGCGGCTCGTCGATCGGGCGCGCCCGCATCCGCACCCGGATCCGGATCCCGGACTCCGGGTGCGGCGCGGCCGCGTCACGGTGCGGCGGAGTCACGGCGCGTTCTCATCGCGGAAGCCGATCTCCCGGTGGGTGCCGTCGCACAGCGGCTTGTTCTCCGAGTGGCCGCAGCGGCACAGCGTCACTCGGTTGCGGGTCTCCAGCGGCAGGCCGTCCGACCGCATGACCGGCACCCGGCCGGTGACCCACAGCGCGCTCGCCAGGCCGTCCTCCTCGGCGAGGACGGAGACCGCCTGCGGCAGGTCGGCCTCGATCGTCTCGCCGCCGCGCCGCAGGGCGTAGCTGTAGGAGCCGGACGGGCAGTGGTCGATCCGCCCCATGATCTCGGCGCGGACGTCGCTGTCGGCGGTGTCGGCGAGCATCTCGGCGATCGGCCGGGTGCGGCCGATGCAGAACGCGGCGTGGATGCACAGCTCCCCGACCCGCTGCGCCGAGATGCCGACCCCGTCGTGGACGTGCTGCAGCTCCGCGTAGGGGCGGAGGCCGGCGCTCTCGGTCCCGTCGAACCCGGCGAGGGCGTGCGTCCCGTCGCAGAACGGCTTGGACCCCGACCGGCCGCAGCGGCACAGCGCGTACACGTCCTCGGTGGGCAGGTCCTCGCCCGTCTGCCAGGTCAGCGCGGCGCCCTCCGACGAGACGATCTTGCGCTTGCGGCGCAGCGGGATCCCGCCGTACACGATGTACGGGCCGTCGCGGAGCACGACGACGCGCCGCTCCTCCCCTTTGCTCCAGCCGCGCGCCTCCTTCGGCACGTACTCGAAGGTGGGGCCGGCGGTGGTGCCGCCCTCGTCCGGCATGCTCATCAGGGCCTCGGCCTGCGCCTTCAGCGCGTACATGGTGCCGACCGCGACCGGCAGCATCCCCGGACTGCCGTCGAAGGCCAGTTCGAGCAGGTGCAGGATGCCGCAGTAGGTGCGGTTGAACTCCTCCTGGGCGGCGCGGATCTCGCTGCCCGGCGGATGGTCGGCCAGGCGCGGGTTGCGCCGCATCGGCCGGACGCCGCCGAAGTCCACGGCGACCGGTTCGCCGGTCGGCCCCGACTCGGGGGTGTCGCCGCGCCGGTAGCGCCGGCCCGCCTTCAGCTCCTGGAACCGGTAGTAGTGCGCGACCTCGTCCCGCTCGGGGTGGAAGACGTCCCGGTCGCCGTCCCAGACCTCACCGCGCGCGGTGCCCTCGCCCTGCTCGACGATCTCCTCCAGCGCGGCCAGCGCCGAGGTCAGGCCGGTGACCGCGAACAGCCGCCCGGCGCTGTTGCGGAAGTGGGCGGACGTCACCTGGCGGGCCGGGTCGCCGGAGAACACCGCGTCCTCGCCGAGCCGGTCGCACAGCCCGCGCAGCCCCTCCTCGACCGCGTCGTAGAACTGCCCGATCGTCGCGTAGGCGTCGTCCTCCGGCGGCGCACCGGGCGGTGCGGGCCTCTCGATCCGCAGGAACGCCTCGATCGCCTCCGGGCCGAACGGCACCAGGGACAGTTCCAGGGAGCGGTCGCCGTGCGGCAGGGGCCGGGGGTGCGGCGGGAGCATCTCCGGGGCGTCCAGCCGGGGCCGGCCGCCGACCGCGTTGAGCAGGTTCGCCGCGAGCGCCAGGTGGAGCATCTCCTCGGCGAACACGCTCGCCACCACGTGGACGGCCTCGGGGTTGCGCTCCGGGTCGAGCGAGTACAGCGCGCACAGGTACGGCGGCAGCGTCGCGTGCTCCAGCTCGATCGCCCACTGCAGGTGCTCGCGGAGGCTCTCCAGGGTCGCGATCCGTGCGGGACGGGCGGTCGTCCGGCTCATGAGTCGCCTTCCAACTTCTCCACGGCGCCGAGGAGGTTGCGCAGGCCGACCTCGTCGCGCTCGGCGTCGGCCGGGTCGAACAGCCACTCGCCGACGGGGGCGGCGGCCGCCTCCTCGGGGCGGCTCGACTCGACCAGGGTCAGCTCCTCCTCGATCTCGATCTCCAGTTCGACCTCGAAACTCTTGTCCTCATTCGCTGAGGTCACGTGTCCTCCTTGGGGGCCGCGCCGCACGGGGCCGGGCGACGGCGTGAACGAGCTGCATGGAGAGCCGCCCGGAGGCGAGCAGGCGGGAGAAGCGCTCGCCCTGGTGGGCGGCCAGCGCGTACGCCCGCTCCTCGCGGTGCCGGGCGGCGACGAGCGCGGCGACCTCCGCGGCGCTGCGCGACCAGGCCAGCGGCGCGTACCCGGGCCGCTCGATCTGCTCGACGAGGTCGAACCCGGCCCCGTCGAGCAGTCCGGCGAGCTCCGGCTGGGTGGGGAAGTGGTTGCCGTCCGGGACCGCGCCGAGCACCGGGCCGTGGGCGACCGTCACCAGCAGCCCCAGCGACGCGCCGGGGGCCAGCACCCGGTGGATCTCGCCGAGCAGCGCGGCCTTGTCCTGGACGGTGCACAGGACGCCCAGGCACCAGGCGGCGTCGGCGGACCCGGTCCGCAGCGGGATCCGCGCCGCGTCGGCGGTCACGACCGGCAGCCCGAACAGCCGGGCCGCCGCGCGGCACGCGGCCGGCATCCGCTCCAGCAGCACCGGCCGGACGCCGAACCGCTCGGCCGCCCAGGCCGCCGGGCCGCCCGCGCCGGCGCCGACGTCCAGCAGCGTCGTCCCGGGCGCCAGCTCGCACGCCTCGGCGAGCCAGGCCAGCGCCGCCGGGTTCGCGCTGCCGCGGCAGGCGGCCGGGATCGCGTACCGGTCCCCGAGCAGCTCGACCGCCTCGGCCGTCCATTCCGCCACGTCATCGAACTCGGCGACCATCGCCGCTGCGGTCATGGCACTCCCCCGATCGTCCGGCGGTGCCTACTTCGCCACCGCGTCGCGGCCGGGCCAGTCGGCGTAGCGGATCGAGCCGAGGACGGCGTCGCCGAGCGGGACCAGGCTCCGCTCCTCGACCTCGGCCCCGAAGTAGTGCGCGTGCGGGTCGGCGACGACCTCGCGCGGGTCGTTCCAGTAGGCCAGCGCGTCGCGGATGAACTCGTCCATCCGGAACCGCTCCGGCCCGGCGATCTCGATCCGGCCGTTCAGCGGGGCGCCCATCGCGACCTCGGCGACCCGCGCGGCGACGTCGTCGCCGGCCATGGGCTGGTACTGCACGGGCGCGATCCGCACGGTGCCGCCGTCGGTGGCGTCGTCGGCGATGCCCCGGGTGAACTCGAAGAACTGCGTGGCGTGCACGATCGAGTACGGGATCGGCGACTTGCGGATCAGGTCCTCCTGGGCCTGCTTCGCGCGGAAGTAGCCGCGGGACGGCTCCCGCTCGGTGCCCACGATCGACAGCCCGACATGGTGGCCGACGCCCGCGCCCTCCTCGGCGGCCAGCAGGTTGCCGGTCGAGGTCTCGAAGAACTCCAGCACGGCCTTGTCCTCGAACGACGGCGAGTTCGCCACGTCGACCACCACCGACGCCCCCGCCAGCACGTCCGCGAGGCCCTCGCCGGTCAGCGTGTTCACCCCGGTGTTGGGCGCCGCCGCGACCGCCTCGTGCCCCCGCGCGCTCAGCCTCTCCACGACCTTCGACCCGATCAGGCCGGTGCCTCCGATGACCACGATCTTCATGTTCGATCCCCTCCAGTTCGCCGGGCGGCGGCGGTCGCCGCCCGGCCGCCATCTAGGACAAGGCGGACCCCCCACCCGTGACAGTTCCCGCGAACTTTTTTCCGATGCGGGAGGTCCCGTCCCGTATGACCCGCTGGTCATGCGACCGGCGGGCCGACACCGACAACTGTCATCGCCGCCTCCGGCAGGGGCACCAGGGTGGGACACTGGCCGCCTCACGGGGGTCCCGGGCGCGCGGGGCCCGGGGCCGGTCATTCCCCGTCGTAGACGAGCCGGCCGTCCTCCCGCAGGCGCGCGCCCGACGTGGGCGGATGCTCGGTGAGGCGGCCGTCGTGGGCCAGGTGCAGGACGGGGCGGCCGCGCGCCAGGACGGCGAAGTCGGCGATGAGCCGGCGGTGGCAGCGCCACCACACCGACTCGCTGCACATGACGGCCGTGCGGGCCTGCCCGGCCTCGCGCAGCAACTCGTCCATCGCGTCCAGGAACTCGGGGCTGCGGGTGTGCCGGGCGTACCCGCGGAAGGAGTCGTTGCGCCAGAACCTGTCGGGGCTGTCGGGCGCGGCGCGGCGGAAGCCGCCGAGGCGCTTGTCCCAGCGGTAGCCGACGCCCTCGGCGGGCAGCCATTCCGCGAGGGCGTCGCGCTGCACGTCGGGGTTGCGGCGGCTGCCGGGCGCGGTGCGGACGTCCACGACGGACCGCACCCCGGCGCCGCGCAGCAGGGGCGCCAGCTCCGCGCGCCCCGCCGTGCCGTGGCCGAACGTCAGCAGCGGTTCCACGCCCTCAGGCTGCCCGATGCGGCCGGCGGGACACCCCCGCCGGCCGCATCGGGGCGTCCGGGCCGCTCTCGATCGCCGCCGGCCCCCGGATGAGGGCCGGCGGCGGGAACGCGTCGGTCAGCTCGCGTTCACGGCCACGTCGTCGATGACGAAGCTCGTGTACAGGGCGGCGTCCTCCGTGCCGGAGAACGAGAGCGTGACGGTCCGGCCCGCGTAGGCGGACACGTCGATGCTCTTCTGGACGTACCCCGAGTTGGCGTCGAGGTTGGAGTAGGCGGCGACCGTGGTGCCGCCGACCTTTACCGTGAGGTTGTCATAGGCCGTGACGCCGGTGGTCTCCGCGGTGTCGATGTGCACGTAGTACGTCAGCGTCGCCTTGCACCCGGCCGGGATCGTCACCGACTGCGCCGCCGAGTCGGTGTGGGTGCGGCCGTAGCCGTCGAGCCAGGCGTAGTGCGTGCCGGAGTGGGCGGTCTCACCGTCGCTGTTGGACGACACGACGCCCGTGGTGGTGGTCCAGGGCGACGTCCCGCTCTCGAACCCGCCGTTGGACACCTTGTCGCCCGGCGCGGAGCAGCCACCGCCGGGCGGGTTGACCGTCCAGGTGAAGGACGCGGTGCCGGTGAGGCCCGAGGTGTTCTTCGCCGTGACCGTGACGGTGCTGGAGCCCGCCGTGGTCGGGGTCCCGGAGATCACGCCGCTGGAGGCATTGATCGACAGCCCGGCCGGCAGCCCGGTCGCGCTGTAGCTCAGCGTCTCGCCGTTCGGGTCGCTGGCCTGCACGGCGAGGTTGACGGCCGTGCCGACCGTGCCGGTCTGGTTCCCGGGGTTGGTGACCTTCGGGTTGGCGCCCTGGCCGGGGCACTCGCCGGGCACGGGGTCGGAGCCGGTGACGCTGACCGCCGCCCAGGCGGCCATCACGGTGTTGTACTCGGTGCAGTGCGTGCCGTACAGGTCGGCCGCGGCCTTCAGCGAGTCGACGCGGGCGTCGGCGTAGTTCTCGTTGCTGTTGGCGTAGGACGCGAGGGCCTTGAACCAGATCTTGGCGGCCTTGTCGTTGCCGATCCCGGTGACGGTGGAGTTGTTGCACGTCGGGCTGTTGCCGTAGCCGTGGTCGCCGCTGCCCACGGCGGTCAGGAAGAACCAGTGGTTCAGCGGGCCCATGGAGTAGTGCGGGTCGAGCCCGCCGTTGCCGCTGTCCCAGCAGTTCGGCGACTGGCCGTCCAGCGCCGGGTTGTACATGTAGCGCAGCGGGTCGCCGTTGCCGAAGATGTCGATCAGCTCGCCCATGGTGTAGTCGGGCTTGTCCACGGGGTTGTCGGCGTAGAACTCCACCATCGTCCCGAAGATGTCGCTGGTGCCCTCGTTCATCCCGCCGGTCTCGCCGTTCTCGCCCCAGCCGACGATGGCGCCGCTCACGCCGTGGCTCATCTCGTGCCCGGCGACGTCGATCTCGACCAGCGGCCTGGCGTTGCCCTCACCGTCGCCGTAGGTCATCTGGGAGCCGTCCCAGAACGCGTTGACGTAGGCGTTGCCGTAGTGGGTGCGGGACGGGACGCCGCTGCCGTCGCCGAAGATGCCGTTCCGGTCGTGGACGTTCTTGAAGTAGTCGTAGGTCATGGCGGCGCCGTAGTGCGCGTCCACTCCGGCCGACGACGGGTCGCTGTTGCTGCCGTTGCCGAACTCGCCGGTGGAGTTGCTGAAGACGGTGCCGGTCCCGGACGTGGCGTGGTTCAGGTTGGTGGTGTACCCGTTGCCGTGGGAGGGGTCCCGCATCGTCCAGGTGCTGCCGGACTGTGTCAGGTCGAGGTTGACGGTGCCGACGTAGATGCCGTGGCCCGTGCCCTGGGTCAGGGCTGTGGCCGGGGTGGTGGCGGCCGGGGCGGTCCGGACGCCGGACGGCACGAACGTGGAGACCTCGTCGTCGCTCTGGACGACGCCGCCCTTCTGGGCGTCCACCAGCACGTGCAGCTTGCTGGGCGTGCGGTCGGCGCGGACGCCGGTCACGACGGTCTGCCAGACCAGCGCCGCGGACCGGCCCTCCATCTTGATGGCCAGCTTCGGCTTCGAGACCGCCGAGACCGTGCCCTTGAGCTGCGTGCGGGCGATCCCGGCGGCGGCCGAGGCGCGCACCTTGGGCGTCGTCCGGATCGCGCCGGCGGTGTCGGACGCCGTCTCCAGCGCGCCGTAGGAGCCGTCCGGCCTGAGGTGCACGACGAGGTCCCCGCCGTAGACGGGGAGCCCGCGGTAGGTGCGGTCGAACCGGACGTCGGCCGACCCGTCGCGGTCGACGACGACCGACCGGGCGGTGAACTCGTGCCCGCCGGCGCGGTGCGCGCGGCCGGGGTGCGCCGCGATGGCCTTCCGCGCCCTGGCGATGGCGCGCTTGCGGACGGACGGGGACGGGTTGAGCGTGAAGGGCGCGTCCGCGAACGCGGACGGCCCGGCGGGCTGGTGCGGACGGGGCGGGGCCTGCGGGGTGGCCGCGGCCGGCGAGGCCACGGCGACGCCGGTCAGGGCGACCAGCGCCGCCGCCGACGCGGCGATCGCGATTGTCCGTTGGGACATGGGATGGACGTCCTTTCACCACTGAAGGGAGCCCGTGGTGACGGGGGGTTGACAAGCGCGAGTGTGAGCAGCTTCGTCCGCATTAGTAAGCCTGGCGAAGAATGCATAGGGATATCCCTATGTGCGGGAGCCGGCGGGCCCGCGGCCGGGGATCAGCGGCCGGGGATCAGCGGCCGGATACGGTGAGCCGCGCGACGTCGACCCGGGAGCGGACGCCGAGCTTGCGGAACGTCCGGGTGAGCGCGGCCTCGACCGTCTTGATGCTGAGGAACAGCCGGGCGGCGATCTCCCGGTTCGTGGCCCCCTCCGCCACCAGGACCGCCACCCTGCGCTCGACGTCGGTGAGCACGCCGAGCGGGTCGTCGCCCGACGCCCGCCGGACCGGCCCGGCGGCGGCGAGCCGCTGCAGCTCGGCCTGGGTGCGGGCCAGCCAGGGCCGCGCCTCGGCCTTGGCGAAGACGCCGCGCGCCCGCAGCAGCGCCGCGCGGCCGCGCTCCGGGTCGTCCCGCCGGGCGCGCAGCACGCCCAGCTCCAGCCACGCGCGGCCCTCCTCCAGCCGGTAGGGCAGGGCCTGGAGCAGCTCCGCCGCGTGCTCCAGCCCCTCCTCGGCCGCGCCGAGATCGCCCTGGGCCGCGCGGACGAGCGCCGCGGAACGCTCCAGCACGGCGAGCACGCCGCGCCGTCCCAGCCGGGCGGCCCGCGCCCGCGTCCCGGCGACCAGCTCGGCCGCCTCCCCGGCGCGGCCGGCGGCCACGAGGGCGTCGGCGAGGTCGGCGTGCCAGCGCCGCATCGCGGGGTCGCCGAGCCCCTGCCCGGTCTCCAGCGCGCGGACCTGGTCCAGCACCCGCACCGCCGCGCCCGCGTCGCCGAGCTGCAGCCGGACCAGCCCCTCCGCGTGCAGGGCGCGCGGCAGGAACAGCTGGTCGCCGTCGTCGGCGCTGTGCTGCACCGCCTGCTCCGCCGCCGACAGCGCCCGGCCGAGGTCGCCGCCCGCGGCCTCCGCCAGCGCCAGCGCGTACCAGGACGGCCCCTGGCTCAGCCCGGAGTCCTCGGCGAGGTCCAAGCTCTGCCCGGCCAGGCGGAGCGCCCGGCGGCAGCGCCCCTGGTAGATCTCCACCTGCGTCATGCAGTACAGGCACAGGCACAGGCTCTCCACCACGCCGCGCTGGCGGACGCTGTACATCAGCGCCCGTAACTCCGCGCGAGCCTCGCTGACCCGGTCGTGCATCAGATGGTGGCGGTGCTTGACGTAGACGGGCCCGTTGTGGTGCCACATCACCTGCGGGTCCTGCGGCTCCGCCAGCGCCCTGCGGAGCGTCCGCTCGGCGTCCGGGTGCCCGAGGAACAGCTCGATGCTCGCCTGCTTGGACAGCGCGAACAGCTCCGTCCCGCGGTCCCCCGCCAGGGCGGCCAGCTCGGCCGACCGGCGGGCGTGCACGTGCGCGGCCGTCGCCGAGCCCCGCACCAGCCACGCCCGCCAGCTCAGCCGGTAGTGCAGCGGCGCGAGCAGCAGCGGCTCGCCGCGCGCGTCCTCCATCGCCTTGGGGAAGACCTCCTCCACCTCGGCGAGCGCCTGCCCGGAGGAGTCCAGCACCACGATCCACGCCCGGACCCGCTCGTCCGGCCGGGCCGTCGTCTCCAGGACGCGCCGGGCCAGCCGCCGGGCCAGCGGGTAGTCGCCCGCGGCGACCGCGTCCTCGGCGGCGCCGAGCCGCCGGCCGACCGCGGCGTCCCGCGCCGACTCGGGGGTGCGGTCGGCGGCCAGCTCGCCGAGATGCGCGGCCGTGGACAGCCCGCCGCGGCGGCGCGCCACCGCCGCGGCCTCCGCCAGCGTCGCCGCGATGCGCCGGTCCCGGCCGGACGTCAGCCGGGCCAGGTGCAGGGCGCGCTCCACCGGGTCGTGCACCGCCTGGGACAGCGCCCGGTGCGCCGCCTTCCGCTCGACGGGCTCAGCCTCGGCGTAGATCGCGGCGGACAGCAGCGGATGGGTGAAGCGGATCTGCCCGGCCTCGTCCACCGCCACGATGCCGCGCCGCTCGGCCTCCGCGAGGTCGCCGCGGCCCGTCCGGCGCAGCAGCTCCACCGACGGGCGGCTCGCCGCGCTCGCCACCAGCAGCGCCTCCCGGACGGCCGGGGACAGCGCCGCCAGCCGCTTGCGGATCAGCACCGACAGGCTCTGCGGGATGGGCGGGTCGGCGGCGCTCGGATGCTCCAGCACGCTGCGCGCCAGCTCCACCGCGAAGAACGGGTTGCCGCCACTGACCTCGTGGATCCGGGCGAGCTGCGCGCGCGGCCAGGACCGGCCGAACCGGCCGCCGAGCAGCACCGCCAGCTCCGCCGCCGACATCGGCGGCACCCGGACCGCCAGCACCGGCGCCGGGCACAGGCCCGCCGCGTCCCGCCACCGGCCGCCCGCCCCCGGCTCGCCGGGCGCGGGCTCCGGCCGGACCGAGGCCGCCATCCGCAGCGGCGGCGCGAGTCGGGCCGCCCGCCGCGCCACGAACGCCAGCAGCTCCCCGGTCGGGCGGTCCAGCCACTGCGCGTCGTCGACCAGCACCAGCCCCGGCCGCTCGGAGCACAGCAGCCGGAAGGCGTGCAGCACCCCGAGCCGCAGGCACAGCAGGTCGCGCTCCCCCGTCGGGACGTCCTGGAGCAGCAGCACCGAGCGCAGGACCCGGCGCTCGGGAGGCGGCAGCCGGTCGATGACCTCGTCCACCACCTGCGCGATCAGGTCGTTCAGGCCGAGGAAGGGCAGCTGGTGCTCGGCCTCGGCCGGGCAGCAGGAGAACACCCGGTGGCCGGCCGCGGCGTGCTCGGCCGCCAGCGTCGCGAACAGGGTGGACTTCCCGATCCCGACCGGGCCCTCCAGCAGGACGCCGCCGCCGGCGGCGAGGTGCGCGCGGACGCCGCCGAGCACGTTCTCCCTGCCGAGCGCCGGAGCGGCGCGGACGCCGGCCCCACCCGTGCTGACCCCATCTGTCATGCGCGCGGCCTCCGGACGCCTGGGCTCGGCGTATGAACCCGCCGCGGACGGTAAACCTCTCCGCAACCGCAGTCAAGATCCCCATATTCGCCCGGTTCCCGGGGTACGGCGATCACGAGGACGGCCGGCCGACGGGGGGACGATGGACGACGCCGGGACGGAACGGCACCGCAAGCTCACGCTGGAGGTATTCGACCTCGCGCCGGTGGGCGTGGCCGTGACGACCGGTCCCGACCACCGCCTCGTCTACACCAACATCGCCTACCGGGCGAGCTTCGGGGCGCGCCCGATCGGGCGGCCGATCCGCGAGGCGTTCGGCGAGCTCCTCGAACAGGACTACTTCGAACTGTTCGACCGGGTGCTCGCCACCGGGGAGCCCGTCGACGTCGCGGACGCGCCGGTGACCCTGCACTTCGGCTCCGGCCGCGAGCGGCGGTTCTTCTCCTTCAGCCTCTCCCGGTTCGAGGACGGCGAGCCCGGCGTCCTCGCCGTCGCCGCGGACGTCACCGAGCAGGTGACCACGGCCCGGCGCGCGCGGCAGATGGCCGAGACGCGGCGCCGGCTGCTGCACCGGTTCCAGAGCCTGATCCGGGTGAGCGCCGAGATCGTCTGGGTCTCCGGGCCGCACGGCGGGATCATCGAGCCGAGCCCCGGCTGGGAGCGGGTGACGGGGCAGGACTGGGAGGAGTTCCGCGGCGAGGGCTGGCTGCGGGCGCTGCACCCCGACGACCGCCTGCCGACGCTGCGCTCCTGGCACGCGGCGCTGCGCGAGGCGACCCCCTGGCGGCACGTCTACCGGCTGCGGACCGTGGACGGCGAGTACCGGCACTTCGAGGTGCACGCCGCGCCGGTGTACGAGGGCGGCGCCGTCGTGGAGTGGGTGGGCACCTGCGCCGACGTCGAGCAGCGCTGGCAGCGGCAGCGCCGCCAGGAGCTGCTCGGCCGCGCCGCCGTCGCGACCGCCGAGCACGCCGACCTGCACGACATGCTCGGCGCGCTGGCGGACGTCCTCGTCCCGGCGCTCGCCGACGGCTGCGGCGTGCACCTGCTGCCCGAGTTCGCCGAGCGGCCGGCGAGCGCCCCCGTCCTGTCCCGGCGCATCGCCACCGCCGCCCGGGACGGGCTGCCCAGGCGGCTCCCGGCCGGGGAGGAGTGGTTCGCGGCCGACAGCGGGTTCGTCCAGGCGATCCGGCGGCGCCGCCCGGTCCGCCGCAGCTTCCCGCCCGGGGAGCCGCCGGAGGACCTGCTGCCCGCGAGCACCGTGTCGTGGCTCACCGACGCCAAGGCCCACAGCGTGGTGGTGCTGCCGGTGGTCGTGGACGGCGCGGTCGCGGCCGTGGTGACCGCGTCCGCCTGCGGCGACCGCCCCCCGATGGGCGCGGACGACGTCGCGCTGATGGGGCAGATGTTCGACCACGCGCACGACGCGCTGAGCAGCGCCATGCTGTTCCAGCGCACGCAGCGGGTCGCCCTCGCCCTCCAGCACGGCCTCCTCGCGCAGCCGCCCGAGGTCCCCGGCCTGGACATCGTCGCCAGGTACCGGGCGAGCCCCGCCGCCGCCGAGGTGGGCGGCGACTGGTACGACTCGTTCGTGCTCCGCGACGGCGCCACCGCCCTCGTCATCGGCGACGTGGCCGGGCACGACCTCGGCGCCGCCGTCGCGATGAGCCAGCTCCGCAACATGCTGCGGGGGCTCGCGGTCGACCGCGAGGAGCCCCCGGGCGACATCCTGCGCCGGCTGAACATCGCGATGGCCACGCTCGCGCCCGAGGGCACCGCCACCTGCGTGCTGGCCCGGATCGAGAAGTCGCCCGCGGGCGGCCTGCAGCTCAACTACGCGGTCGCCGGCCACCCGCCGCCGCTCCTGGTCACCGCCGGCGGCGACGCCCGGCTGCTGGAGGACGCCGCCAACCCGCTGCTTGGCCTGCTCGTCGACCAGCCCTGCATCAGCGCCGTCGTGCCGCTGCCGCCCCGCTCCACCTTCTTCCTCTACACCGACGGCCTCATCGAGCACCCCGACGAGCACCTCGACCAGGGCCTCGGCCGGCTCCGCCGGCGGGCCGCCGAGCTCTGCGAGGCCCCCCTGCCCGCCTTCTGCGACGGCATCCTCACCGGCCTCCCGACCACCGGCACCGACGACATCGCCGTCATCGCCGCCCGCGTTCCGGGCTCTCCGTAAGGCGGCGTCCGGGCCCCGGCTTTGCACGATTCCCACAACTCCAGCCGCTCAGCGTGCGATGTCTGCGACATGGCGCTACGGGCCGGTAGGCGGAAAGGTGGCACCGTCGGGGGCGCCGTCGCGCGGCGTGCGCAGTGGTCTACAGGAGGGCTCGGTCGGGTGTTCAGTCGTGTCGCCATCGTCAACCGCGGAGAGGCCGCCATGCGGCTCATCCACGCCGTCCGGGGCCTCGCCGCCGAGACCGGGGCAAGGATCGAGACGGTCGCCCTGCACACCGACGTCGACCGCGCCGCCACGTTCGTCCGCGAGGCCGACCTCGCCCACGACCTCGGGCCCGCGGCCGCGCGGCCGTACCTGAACCTGGAGGTGCTGGAGCGGGCCCTGGTGGAGACCGGCGCCGACGCCGCGTGGGTCGGCTGGGGCTTCGTCGCGGAGGACCCGGCGTTCGCGGAGCTGTGCGAGCGGATCGGCGTCACCTTCGTCGGCCCGAGCGCCGAGGCGATGCGCCGGCTCGGCGACAAGATCGGCGCGAAGCTGATCGCCGAGGAGGTCGGCGTGCCGGTCGCGCCGTGGAGCCGCGGCGCCGTCGCGACGCTGGACGCGGCGCGCGAGGCCGCGGCCGGGATCGGCTACCCGCTGATGCTGAAGGCGACCGCGGGCGGCGGCGGGCGCGGCATCCGCGTCATCAACGACGAGGCGGAGCTGGCCGACGCCTACGAGCGCACCAGCCAGGAGGCCGCGCGCGCGTTCGGCAGCGGCGTGGTGTTCCTGGAGCGGCTGGTCACCGGCGCCCGGCACGTCGAGGTCCAGGTGATCGCCGACGGCGAGACCGCGTGGGCGCTCGGCGTCCGCGACTGCTCGGTGCAGCGCCGCAACCAGAAGGTCATCGAGGAGTCGGCGTCGCCGGTGCTGCGCGCCGAGCAGGCCGCGGAGCTGAAGGCGTCCGCCGAGCGGCTCGCCGTCGCGGTCGGCTACCGGGGCGCGGCGACCGTGGAGTTCCTCTACCACCCCGGCGACGAGCTGTTCGCGTTCCTGGAGGTCAACACCCGGCTCCAGGTCGAGCACCCGATCACCGAGGCCGTCACCGGGTTCGACCTGGTGCGGGCGCAGCTGCACGTCGCCGCCGGGGGCCGGCTGGAGGGCGCGCCGCCGGCGGAGCGCGGGCACGCCGTCGAGGCCCGGCTGAACGCCGAGGACCCCGACCGCGACTTCGCCCCCGCGCCCGGCCGCATCGCGCGGCTCGACCTGCCCGCCGGGCCCGGCGTCCGGGTGGACACCGGCGTCCGGGAGGGCGACACCATCCCCGCCGACTTCGACTCGATGATCGCCAAGATCATCGCCTACGGCCGGGACCGCGACGAGGCGCTCGGCCGGCTGCGCCGGGCGATGGCGCAGACCACCGTGATCATCGAGGGCGGCGCGACGAACAAGAGCTTCGTGCTCGACCTGCTCGACCGGCCCGAGGTCGTCGGCGCGAGCGCCGACACCGGCTGGATCGACCGGGTGCGCGCCGAGGGCGACCTCGTCAGCGGCCGGCACTCCGCGGTCGCGCTCGCCGCCGCCGCCATCGAGGCGTACGAGGAGGACGAGCGCGCCGCGCGGAGCCGGCTGCTGTCCACCGCGTCCGGCGGGCGCCCGCAGGTGCGGCACGAGAGCGGCCGGCCGCTCGACCTCAAGCTGCGCGGCGCCGGCTACCGGGTGCGGGTCGCGCGGGTCGGCGCGGACCGGTTCCGCGTCGCCGTCGAGGCCGGCGACGACGTCCGCACCGCCGACGTCGAACTCGACCGCTTCGACCGGCACACCGCGCAGATCACCGTCAACGGCACCCGGTACCGGCTGCTCACCGGGACGCACGGCCCCGTCCACCTCGTCGAGGTGGACGGCGTGACGCACCGGGTCAGCCGGGACGAGGGCGGCGTCGTCCGCTCCCCCGCGCCCGCGCTGGTCGTCGCGACCCCGCTGGAGCCCGGCGCCGAGGTCGAGGCGGGCGCGCCCGTCCTGGTGCTGGAGAGCATGAAGATGGAGACGGTGCTGCGGGCGCCGTTCAAGGCGCGGCTGAAGGAATGCGTCGTGTCGGTCGGCAGCCAGGTGGAGACCGGCGCGCCGCTGCTGCGGCTGGAGCCGCTCGCCGACGCCGCCGAGGCCGGGGAGGCCGCGGCCACCGCGTCCGCCGAACTGGACCTGCCCGCCGCGCCCGCCGCGGTCCCGGCCCGCGAGCGCGCCGCCCGCGGCCGGGAGGACCTGCGCAGCCTGCTGCTCGGCTTCGACGTCGACCCGCATGACGAGCGCCGCGCCCTCGCCGACTACCTCGCCGCGCGCCAGGCCGCCGCCGCGGACGGCCACCGGCCGCTGGCCGAGGAGATCGCGCTGCTGGACGTGTTCGCCGACCTCGCCGAGCTGACCCGCGACCGGCCCGCCGGCGGGGACGGCGCGGACGGGCACGTGCACAGCGCCCGCGAGTACTTCCACACCTACCTGCAGAGCCTCGACGTGGAGCGGGCCGGGCTGCCGGCGGCGTTCCAGGAGCGGCTCGCCAAGGCGCTCGGCCACTACGGCGTCACCGACCTGGACCGCACCCCCGAGCTCGAGGCGGCGGTGTTCCGGATCTTCCTGTCCCGGCAGCGGGCGTCCGCGGACGCCGCGGTCGTCAGCGCGCTGCTACGCGCCTGGCTGCGCGAGCCGCCGCCGGTGGAGGCGCTGCGCGAGCCCGCCGGCCTCGCGCTGCAGCGGCTGATCACCGCCGCGCAGGTGCGGTTCCCGGTGGTCTACGACCTCGCGTGCGGCGTCGTGTTCGCCTGGTACGCCCAGCCGATGCTGCGCCGCGACCGCGCCCGCGTCTACGCCGACGTCCGCCGGCACCTGCGCCACCTGGACGCCCGCCCGGACGCGCCGGACCGCGCCGACCGCATCGCCGAGATGGTGCGCAGCACCGAGCCGCTGGTGCGGCTGCTCGGCCGCCGGCTCCGCCGCGGCGACCGCGACAACACGGTCATGCTGGAGGTGCTGACCCGGCGCTACTACGGCAACAAGGGCCTGACCGGCGTCCGCACCGCCGAGGCCGGGGGCTGCGCGTTCGTCGTCGCCGAGCGGGCGGGCTCGTGCCTGGTCTCCGCGGCGGTGAGCTTCGACGCCCTCGGCGGCGCGCTGGCCGGCCTCGCCGGCCTCGCGGCCGGCGAGGACGCCGTCGACGCCGACATCTACCTCTCCTGGGAGAACCAGCCGGAGGACTTCGACGCGATGGCGGCCGCGCTGGGCGACGTCCTCGCCGCGCATCCGCTGCCGGACCGCGTCCGCCGCATCACCGCCACCGTCGCGGGCAGCAGCGGCGCGGTCATGCACCACCACTTCACCTTCCGCCCGTCCGGTACCGGGATGGCCGAGGAGCGGCTGATCCGCGGCCTGCACCCGCACATCGCGCAGCGGATGCGGATGGAGCGGCTGAGCGGGTTCGACCTCACCCGGCTCCCGTCCTCCGACGAGGAGGTCTACCTGTTCCAGTGCGTGGCGCGGGAGAACCCCTCCGACGACCGGCTGGTGGCGTTCGCGCAGGTGCGGGACCTGTCCGGGCTGCGCGACCACGACGGCCGGCTGCTGTCGCTGCCGACCGCCGAGTTCATCATCGCCACCTGCCTCGACTCGATCCGGCGCGCGCAGGAGCGGCGCCCGTCCAAGAAGCGGCTGCCCACCAACCGGATCGTGATCTACGTCTGGCCGCCGAGCGACCTCACCCGCGCCGAGCTGGAGATGCTCGTCGACCGGATGCTGCCGACCGCCGCCGGCGCCGGGCTGGAGGAGATCGAGATCATCGGGCGGCGCCGCGACCCGGAGACCGGCGAGCTGCTCAAGCGGACCGTCCGGATCGCGTTCGACGCCGCCGGCGGCACGACCCTGACCGTGGGCGAGCCGTCCGACGACCCGGTCGTGCCGGTCGACGGCTACCGGCAGAAGGTGCTGCGCGCCCGCAGCCGCAACACCGTGTACCCGTACGAGCTGACCGGGATGCTCGGCGACTTCGCCGAGCACGACCTCGACGACGCGCACGCGCTGGTGCCGGTCGACCGGCCGGCGGGCCGCAACACCGCCGCGATCGTCGCGGGCGTCGTCACCACCCCGACCCCCCGCCACCCGGAGGGCGTCACCCGGGTGGTGCTGCTCGGCGACCCGACGAAGGCGCTCGGCGCCCTGTCGGAGCCGGAGTGCCGCCGCGTGATCGCCGCGCTCGACCTGGCCGAGCGGATGCGGGTGCCGGTGGAGTGGTACGCGCTGTCGGCCGGCGCCCGGATCTCCATGGAGTCGGGCACCGAGAACATGGACTGGGTGGCGGCGGCGCTGAAGCGGATCGTCGAGTTCACCCAGGACGGCGGCGAGATCAACGTCGTCGTCGCGGGCATCAACGTCGGCGCGCAGCCGTACTGGAACGCCGAGGCGACGATGCTCATGCACACCAAGGGCGTCCTCGTGATGACGCCGGAGTCGGCGATGGTGCTGACCGGCAAGCAGGCGCTCGACTTCTCCGGCGGCGTCTCGGCCGAGGACAACTTCGGCATCGGCGGCTACGACCGGGTGATGGGGCCGAACGGGCAGGCGCAGTACTGGGCGCCGAACCTGGTCGCCGCGCGGGACGTGCTGATGGCGCACTACGACCACACCTATGTCGTCCCCGGCGAGGACGCGCCGCGCCGCGCCGCCACCACCGACCCCGCCGACCGCGACGTCTCCGACTTCCCGCACATCGTGGAGGGCAGCGACTTCACCACCGTCGGCGAGATCTTCTCCGCCGCGGCCAACCCGGACCGCAAGAAGCCGTTCGACATCCGGACCGTGATGCGGGCGCTGTCCGACCAGGACCACCCGGTCCTGGAGCGGTGGGCGGGCATGGCCGACGCCGACACCGCCGTCGTGCAGGACGTCCACCTCGGCGGCATCCCGGTGTGCCTGCTCGGCATCGAGTCGCACGCGGTGCCGCGGCGCGGGTTCCCGCCGACCGACGGCCCCGACTCCTACACCGCGGGCACGCTGTTCCCGCAGTCGTCGAAGAAGGCCGCGCGGGCGATCAACGCGGCCAGCGGCAACCGGCCGCTGGTGGTGCTGGCGAACCTGTCGGGCTTCGACGGCTCGCCGGAGTCGCTGCGCAAGCTCCAGCTGGAGTACGGCGCGGAGATCGGCCGCGCGATCGTGAACTTCCGCGGCCCGATCGTGTTCTGCGTGATCTCCCGCTACCACGGGGGCGCGTTCGTGGTGTTCTCCAAGGCGCTGAACCCGAACATGACCGTCCTCGCGCTGGAGGGCTCGTTCGCGTCGGTGCTCGGCGGCGCGCCCGCCGCCGCGGCGGTGTTCTCCCGCGACGTGGACGCCCGCACCGCCGCCGACCCGCGCGTCCGGGAGCTGGAGCCGCGCGTCGCCGCCGCGACCGGCGCCGACCGCGCGGCGCTGATCGCGGAGCTGGACGAGCTGCGCGCGTCGGTCCGGGCGGAGAAGCTCGGCGAGGTCGCCGCGGAGTTCGACCGCGTCCACGACATCCGCCGCGCGGTCGAGGTCGGCTCCGTCGACGCGGTCATCCCGGCCGCCGAGCTGCGTCCGCGCATCATCGAGGCCATCGAGTCCCGGCTGGGCTGACGGCGCGCGCCCTCGTCCTCCCCGCTCAGGTCGCGGGGAGGACGAGGGCGCCGTCGTGGCGGCGGGGCGGGCGCCAGGGGTTGCCGTCGCGGAGCGCCGGCGGGAGCAGGCGCGGCGCGCAGCTCTCGTAGGTGACGGGCCGCAGGAAGCGGCCGAGCGCGACCGCGTCCGGCGGGGCCGGAGCGGAGTCGAAGGCCAGGTGGCCCGTACGGTCGCGGGCCAGGGCTGCCAGGCGGGCGGCGAGATCGGTCTCGTGCGGCTCGCTGTACAGGGCGATCGTGGGCGCACTCTGGACGGCGGCGAGCGCGTCGGCCATCGCCTCCAGCAGGGCGGCGCGCCCGCGCGGCCCGGCCTCGTCGAGGACGGGCAGCAGGTCGGCGGCGCGGCGGCAGGCCGCGCCCGCCTCCTGCGGGTGGCCGCGGCGTGCTCCGCGCGGAGGCGGCCCGAGCGCACGTCGATGCTCCGGACCGGCATCGGGGATCTCCAGGTCAGGTCGGCGGGGGTGCGGGCGGCGGGCGGCAGCAGCGGACCGGCCTCCGCCAGCAGCGGCCGGGCGGCCTCGATCGCCCCGGCGGCCGTGAAGTGGGTGTCGTCGGCGCTGCCGCGCGGGTAGTTGGCGGCGTTGACGACCGTGACGTCCAGCAGCGCCGTGAGCGCCTGCCGCCCGCCTGCGGCGCCTGCCCCGACGGGTAGTCCGCGGCGGTGGAGTCTCCGGCGATGAACACCCTCACCGGGCCGTCCCCTCGGCGGCGAGGTCGCGGGCCTGGCCGGGGGTGAGCCGCCCGTCGGCGACCACCACGGTCACCGCGCGGTCGAGCCGGTCGGGGACGGTCAGCGGGGCGTCCCAGGCCAGGGCCGGGCCGACGCCGGGGTATTCGGCGACCCTCACGAACCAGGGGTCGAGCCCCGTGGTCTGGACGAACACCAGGCTCCACGCGTCCGAGGTCAGTGCCAGCCAGGGGGTGACGCTGCCGTGCACGGCCTCCTCCCCCGACGCCTCACCGGTGAAGACGGCGATGCCGGCGGAGTCCTTGGGTGCGCGCCAGAAGAACCCACCATAGCCGGCGCCCGTCCGGCCCTTGCAGGCTGAGCTTTGCAGGACGAGCGGCTTCCCCGTCCGGCCGGTCAGGCTGAACGCGACGTCCAGCGCCCACGCGCCCGAGACGGGGCGGGCGGTGAGGGTGCGCTCCTCGGCGGCCAGGACGGTGCCGTCCGGGCCGACCCAGTCGAGGCTCTCGGCGTAGCCGCCGTCGACGGGCCGGAGCGTGCGGCGCCGCTGCCGCCCGTGGTTGGGCAGCATCCGCGGGCCTTCGCCTGGCACGTAGGTGGAGCCGCCCCAGAAGTTGGCCCCGTCGACGTCGGAGACCGCGATGCCCGCCCCGAAGTGGTGGACATGGTCGTCCGGCCGGGTCTCGGTGACGACCGTCCCGCCGAGGGTGCGGACGGGGTGCAGATGGGGCCGGGGCGCGTCGGTGACCTGCAGGTCGCCGCGCTGGACGTAGTCGGCGACGTCCTTCCCGTCCACCCGCAGCCGCGGGCGCGGCCACGGCGCCTCGACCGCGCCGAGGCTGCCGGGGAAGCCCAGCTCGGACAGGGTGGCGAGGTCCTCGGCCGCGCGCACGGCGAGGGCCTCGATGCCGGGCAGGACCAGCCGGGACGGCTCGCGGCGGACGAACCGCGCGTCGACCGGCCGCGGGTCGGGGGCGCGCCGGATCTCGTCGAGCAGCCGGGTGAAGCCGCCGGTGCGCGCGAGCGGGACGAGCAGCTCGGCGCCGCCGCGGATGTGCGCGATGAGGTTGCCGAGCAGGTCCGTGCGACCGTATCCGGTGCGGACCCCGCCGGACTCGATCTCGTCGAGGGTGTAGAAGAAGCGCGCCGACCGGTGCTCGCCGTGCAGATGCAGGTAGGGCTCGGTGCGCCCGCCGGAGCACAGCGAGACGGTGATCGCGATGACGGTGCCGTCGGCGAGCCGCAGCCGGGCGCTGGAGGTGTCGTCGGACTCGATGGCGTTGGCGCGGTGCAGCTCCAGCTCGATCCCGGCGACGGAGCCGACCGTGTCGGCCCCGGCGACGGCGAGGGCGGACGCGGCGGCGTGGGCGAAGGGGTTGGTGAGCGCGCCGTCCATGACGTCGACGCCGTCGAGCCGGCGGCGGCCCGCCCACGGCGACCGGGTGTAGTAGCCGAACGGCCGCGTCCACGCCCCGGCCACCCCGATCGCGCGGACCGGCTCGCCGAGCGCGTCCCGCGCCGCCGGGACCGCCGCCGAGCCGAGCGACTGGAACCCGACCTGGCAGCCGAGCCCCGTCTCGGCCACCGCGGCGGAGATCGCCTCGAACTCCGCGACCGAGGGGGCGGGCGGCTTCTCCAGCAGCACGTGCGCTCCGGCGCGGAGCGCGGCCACCGCCAGCGGGGCGTGGGTGTGGATCGGGGTGGCGATCACCGCCGCCTCCGCCCCGGTCTCCCGGATCAGCGCCGGAAGGTCGGCCGAGACGGGCACGCCGAGGCCGGACGGCGGCCGGACGTCGCACACCCCGGCCAGCTCGGCCCGGCCCGCGGCGGCCAGCCGCCGGACGTTCTCCAGGTGGTGGCGGCCGTAGCCGTTGACCCCGGCCACGACGACCCGCACCGGCCTCATCGCGCCGCCTCCGCCGTCCACCGCGTGGGCGCGCCCGTCGCGCGCAGCTCGCTGCCGGTGATCTCCACCGGGGACGGGTCGGCGAGCAGCCCCAGGTCGGTGAGTGTGGCGTCCTCCGGCAGCTCCACCATCGCGGGGTGGTGCAGCGCGAGCGCCAGCTGCCCGGACAGCTCGGTGAGCAGGTGCGGGTAGACCGGCACGTCGAAGACGCGGGCGAGGTCGGCGATCCGCAGGAACGGGGTGATGCCGCCGACCCGGACCGCGTTCGGCTGGACGACGTCGCAGGCACCGGCGGTCAGCAGGTCGCGGAAGCCGTGCGCGGTCGCGATGTTCTCGCCCACCGCGATCGGCGTGCCCACACTGCGGCGCAGCTCCACATGGGCGGCGAGGTCGTCGGCGGGCAGCGGCTCCTCGACCCAGAACAGGTCGAACCGCTCCAGCGCGCGCAGCGCCGTCCTGGCCCGGTGCAGGTCCCAGCGCTGGTTCGCGTCGATCATCAGCGCGGTGTCCGGGCCGATGACCTCGCGGACGGCGGCGACCCGCGCGACGTCGTCGGCGAGCGCGGGCAGCCCGACCTTGACCTTGACGGCGGGGTGCCCGGCGGCGGCCCACCGGGCGGCCTGCGCGGTCAGCTCGTCCAGCGGGTAGTGGCGGTTGATGCCGCTGCCGTACACCGGGACGCTCTCGCGGCGCGGCCCGAGGACGTCCGCGAGGGAGCGGTCCCCGCACTCCAGGTCCCACAGCGCGAGGTCGACCCCGGCGAGGGCGATGGGGACGATCCCCGACCGCCCCGCCTCGCCGAGGCGGGCCGACAGCCGGTCCCACACGAGGCCCGGATGCGGCGGGAGCCCGATCACCGCGTCGCGGACGTCGTGCTCCAGCAGCGCCTTGACCGCGTGCGCCCCGATCTGCGGGGTCCAGGAGATCCCGGTCCCCGAGCGGCCGTCGTCCAGCGTGAGCGTGACGAAGAGGACGTGGTTGCTCGGGACGTCCGCGCCCCAGGGCCGGGCCAGCGGCACCGTCCGCAGCTCGACGGCCAGATCCTTGATCATGCCGGTCCCTCTCAGACGAGTTCGGTGCGCCAGCTGCGCTTGGCGGACCAGCCGAGCAGCCGCTCGGCCTTGGCGGCGGAGAAGGCCGGGGACGTGCCGGTGAGCGCGCCCGCGGCCTCCTTGGTCTCCGGGTGGAGGCGGGGCAGCAGCTCGGCGAGCGGTTCGCGGGCGAGCGCGTCGCCGGCGCCGGCGAAGAACACCTCGCCGTTGCGCTCCAGGTGGGGCAGCCGGTCGAGGAGGGCGCCGATGAACTCGCCGGCGTCGCGGGCGTCGAGGTAGTTGAACAGCGAGACGCCGCCGATCTCGGGCCGGTCGAGCCGCTCGCGCAGGGTGTGCCCGGACTGGGTCGGCGCGCCCTCCCACTCCTCCGGCGCGATGACGAAGCAGGGGCGGAACGCGGCCATCCGCGTGCCGGTGCCGGAGCGCGCGAACGTCCGCATGGTCTGCTCGGCGACGAGCTTGGACAGGCTGTAGGCGTTCCAGGGCCGCGCCGGGTGCTCCTCGTCGAGCGGCAGGTAGTCGGGGGTCCAGCCGCCGGGCGCGCCGTAGCCGATCACGGTCGGGCTGCTCGCGACGGCGAGCCGCGCCACGCCGAGCGCCACCGACGCCGCGCAGACGTTGAACGCGAGCTGGGTGTTGACGCGGAACGTGGTGGCGTCGGTCCGGCCGAAGGGGACGGCGATCGCGGCGAGGTGGACGACCGCGTCCGGCCGGAACCGGGCGACCACCGAGTGGGCCTCGCCGAGGTCGGTGAGATCGGCCGGTAGTGTCCCGGCGGCGTCCAGGGGCGTGCCGGGGGCGGTGTCGACGCCGATCACCTCGTGGCCGGCCGCCGCCAGCGTGGTGACGACGCTGCGGCCCAGTCGGCCCGCGCTTCCGGTGACGAGCACTCTGCTCACCGCATGGACTCCTTCGGAGGGTCTGCAACCAGTTGCAGTAACGATCGCGCCAACACCGCCGGGCCGTCAAGCGCCCATCGTGCGACCAGCGCAAACGACACTATTGATCATCGCCTCCTTGCAAACGGTTGCGTTAGAGTGGGCGCCATGGCAGTGACTATCCGGGACGTCGCCCGCGCATGCGGCGTACACGTGTCGACGGTGTCGCGGACCTTCTCCGCGCCGCACATGGTGAACGCCGAGACGCGGACGCGCGTCCTCTCAGCGGCGGAGGAGCTGGGCTACCGGCCGAACCGGGCGGCGCGGTCGCTCACCACGGGGCGGACCGGCAACCTCGGGCTGATCGTGGCCGACCTGGCGAACCCGTTCTTCCCCCCGCTCATCAAGGCCGCGCAGGCCGCCGCCCGCGCCCGGGACTACCACCTGTTCGTCGCCGACACCGACGAGGACCCCGCCAAGGAGGAGGAGCTCGTCCTGGCCTTCTCCAAGCAGGTCGACGGCGTCGTGCTGTGCAGCCCCCGCGCGTCGAACAAGGCCCTGGAGAAGCTGGTCGGGACGATCCCGTCCGTGCTGGTCAACCGGAGGCTGCGCGGCGTGACGACCGTCCTCATGGACGTCGCCCGCGGCGCCCGCACCGCCATGGAGCACCTCGCGGGGCTCGGCCACCGGCGCGTCGCCCTGGTCGCGGGGCCGGCCGGCTCGTGGACCAGCGGCGAGATCCGCAAGGCGGTCGCGGACGTGCCCGGCCTCGACACCGTCGTCATCGGCCCCAACGCCCCCACCGAGGAGGGCGGCACCGCCGTCGCCGCCCAGGTCGCGGCGGCGGGGGTGACGGGCGTGCTCGCCTACAACGACCTCGTCGCGATCGGCCTCATCGAGGGGCTCGACGAGCTGGGCGTGAGCGTGCCCGGCGACGTCAGCGTGATCGGCATCGACGACAGCATCACCGGCCGCCTGTACCGGCCCAAGCTCACCACGGTCGCCATGCCCACGGCCGACGCCGGGCGCATGGCCGTCGACCTGCTCATCACCTCGATGAGCGCCGCGACCCTCCTGGAGACCCATCTCGTGGTCCGCGAGACCACCGCTCCCCCGAAAGGCATCCCATGAGATCCAACGACGCCGCCGGCGCCCCCGCCGCCGCCGAGAGCTTCGGCACGACCCCGGACGGCGAGCGGGTCGACCGGTACGTGCTGGACAACGGGCGGCTGCGCGTCGCGGTCCTCACCTACGGCGCGATCGTGCAGCGGCTCCAGGTGGCGGACGGCACCGACGTCGTGCTCGGCCTCGGCACGCTGGAGGACTACCTCCACCGCAGCCGCTACTTCGGCGCGGTCGTCGGCCGGTACGGCAACCGCATCGCCCGCGCCCGGTTCACCCTCGACGGCAGGGAGTACCGGCTCGCGGCCAACAACGGCGCGCACAGCCTGCACGGCGGCGTCCGCGGCTTCGACAAGCGGGTGTGGCGGGCCGAGTCGGCGGGGCCCGCGGACCTGGTGCTCTCCCTGGTGAGCCCCGACGGCGAGGAGGGGTACCCCGGCGAGCTCACGGCCCGCGTCCGGTACGTCCTGGACGGCGACGCGCTGCGCCTGGAGTACCGGGCCACGACCGACGCCCCCACGGTGGTGAACCTGACCAACCACTCCTACTTCAACCTGGCGGGGGCGGGCGACGTGCGGGGGCACGTCGTGGCGATGGAGGCCGACCGGTACCTGCCGGTGGACGAGGGCAAGATCCCGACCGGCGAGCAGGCCCCGGTGGCCGGGACGCCGTTCGACTTCACCGCGCCCACCCGGGTGGACGCGCGGCGCGGCGGCCGCTACGACCACTGCTACGTCCTCCAGGGCCGGATCGCGGTCACCGACCCGGTGAGCGGCCGGTCGATGGAGGTCACCACGACCGAGCCGGGCGTCCAGTTCTACACCGGCCACATGCTGGACGGCGACGCCACCCCGTACGGCCCGTTCGCGGGCCTGTGCCTGGAGACCCAGCGCTTCCCGGACGCGCCGAACCGGCCGGCGTTCCCCTCCGCCGTGCTGCGGCCCGGCGAGGAGCGCACGTCGGCCACGACCTACCGGTTCCACGCGCCGTAAGACTGCAAACGGTTGTAGTAACGAGTGCAGGACTTCTAGCAGACACGCATGTGGCGCGACAGTGGATATGCCTCTGACCTGGGCTTATCTGGAACTGGTCACAATCACGCGTGAGGAAGGTCACTGCAAAGGGTTGACGTCATCTCCGGCCACGCGCTAAGAAAGCGCTATCTCAACCACTTCCGACTCACCGAAGGGCCAGTGATGACGCTGAGGCCCGCTGCGGCCGCCAAGGCGCCGGGGACGGCCGAGCCCGCGGTCGCGCCCGCCGCGCCGGCGGGCCCGCGCCGACCCCGGACCCGCCGCCGCAAGAGCTCCCGCGCCCGCTCGCAGGCATGGGCCGCCTACCTGTTCCTGGCGCCCTGGTTCCTCGGGCTGTTCGCGATCACGCTCGGCCCGATGATCGCCTCGCTGTACCTGTCGTTCACCGACTACAGCCTGCTGAGCCAGGCCCACTGGGTCGGCCTGGACAACTACGACACGATGTTCACGGCCGACGACCGCTACATCAACTCCCTCAAGGTCACGACCACCTACGTCGTCGTGTCCGTCCCGCTCCAGCTCGCCTTCGCCCTCGGGCTGGCGATGGCGCTGGACAAGGGGCTGCGCGGGCTGTCGTTCTACCGGTCGGTCTTCTACCTGCCGTCGCTGCTCGGCGGGAGCGTGGCGATCTCGATCCTGTGGCGGAAGATCTTCGGCACGGACGGGATCGTCAACACCTTCCTCGGCTGGTTCGGCTACCACGGCCAGGGCTGGGTCACGAGCCCGGACACCGCGCTCTGGACGCTGATCATCCTGCACGTCTGGACGTTCGGCGCCCCGATGGTCATCTTCCTCGCCGGGCTGCGGCAGATCCCGCACAACCTCTACGAGGCCGCCCGCGTCGACGGCGCCGGCCGGGTCCGGCAGTTCCGCTCGATCACGCTGCCGCTGCTCACGCCGATCATCTTCTTCAACGCCGTGCTCGAAGTGATCAAGTCGTTCCAGTCGTTCACGCAGTCGTTCGTCGTCAGCGGCGGCAACGGCGGGCCGGTCGACTCGACCCTCTTCTACACGCTCTACCTCTACATCAAGGGCTTCAAGAACTACGAGATGGGCTACGCGGCGGCCATGGCCTGGGTGCTGCTGCTCATCATCGGGGCCCTGACCGCCGTCAACTTCCTCATGTCTCGATTCTGGGTCTTCTATGGCGACGACAAGTAAGCGCGCGCCGGGCGACCGCACGCCGGTGCTGTTCCGGCCCGCCTCGCGGCTGACCAAGCACCTGCTGCTGATCGTGTTCGGGCTGTTCATGCTCTACCCGCTGCTCTGGATGATCTCCAGCTCGGTCAAGCCCGAGGAGCTGATCTTCCGGGAGCCCGGACTGGTCCCCACCGAGGTCACCGGCGACAACTACGCCGGCGGCTGGGACGCGCTGAAGCACTCCTTCGGCTACTACCTGTGGAACTCGGCGGTCATCACCGGCCTCGCGGTGGTCGGCAACCTGCTCGCCTGCTCGCTGGCGGCCTACGCGTTCGCCCGGCTGGAGTTCCCGCTCAAGAGGCTGTGGTTCGCGATCATGCTGGTCTCGATCATGCTGCCGCACCACGTCACGGTCGTGCCGCAGTACATCGTGTTCAGCAAGATCGACTGGATCAACACGATCTGGCCGATCGTGGTGCCCAAGTTCCTCGCCACCGACGCGTTCTTCATCTTCCTGATGGTGCAGTTCATCCGCACCCTCCCCCGGGAGCTGGACGAGGCGGCGGCGATCGACGGCGCCGGGCACTTCCGCACGTTCCTGCAGGTGGTGATGCCGCTGTGCGTGCCCGCGCTGGCCACCACGGCGATCTTCACCTTCATCTGGACGTGGAACGACTTCTTCACCCAGAACCTCTACCTGACCAACTCCGACAACCTCACGGCCCCGGTGGCGCTGCGCCAGTTCCTGGACTCCAGCGGCGACTCCTCGTGGGGGCCGATGTTCGCGATGTCGATCGTCTCGCTCGGGCCGATCTTCGGCTTCTTCCTGGCCGGCCAGAAGTACCTCGTCCGAGGCATGGCCACCACCGGGCTCAAGTAGCCCTCCCTCCCTTCCGTCCCCCCGGAGGTACACGAGAAATGAAACGCATCCTGGCGGCCGCCGCCGTCGCCGCCGTCGCGATATCGGCCACCGCCTGCGGCGGCGGCGATGACGGGTCGAGCGGCAGGACGAAGGTCGTCTTCTCCTACTGGGGAAGCGACTCCCGGCAGAAGCTGACCGAGGCGGCCATCGCCGAGTTCGAGAAGAAGAACCCGGCGATCGACGTCGAGGGCGACTTCTCCGACTGGGACAGCTACTACGAGAAGCTGGCCACCAAGACCGCGGCCGGCGACGCCCCCGATGTGATGTCGATCGAGATCCGCGGCCTGGCGGAGTACGCGGGCCGCGGCATCCTCGCCGACGTGTCCGGGAAGGTCGACACCGCCGGCCTCGACCAGGGCGTCCTCAAGGCCGGGCAGGTCGAGGGCAAGCAGTACGCGATCCCGACGGGCGTCAACGCGTTCCCGATGGTCGTCAACAAGGCGACGCTGAAGAAGTACGGCCAGCAGGCCCCCGACGACAAGACCTGGACCTGGGACGACTACATCTCGCTCTCCCAGCGGGTGACCGAGAAGAGCGGCGGCAAGGTCTGGGGCACCGAGTACAACGAGAACCCGGCGTTCCTGCAGATCTTCGCCGCGCAGCGCGGCGAGCAGTTCTACGCCGGCGGCAAGGTCGCCCTGTCCGAGCAGACCATCAAGGACTGGTGGGCGCTGCTGCAGAAGATCATCGACGCGAAGGCGGGGCCGGGCGCCGCCGAGATGCTGGAGACCGGCACCAAGGTCGACCAGGCGCTGCTCGCCACCAACGAAAGCGCTTTCGGAAGCTGGTGGAGCAACCAGCTCGACGCGCTGACCAAGGGCTCCGGCCAGGAGCTGGACCTGATGCGCATGCCGAAGTCGCCGGGCGCCACCGCCTCGGGCATGTTCCTGCAGCCGGCGATGTACTACACGATCTCGGCCCGGTCCGAGGAGGCCGCCGCCGCGCAGAAGTTCGTGGACTTCCTCGTCAACGACCCGGCTGCCGGGGCGATCCTGCTCAGCGACCGCGGCCTGCCCACCAATGCCGAGGTCATCGAGGCGATCAAGACCAAGCTGTCGCCGGCCGACCAGAAGGTGCTGGCCTTCATGGACTCGATCAAGAACGACCTCAGCCCGATCGTCGTCCCGCCCAAGGGCGCGATGGAGATGGAGGACATCCTCAAGCGCGCCACCGACTCGGTGCTGTTCGGCAAGGCCGAGCCGGACGCGGCCGCCAAGACCTTCCTCACCGAGGCCAACACCGCCCTGTCCCAGTAGCGGGCGGGAGTCCGGGAACACCCATGACGCGCCGTGCGGCCCGTGCGAACGGGCCGGGCCGCACGGCGCCGCCCCGCCGCTCGGCGCCCCGGCGGCGCCACCTGATCCGGGAGTCTCCGCACCATGCGATACGCCTTCGTCGGGCTCGGCCACCGCGCGCAGATGTACGTGGACGCGCTGCTCGGCGCGTGGAGCGACACCGGCGAGATCGCCGCGCTCTGCGACCCCAACCGCACCCGCCTGCGCTACCACCTCGACCGCATCGGCCGCGACGTGCCGTGCTTCGCGCCCGAGGAGTTCGGCGCGATGCTCGGGCTCGCCGACGCCGTGGTGGTCGCCACGGTCGACGCCGCCCACGCCCGCTACGTGGTCGCCGCCCTCGACGCCGGCAAGGACGTCGTCGTGGAGAAGCCGCTGTGCACCACCGCCGAGGACTGCGCGGCCATCGCCGACGCGGCCGAGCGGAGCACCGGCCGGCTCATCGTGACCTTCAACTACCGCTACTCGCCGCGCAACAGCGCCGTCCGCCGGCTGATCGCCGACGGCGCGATCGGCGACGTCACCTCCGTCCACTTCGACTGGTCGCTCGACACCATCCACGGCGCCGACTACTTCCGCCGCTGGCACCGGGACAAGGCGAACTCGGGCGGCCTGCTGGTGCACAAGTCCACCCACCACTTCGACCTCGTGAACTGGTGGATCGCCGACGCCCCGGCGTCGGTCTACGCGCAGACCTCGCTGCGCTTCTACGGCGCCGCCAACGCCCGCGCGCGCGGCCTCGCCGACCGTCCCGCGCGGGCGCGCAACGCGCCGCGCCTCGGCACCGACCCCTTCCTGCTCGACCTGTCCGCCGACCCCCGGCTGACGCGCCTGTACCTGGACGCCGAGCACGAGGACGGCTACATCCGCGACCAGGACGTGTTCGGCGAGGGCGTGACGATCGACGACAACATGGCCGTCCTCGTCCGCTACGAGGGCGGGGCGCTGCTCACCTACTCCCTCAACGCGCACGCGCCGGCGGAGGGCTACCGCGCCGTTGTCAACGGCACCGCCGGGCGGCTGGAACTGGACGTCGTCGAGCGGGCGTGGACGCCGCCGCACGCCGCGATCGACCCGACCGCGTCCGGGAAGGAGCACGCCGCCGGGGCGTCCGAGCGGCTCGTCCTGCACCGGCACTGGCGGGAGCCGGAGGAGATCGCGATCGGGGGCGGCGCGGGCGCGCACGGCGGCGGCGACGCCCTGCTCCTCGACGACGTGTTCCGCGGCGCGTCGGACGATCCGCTCGCCCGGCAGGCCGGGTACCGCGCGGGCGTCGCGAGCGTGCTGATCGGGGTGTCCGCCGACCGGTCCGCGGCGACCGGCACGCCCGTCGCCCTCACCGCTGGCGGCACCCGGGTGGCGGACTGATGGCCGGCGGCTTCGCGGGCCTGGCCGGCATCGCCGCCCGCCAGCGCGGCCTGTTCCCCACGCCCGGCCCCGACCTGCCCGAGCGCCTCCGCGACGCCCTCGGGGTGCTGGCGCTGAGCGCCGCGGACGTCCGCGTCGAGCGCCGCTGGACCGACGGCGACCTGGCGGGCGAGGAGCTGTCGTGGACGGTCGGGTTCGGCCCGCGCACCCGCGCCCCGACCCGCTCCTTCCCCGCCGAGGGCGTGCGGCGCGCGCACCGCCAGATCACCGGCGCCTACCGGGACGCGCCCGGCCGCTACACCGGCGCGTTCTTCGACGCCGGCCACGAGTTCGACCGGACCATGCAGGACGCGGCCTTCGACTGGCTCGCGGGCACGGCCGGCGGCATCGAGAAAGCGCTTTCAGGCTCCCGCTGAGAGAGGCCGGCCCATGCGACCACCCCCCGCTCCCC
>NZ_VCKZ01000396.1 GCF_005889745.1 Actinomadura geliboluensis
GCCGGGGCCGCCGCCGGGGCGGGCTCGTCCTGGGCGGCGGACACGAGGAGGTCCTGGAGCCGCCGGTGGACGTCCTCGAAGACCCGCACGTGCTCGGCGACGGGCAGCCCGCCCAGCCCGCCGAGGGGCGCGACGGCGGCGTCGACGCGCGGGTCGCCGGTCGGGTCGGGCGGCGGCGCCGCCGGGAACTCCGGCTCCGGCACCGGCACCGGCGCCTGCGCGGCCTCCGCGGCCTCGTCGGACATCACTTTTACCTCCCAAACGGTCCCGGAGCGCCCGCCACGAGTCGCCTCCGGCTCATTCCGAACGCTACCGTCCCTGAGCGACATCGTTGCCGGACGAGGGGGGAACGGCCTGACCATGGCGAACGAGGACGACTGCCGCGCGGCGCTGGAGCGCATCGCGGCGCGGCTGGCGGAGGTGGACGGCGACCGGCTCGCCGAGCACGTCGTGGAGCGGACGATCAGCTGCCGCATCAGCGACCTCGGGCTGGCCTACCGCACCCGGCTCCACGCGGGCGGCCTCGACCCGTTCGAGGCCGACGGCGACCCGGAGTCGGCGCAGGTGCGCCTCACCGTGGGCAGCGACGACCTCGTCGCCATGGCCGGCGACGAGCTGCATCCGGCGAAGGCGTGGGCGGCCGGCCGCGTCAAGATCGAGGCGAGCTTCCTCGATCTGCTGCGGCTGCGGAGGCTGCTCTAGGGCCGGGCCGGGCCGGCGGGCGGTCTAGAGCCGCAGGGCCTCCAGGGCGCCGGTGAGGGCCTCGGCGGGCGGCGGCGTGTCGCTCTCCCAGGCGGCGGACGCGAGGGCGCGCAGGCCGTCCCAGGGGTCGCCGGAGCCGGTGACGGTGAAGGCGTCGCCGTCGCGGCGGGCCGCCCAGTCCCGGCAGCGGTGCGCCCCGTCCGCGCGGACGGGCTCCGGGTGCGGGACGAGCAGCCCCGCCAGGTCGGCGGCCAGGAAGCTCGGGCGCCGGTGCGGCGGCGCGGTGAGGGCCCGCAGGGGGTCGGTGACGCCGGTGAAGACCAGCAGGCTGTCGGCGCCGCCGTTCCAGGCGCCCTCGATGTCGGTGTCGAGCCGGTCGCCGACCACGAGCGGGCGCCGCGCGCCGGTGCGCAGGATCGACTCCTGGTGCAGCGGCCGCTCGGGCTTGCCGGACACGATGGGCTCGACGCCGGTCGCGGCCATGATCACGCGGAGCAGGGCCCCGTTGCCGGGCTGCGGCGGCCCGTCGCCGCCGGGGATGGTCAGGTCGCCGTTGGAGCCGACGAACAGCGCGCCCATGCTGACGGCCCGCGCCCCCTCGGCCAGCGTCCCGTAGGAGAGGTCCGGGTGGTAGCCCTGGACGACGGCGGCCGGGCGCCCCGCCGCGGTCGACACCGGCCGCAGCCCCTGCGCGTAGAGGGCGTGGCGCAGGCCCATGCCGCCGACGACGAGCACCTCCGACCCGGCGGGCAGCCGCTCGGCGAGCAGCCGCGCCGCGGCCTGCGCGGAGGTCACCACGTCGGCGGGCTCGGCGGGGACGCCCACCTCGGTCAGCAGCGCCGCGACGGCCGACGGGGTGCGGGAGGCGTTGTTGGTCACGAACGCCAGCCGCTGCCCGGCCGCGCGCGCCTTGGCGAGCGACTCCGCCGCCGCCGGGACGGGCCTGCGGCCGACGTAGACCACCCCGTCGAGGTCGAGCAGGGCGACGTCGTACGCCTCGCTCAGGGGACGGTCGCTGCCTTTCATCGCGCTCCTCATGCGTGCGATCGTACGGGGGTTGTTACCGATGGGTAAGGGCCGGGTCAGCGCCGGGCGTCGAGGGTGGCCCTGGCCTGCCGCAGCGCCCTGGCGTAGTCGGGGTTGTCGGGGCGCATGGCGGCGGCGAGCGCCAGCTGCTCGACGGCGCCCGCGAAGTCGCCGAGCCTGCTGAGCGCCAGCCCGAGCCCGAACCGGGCGTAGTCCTCGGCGGGCTCCTCCTCGACGATCCCGCGGAAGCTCTCGGCGGCCGCGCCGAACTGGCGGGCGCCGAACTGGGCGCGGCCGAGCGCCTCCCGGATGCTGTGCGACCCGGGCTCGGCCTCCGCCGCCCTGGCCAGCAGCTGCAGCGCGGCGGCGGCGCTGCCGGACCGCAGCAGCTCCAGACCCCGCGTGTACCACTCGTAGACCCCGCCGCCCGGCGAGGCCGCATGCTCGCCCGGGTCGGTACCCGCTTCCGCGCCCCGGTCGGCGCCGGGGTTCTCGCTCGGGGAATCCTCCGGCCGCCCAGGCCCTTGACCACTCATATGGACCTCCCCTCGGATCATTACGACCGTACCCGCCGGGACGCCGCGCGCCCTCCGCTGAATACCATGCCCAGCGTGGACGACGACCTCTCCTCCGGCCTCGCGCCGGAGGAGTTCAGCGCCCGGATCTTCGGGACCGCGGGGCCGCGCACGGGCGGCGGCCTGGAGCTGGCCCCGTTCCGCGGCGTCCGCTACGTCCCCGCGGTGGCGGGCGACCCGGCGGCGGTGACCATGCCGCCCTACGACCTGATCGACGAGGCGGCGGCGCTGCGGCTGCTGGCGGGCGGCGGGCACAACATCGTCCGGCTCAACCTGCCGCGCGCCGCCGGGGAGAGCTACGCGGCGGCGGGCGGCCGGCTGCGCCGCTGGCTGGCCGAGGGCGCGCTCGCCGCCGACCCCGAGCCGGCCCTGTACGTCTACGAGGCGGCCCGCGGCGGCACGGTCCTGCAGCGCGGCCTGATCGGCGCGCTGGGCCTGCGCGCCGAGGCCGACGGCGTCGTGCTGCCGCACGAGAACGTCTTCCCCGGCCCGGTCCGCGACCGGCTCGCGCTGATGACGGCCGCGAACGCCAACCTGGAGCCGATCTTCCTGGTGTACGAGGGCGGCGGCGACGCGGCCCGGATCGTCGACGACGCCGCCGCGCACGCCCCGCTGCTGGAGTTCGACGCCGACGACGGGCTGACGCACCGGCTGTGGAGCATCACCGATCCCGCCGCGCACGCGCGCGTGGCCGCCGACCTCCGCGACAAGCAGGCCCTGATCGCCGACGGCCACCACCGCTACGCCACCTACCGCGCGCTGCAGGCCCGCCGCCACGCCGCCGGCGACGGCCCGGGGCCCTGGGACGCCGGCCTGGCGCTGCTGGTCGACTCGACGCGCTACCCGCCGCACCTGGGCGCGATCCACCGCGTCCTGCCCGGCCTCCGCCCGGACGAGGCGGTCGAGAAGGCGCGCAAGGTGTTCCGCGTGACCGACTTCACCGACGAGGGCGCCGCCGTGGCGGCCCTCGCCGCAGCGGGCGGCCCCGCGTTCCTCCTCGGCGGAGGCGACGCCCTGCACCTGCTCACCGACCCCGACGCGGACGCCCTCGCCCGCTGCCTGCCGTCCGAGCACTCACCGCGCTGGCGCGGGCTCGACACCGCCGTCCTGGACCACGTCCTCATCGGCGGCGTGTGGGACGTCCCGGAGAACGAGAACGCCATCGAAGTGGTGCACGACGACCCGTCCGCGGCCATCGCGCGCGCCCGGCACTCGGGCGGGACGGCGGTCGTCCTGAACCCGCTCAAGGTCGAGGACGTCCTCGCCGTCGCGGGCGGTGGGGAGCGCGTCCCCCGCAAGTCGACGTCGTTCGGGCCCAAGCCCCGCACCGGTCTCGTCCTGCGGCTCCTCGACCCGGACGCCTCCGAGAGGCCATGATCGGGGAATGGACACCGCGACCACGATCACGCCGCTCGGCGGGGACGTCTACGAGATCGACACCCGGATGGCCGGCTACAGCGGCATCACCGCCGGATACCTGATCCTGTCCGACCGGCCATGCCTGGTCGAACCCGGCACGTCCGGCTCGGCGCCCGTGGTGCAGGCCGCGCTGCGGCAACTCGGCGTAGGGCCGGACGACCTGGCGTCCGTGGTCGTGACCCACATCCACCTCGACCACGCGGGCGGCGTCGGCGACATCGCGGAGATGTACCCGCGCGCGGAGGTCGTCGTCCACGAGAAGGGCGCGCGGCACCTGGCCGACCCGGCACGGCTCATGCGCAGCGCCCGCATGGTGTACGGGGACAGCCTCGACACCCTGTTCGGCGAGCTGAAGCCCACCGACGCCGCCCGGATCCGGGCCGTCGAGGACACCGGCAGCATCGACCTCGGCGGCGGGCGGCGGCTGGAGTCGCACTACTCCCCCGGCCACGCCAAGCACCACGTCGGGCTGATGGACTCCCGGACCGGCGACCTGTACGTGGGCGACGCCGCCGGCATCTACATCCCGGAGACGGCGGACGTGAAGCCCGCGACGCCGCCGCCGGACTTCGACCTCGACACCGCGCTGGCGTCCCTCGGCAGGTTCCGGGCGCTGGGCCCGCAGCGGCTGCTGTTCGCGCACTACGGGCCCGTCACCGAGGTGGACGCCACGCTGGAGCGGTCGGCGGAGGAGCTGCGCGTCTGGGTGGACGCCGTCCAGGACGCCAAGGACCAGGACCTCGACCTCGACCACGCCGTCGCCATGGTCGTCGACCGGACCAGGCACCGCTACGCCATCATGAGCGACGACACCGACCCCGACCTGGTCGCCAAGTACGAGGTGCTGAACAGCGCGGAGAGCAACGTCACCGGCATCCTGCACGCCCTGAGCAGGCACGCGTGAGCGCTCAGCGGCGGAAGGGGCCGGTCACCTCGAACGTGCAGCCGTCCGTCCCGGCGATGAAGCCGCTCTTTCCGCGCTGGGACGAGAAGTACAGCCGCGACCCGTCCGGACTGAACGCGCACCCGGTGATCTCCGACTCGTCATGGCCGACGACGCGCAGGAACGGGGTCACGATCCCGTCCCTGGTGATGAGGTTGATTTCCATGTTGTCGCCGTCCTCGGCGACGTACAGCTCACCGGACGCGGTCGCGGTCACGGCGTCGACGCCGTGGAGGGGCGCCTCTCCTGTGGTGACCAGGTCGTCGTCGTAGGCGATGTCCAGACTCTCGTTGGCGGCGTCGTAGGCCCACACCCGGTTGTCGCCCTTCGTGGTGAAGTAGCAGACGCCGTGCGTGTAGTAGCACCCCTCGCCGCCGTCGAAGCGCATGGCGTCCGCCACCTGCTCGCGGGTCGGCGTCAACCACAGCTGCGGGCTCGGTACCTTCGTCCACCGGACGGGGCCCGTCCCGGAACCGACCAGGACTTCGAGCGTCCCCGACGACAGGTCGCCCCACGTGTTCGGACGGAACCGGTAGAAGCAGCCGTCCCCTTGGTCCTCGGTCAGGTAGACGACCTTGCGTTCGGGGTCGGACGCGGCGGCCTCGTGCTTGAACCTGCCCATCGCCGGACGCGCCACCGCCGACTTCTGCCCGCGCGGGTCCGTCTCGTACACCAGGCCGAAGTCGTGCTCCTCGCACGACAGCCACGTGTTCCACGGTGTGGCGCCGCCGGAGCAGTTCAGCGTGGTGCCGTTCAGGATCCGGTACGCCGACGTCACCTTCCCGGTCGCGTCGAACCGGATCGCGGACACGCCGCCGACGACCGGGACCTCCGAGTTGCTGACGTAGATCCAGCCGTCCCCGTCGGCGAAGCACGCGCCGCCGTCGGGCGCCGGATGCCAGGTGTGGCGCGTGCCCTCGACGCGCTGCATCGACCGCGCCACGACCCGGCTCGTGAAACCCTCCGGCAACTGCACGCCGTTGCCGTCCGCGGCGCCCGGCGGCCCGTACGGGCTCGGGCCGGGCTGTGCGGGCCCGGCGGCGAAGGCCCGCTGCCACAGGGCGCCGGAGAACGCGGTCGTGCCGCCGGCGACGGCGGAGGCGCGCAGGAACGTACGTCGGTTCAGGGGCATGACTCTCCTCAAGGAGTCGATCTCCGCCGGACGTGTCCAGCGGCCCCCCGAACGGCGCGGTCCCGTGAATATCCGGGAAACCTACCCGCCAGTCAAGTACCGGTGGTCAAGCCCCTGCCGGCGGCTCCTCCTCGGGCCCGCCGGGCTTGCCGGGCCGCTCCTCGCCGGTCGCCTCGGGCTCCAGGAACACCGCCGGGGCGTTCGGGGCGTCCCCTTCCCGCGCCTCCACCACCTCGGGCTCGGCGGGCTGGAACGCGATGTCGGTCGCCGCCGCCGGCTCCGACGCCGCACCGGAGTCGCCTTCGTCCTCCGCCTGCGCCGCGTCCTCGGCGTGCTCGGTCTCGTCGGCGTCCTCGGTCTCGCCGGCGTCCTCGGCGTCGTCGGCGTCCTCGGTGTCGAGGATGTGGAGCCCTTCGATCTCGGCGTAGCGCTCGGCGGCGTCGGTGTCCCCGTCCCGGTCCGCGGCGGCGGCCCGCGCGAACCAGTCGGCGGCCTCCTCGGCGCGCCCGGCCTCGACGAGCGCGTCCGCGTAGGCGTAGAACAGCCGCATCGACCACGGCCGGAGCCGCCGGTCGCGCAGCTCCGAGATCTGCAGGGTGACGACGGCGGCGTCGTACTGCCCCATGTCGCGGCGGACGCCCGACTCCACGATGCGCAGTTCGATGCGCCCCATCTGGTCGAGCTTCCCGGCCTCCGGCGACTTGATCAGGTCGAGGGCCCGCTCGGGCCGGCCGAGGCCCCGCTCGCAGTCGACCATCACCGGCAGGTACGAGTCGTCCCCGGCACCGAGCCGCCGGGCGGCGCGCAGCTCGGCGAGCGCCTCCGCCCATTCGCCCGCGTGGTAGGCCGCGATCCCCGCCGCCTCCCGGACGATCCCGACCCGGGACGCGAGCCGCCGCGCCGCCTTCGCGTGCTTGTAGGACTGCTCCGGCTCGTCCTCGGCCAGCCGTCCCGCCATCACGAGATGGCGCGCGACCTTGGCGGCCAGGTCCTTCGGCAGCGTGCGCAGCTCGACGCGCGCGTCGGCGTCCAGCTCCTCGCCGGTGACGTCGTCCGGCAGCAGCGGATCGTCGTGCGCCGGCGCGGGACGCTCGCGCTCCTCCGTCCGCGGCCGCCGGTCCTGCCGGTCGCGGGGCGGCCCGTAGGAGCGCCCGCCGTCCTGCGGACGCCTCTCGCCGCGCCCCTTGAACGGCGGCCTGCCCTTGTCGCGGTCGCCGGGACGCCCTTCGCGCCCGCCCTCGAACCGGCGCCCCGCCGGACGGCGCTCCTCGCGCCCCGGCCGGTCGTCGCGGTCCTTGAACCGGCGCTCGGGCGGACGTCCCTCGAACCGACGCTCGCCCTGCCCACCGGCCGGACGCCCGTCGCGCCGCGGCCCGCCGCCCTGGCCCTGCCCCTGACGGGGCCCGCCGAAGCGGCCCTCCTTGCGCTCGCCGGGCTTACCGCCGAACCGGCGCTCACCGGGCCTACCCTGCCCACCGTCACGCGGGCCGCTGAACCGGCGCTCGCCAGGCTTGCCCTGGCCGCCGTCACGCGGACCACTGAAACGACGCTCACCGGGCCTACCCTGCCCGCCATCGCGCGGACCACTGAACCGGCGCTCGCCAGGTCTGCCTTGCCCGCCATCGCGTGGGCCGCTGTACCGGCGCTCGCCGGGCTTGCCCTGCCCGCCATCGCGCGGACCGCTGAAACGACGCTCGCCAGGCTTGCCCTGGCCGCCGCGCGGTCGCTCGAACCTGCCTTCAGAACGGTCGTTCCGGGGCCCGCCGGGGCGGCCCTCACGGCGGTCGTCCGGTCGTCCCTCGCGGGATTCCGGACGCCGGTCATCGGAACGCTTGAACGGACGGCCGGGCTTGCGGTCATCGCGCTGCCCGCGCGAGTCCCGGTCCTTCCACCCGCCGCCCGCGGGACGGCCGCGTCCGCCCTGCGGACCGCCGGCGCGGGGCGCTCCACCGCGGGGGCCTCCGCCCTTGCGGTTCCCGGGCCCGCCCTGGCCGCCGCGGGGGCTGGCCCCGCGACGGGGCGGGGTGCCCCGCCGCCCGTTGTCGCCCCGCCGTTCGCGGCTGTCGTCGCCGCGGCCGTCCTCTTCCGCGCTCATCACGTCCGTCACTGTTCTTGATGGTGTTCGTGGATACTTCCAGCCTACTTTGGCCGGGGGCCCACATGCGTCGAGGGCCGCCCCGCGAAATAGGGGCGACCCTCGACCAATTCATGTCCGGCGGCGTCCTACTCTCCCACACGGTCTCCCATGCAGTACCATCGGCGCTGAAGGGCTTAACTTCCGGGTTCGGGATGGGACCGGGTGTTTCCCCTTCGCCAAAACCACCGAACGTCTCAAC
>NZ_VCKZ01000397.1 GCF_005889745.1 Actinomadura geliboluensis
GTACCTCATGATCCTGCCGAGCGGGCTGTGGATGGCGGCGTTCTTCCTCGTCCCGATGGTGCTGATGGTGTCCCTGTCGCTGCAGACGGGCAACCTGATCGACGGGTTCCGGCAGACGTTCCACTGGCAGAACTACGTCGACGGGCTCGACACCTACGGCGACAAGTTCGTCCGGTCGCTCTGGTACGGGTTCCTGGCGACGGCGGCGTGCATCGCGATCGCCTACCCGGCCGCGTACTGGATCGCGTTCCGCGGCGGCCGGCACAAGTCGACGTACCTGTTCCTGCTCCTGCTCCCGTACTTCGTCTCGTTCATCCTGCGGACGGTGTCGTGGAAGCTGGTGCTGACCGACAACGGCCCCGTCCTCGGGCCGCTGCGCCACAGCGGGATCGTCCCGGACGACTTCCACATCCTGGACACGGGCCTCGCGGTCGTCTCCGGGCTCACCTACAACTTCCTGCCGTTCATGGTGCTGCCGATCTACGTGGCGCTGGAGCGGATCGACCACCGCGTGGTCGAGGCGGCCTACGACCTGTACGCGAGCCGCCTGCAGGCGTTCGCGAGAGTGATCCTGCCGCTGTCGCTGCCGGGCGTCTTCGCCGGCGTGATCATGACGTTCGTGCCGGTGTCGTCCGACTACGTCAACGCCGAGGTGCTCGGCGGCCCCCAGAACACCATGATCGGCAACGTGATCCAGACCGAGTACTTCAACAACAGCGCCTACCCGATGGCGTCGGCGCTGTCGTTCTCGCTGATGGCGATCCTGCTCGTCGGGATCTTCGCCTACGCGCGCACCCTCGGCACGCAGGACGTTCTGGAGGCGGCGGGACGATGACGACGCTCACCACCCCGGAGACCCCGGAGACCCCGGACGCGAGGGAGAAGCCCCCGGCGGCGCGCCCGCGCCGGAAGGTCTCGGGCCTGCACGTCTACACGCTCGTGCTGATCGCCTGGCTGATCCTGCCGATCGCGATCATGATCCTGTTCGGGTTCAACGACACCCGCAGCAAGCAGAACTTCGAGTGGCAGGGCTTCACGCTCAAGTGGTACCGGCACCTGTTCGACAAGAGCGACCTCACCACCGCCGTCGTCAACTCGCTGACGATCGCCCTGCTCAGTACGCTGATCACCACGGTCCTCGGGACGTTCGCGGGGCTCGCGCTCGGCCGCTACCGGTTCCGCGGCAAGGGCTCGACGAACCTGGTGCTGTTCATGGCGATCTCCTGCCCGGAGATCGTGATGGGCGCGTCGCTGCTGTCGATGTTCGTCACCTTCAACCTGCCGCGCGGCTACCTGACGATCCTCGTGGCGCACGTGATGTTCTCGATCGCGTTCGTCGCCGTGACCGTCCGGGCCCGCGTCGTCGGCCTCGACCCGGCGGTGGAGGAGGCGGCGCAGGACCTCGGGGCCGGACCGTGGACGCGGTTCCGCCTGGTCACGCTGCCGATGATCATGCCGGGGGTGCTGGCGGGGGCGCTGCTGGCGTTCGTGCTGTCGATCGACGACTTCATCATCACCAACTTCACCAGCGGCGCGACCGTCACCTTCCCGCTGTGGATCTACGGCTCCACCCGGACGGGCACGCCGCCGCAGGTGAACGTGATGGGCACGCTCATCTTCGCGGTCGGCGTCCTCATCGCGGTCATCTCGGCGCGCCGCAACATCCGCGCCGCCCGCTGACGGCGCCGCCCCGCCGGGGATACCGCTCGCGACACCGCATGACCTGACGACGCCGACACCGGGGGACGAGATGGACATCGTGAGGGCGCTCGCCGACGCCGAGCGTCGGCCGTTTTGGCTCCAGGACGCAGCACGCCCCGCCGCCGAGCCCGCGTTGCAGGAAACACTGACGTGCGACCTGGCCGTCATCGGCGGCGGCTACAGCGGGCTCTGGACGGCCCTGCTCGCCAAGGAGCGCGACCCGTCCCTGGACGTGGTCGTGCTGGAGGCCGGCCGGATCGGCGCCGCCGCGTCCGGGCGCAACGGCGGGTTCTGCTCGGCCAGCCTCACGCACGGCCTGGAGAACGGCGCGGGACGCTGGCCGGACGACATGCCGGCCCTAGAACGCCTCGGCCGCGACAATCTCGCCGCCATCGGCGCCACCTTGGAGCGGTACGGGATCGACGCCGAGTGGGAGCTCACCGGCGAGATGGACGTCGCGACCGAGGAGTGGCAGGTCCCCGCGCTCGAAGAGGCGGCGGCGATGGCGGCCGGACTCGGTTGGAAGCCCGTCCTCCTGGACCAGGACGCCGTCCGCGCCGAGGTCGACTCACCGACCTACCACGCGGGCCTGTGGAACCCGGCCTCCACCGCGATGGTGCATCCCGCCAAGCTCGCCTGGGGCCTCGCGGACGCGTGCCGGTCTCTCGGCGTCCGCGTCCATGAGGGCACCCGCGTCACGGGTGTGCGCTCCGAGGGGCTCATGCTCCGCCTGACGACCCCCAACGGCGCGACGGTCACCGCCCGACGGGTCGCGCTCGGCACCGGCGCGTTCCCGCCGCTCGTGAAGCGGCTCCGCAACTTCGTCGTCCCCGTGTACGACTACGCCCTGATGACCGAGCCGCTCACCGCCGCCCAGCGCGACGCCATCGGCTGGCGGCACCGCCAGGGCATCGGTGACAGCGCCAACCAGTTCCACTACTACCGGCTCACCGCCGACGACCGGATCCTGTGGGGCGGCTACGACGCCGTCTACCACTACGGCAACGGCATGAAGCCGGCGCTGGAGGACCGTCCCGCCACGTTCGAGACGCTCGCGCGGCACTTCTTCGAGACGTTCCCCCAGCTCGAAGGGATCCGCTTCACCAACGCCTGGGGCGGTGTCATCGACACGTGCAGCCGCTTCTGCGCGTTCTTCGGGACCGCCTACGGCGGCAGGCTCGCCTACGCCGCCGGCTACACCGGCCTGGGCGTCGGAGCCACCCGCTTCGGCGCGGACGTCATGCTCGACCTCCTGCGCGTCGGCCTCGCGCCCGGCGAGGAGACCGAGCGGACACGGCTGGCGATGGTGCGGTCCAAGCCCGTCCCGTTCCCGCCGGAGCCGCTCCGGTACGGCGTCATCGAGCTGACCCGCCGCGAGATCGCCCGCGCCGACCGCAACGCCGGCCGCCGCGGCCTCTGGCTCCGCACCCTCGACCGCCTCGGCCTCGGCTTCGACTCCTGACGACCGCCGGCAGGCGGCAGGCGGCGGATGGCAGGCGGCAGGCGGTAGGCGGCGGCCGGACGCGGCGCCGGGCCGCTCAGTCGGGCGAGGCGTCGGTCGTGCCGAAGATGACGGAGGAGACCTCCAGGTAGAGCTGCTCCGGGTACGGCATGAAGTTGACGCTCTTCAGCCACTGCTTCTGGCCCGCGGACTCGGTGCGGAACTCCCCGTAGCCGAACAGGCGGCCGACCATGGACCGGTTCAGCGTGATGTCGGTGACCTTGGACAGCGGCATCATCACGACGTCCCGGTTGAGGACGCCCTTGACCACCATCACCCGGTGCTCGGTGACCAGGAAGAACTCCATCGACCAGGCGAGGACCTTCCAGGCGAGGTAGCCGACGGCGAGCAGCCACAGCGCCCAGAGCCAGCCGATGCCGGTCCACGCGCTCGCGGCGCCGCACGCGATGAGCCCGGCGACGACGATCGCGGCGGGCGGGAGCAGGACGGCGGGATGCCGGCGCACCGCGATGACGCGTCCCTCGTAGGACATCAGGTACTTGTCGACGGTCCGCGACGAGGTGTCGCGGTGCACCATCATGTCCTGCAGATTCACGGCGGCGTCCTCGTCATGATCCGGGTGGTCCAACGGTAGCCGACGCGGTGCCGGGCGCGCAGCGGCGGCGCGGTAAGGGCTCTGGCCCCCCGAGAGGATCTTGTCGGCGGAAGCCGGCGCACCGGATGATGGTCGCCATGGAGTTCGCGCCGGACGTGACGGGACGGCCCATCTGGCGGCTGCTGCTGCGCGGCCTCGGCGTGTACCTGCCGGGCTGGGAGATGCCCGCGGGCGCGGTGCGGGTCCGGCACGGGACGGCGGCGGCCGGCGGGTTCGGCCCGCCCGCCTACCTGACGGGCGACGCCGGGTTCGGGGTCCAGGTGCCCGACCGCCGGCGCGGCCTCGAACCGGACCGGGAGATCTACGTGCGCGGCCGGGAGAACCCGAGCTTCGGCATCGTCGCCGCGGGCCCGGCCGCGGCGATCGGGAGCCGGGTCGTGGACGCGGGCGCGCTGATGCGGTTCGCGCGGCGGCTGACGTTCGACGAGCTTTTCGACACCGGCGACGCCGACTCCGTCCCGTACGCGGTGCGCGGCGCGCGGGCGGTGGAGAACGTGGTGTTCCTCGACCGCGCGGCGGGGATCGGGCTGTGCGCCGAGGTCGACCCGCTGACCCGCACCGCCGCGTGCCCCCTGTACGTGCGCCTCGGCGGCCCCGCGGAGCGGACGGTGCGCGTCTACGGCGCCCCGCCCTACGGGGCGGACCAGGCGGTGAGGTCCCAGAGCTGATGGGACGGCAGCCGCCGCAGCCGGACGGTCGCGGCGGCCGGGTCCCAGAAGACCTCGTCGCTCTCCAGCTCCAGCGACTGCGCGGCCGTCAGCACGGCGCACAGCAGCTCGTCCCGCGTCCGGACGGCGAGCAGCGGGCCGATCTGCGCGACGGCGCCCGAGCTCTCCGCGAGCGTCCGCAGCAGCGACTTCAGGGCCGCCTCGTCCTCGGGCGGGCGGGGCGGCTCCACCCCCGCGGGGACGCCGGGCTCGACCCGCGCGAGCCCGCGCCGGGACTCGTGGGCGCCGTTGTGCGGCAGGTCGGCGCCGGTGGAGATCAGCAGCGCGCTGAACACGCCGGCGAGGTCCTCGGAGGCGTGCCCGCCGAGGAGGTAGCGGCGCCGCTCCGGCCCGCCGGGCGCGGTGCCGTTCGCGCCCTCGGCGGTGCGGAACCGGACGTTCAGCCGGCTCGCGCGCACGCACCGCTCGTACATCTCGGTGAGGATGTCCTCCAGCTGGCCGTCGCGGGTCCACAGCCGCCCGGTGGCGGTGACGGCGTCGCCGTGGGCGCGGGGGCGGCCGGTGAGCGCTGCGGTGACGGTGTCGTCCAGCTCGCCCTCGGTGAACTGCAGCAGCTCGGCGACGACGTCCTCGACGCCCTCCAGGGTGCGGGTGAGGGTGCGCTGCAGCTCCAGGATCTCCGCGCCGCCGCGCTCGATGTCGGCGAGCCGGTCCAGGGCCGCGTCGACCTTCCCGGACGCCGACTCGCCGTGCGCCTTGGTGACTGCGCGCACCGAGGTCTCGACCTCGCCGAGCTTGCGGCGCAGCGCGGCCAGCGTGACCCGCTGCTGCTCCAGCTCGCGCAGCCGGCCGGCCTGCGCGCGCAGGTAGTCGTCGGCCTGGTGGACGAGGCCCGCCAGCTCCTCCACCTGCCCGGTGTTCTGCCGGAGCCGGCCGTCGAGCGCGGGCAGCACGTCCTGCTTGACCCGCGACAGCTCGGCGGTGAGCTGCTCGCCCACCGTGACCAGCACGTTGTTCTGCTTGGTGACCTGGTCGTTCAGCTCGTCGATCCGGCGGGTGAACGCGTTGGCCTGGTCCCGGCTCTGCTTGCCGGCGTAGAGCTCGAACGCGGCCACCACGACGCACATCACCACCAGGATGACCGTCGTCATGGTGCTCCTCGGGGGGTGACGGTGATTGCCGGGCCGGGTTTTGATCGCGACCATAACTTACGATCACGCGCGCCGACCGGAACTTACGCAACCGACTGATCTCTATGACCGGACGGTGGTGACAACCCCGCTTCACGGCGTGCCGCGAGCGGCTCCGTGCTATCGGCGGCCCGTGCCCGGGGCCGCTCAGACGCAGCCCTCGAACTGCGGGACGGTCGTGGTGATCTTCAGTCCGGAGGTGCCGAACCACCGCGTCAGCAGGCGCGCCGCCGTGCCGTCCTGGTACATCCCCGTGATCGCCTTGTTCACCGCCTCGCAGCCGTCCACGTCGCTCTTGCGGATGCCGACGCCGTACGGCTCGTCGGTGAACGGCGCGTTGACGACCGTGAGCTTGTGGCCGCTTTCGGACGCTTTGCCCGCCAGGCCCGCGAGGATCAGGTCGTCGGTGGAGACCGCGTCCAGCCGGTTCTCGACGAGGTCGGCGAGGCAGTCGGAGTAGCCGTCCTCCTCGACCGGGAGCGCGGCCACGCCCTGCTCGTCGTGGATGCGCGGGAACGACACCGACCCGCGCACCTTGCACAGCCGCCGTCCCTGCAGGTCGTGGATGTTCCGGACCTTCCGGGCGTCGGCGGCGCGGACGAGGATGTCCTGGTGCGCGACGTAGTACGGGCCCGCGAACGAGACCTTCACCTTGCGCTCCGGGGTGACGGAGTAGCTCGCCACCACCAGGTCGACGTCGCCGTGCTGGAGCATGTCCTCGCGCGTCGCCGAGGACACCGGCTTGAACCGCACGCCCGGCCCGCGGACGCCGAGGCGCTCGGCGATCTCCTTGGCGATGTCGATGTCGAAGCCCTCGTAGGCGCCGCCGTCGGTGCGCATGCCGACGCCGGGCTGGTCGCCGTTGACGCCGATGACGAGCGCGTCCTTGTCGGCGACCGACATCTCCCCGGCGTCCGCGACGCCGCACGCCGCGCCCGCGCCGAGGACCGCCAGCGCGGCGAAGGCGGCCGCCGCGAGGCGCCGCGCCCTCATTTCGACCACCGGTACTCCGCCAGCCGGGGCCGCACCCCGGCGAGCATCAGCAGGGCGATGGCGACGCCCGCGATCGGCAGCACGGCGTACCAGCCGCTCGTCCCGCCGTCGCCGTCCGTCACGGCCTCGTCGAACGCGTCCTGGTGGATGCCGCTCAACTGCTGCAGGGCGCGGTCGTACTGGGTGTAGTCGGCGGCGGCGGTGCCGCGCGCCGCGACGGCCTGGTCGCGCTGGTCGGCCTTGACGAGGTCGCGCATCCGCCGGTCGTTGGCCTGGACCTTCTGGTACGCGCCCAGGGCCTTGTTCATGACGTCCACCAGCCGCGCCTTCTGCTCGGCGGACTCCGCCGGACGGTTGGCCTCGGTGCCGAGGAAGCCGAGGAACGGCGCCCGTCCGGGCTCGAACGACAGGCCCTTCTGCACGGCCGCGTTGTACTGCGTCAGGTTGCCCGCCTTCAGATAGAGGACGGTCTGGGACTTGCTCAGGTACACCTGCTCGTAGGCGTCGGCGCGTCCGGGGTCCAGCAGGAACCGGGTCTCGTCGGCGTTCGCGCTGTTGCTGATGGCGCGCGTCCGCGACAGCGCCAGGATCGAGTCGAAGCCCTCTTCCTTGGCCTTGCGCAGATGGTCGGCCTGGCCGGTCAGCATCAGGGCGCCCGCCGCTACCAGGACCAGCGTCCCGAGCGTGGCGACCGCCAGCGGCACGTTCAGCAGGCGGCGGAAGCGCCTGGCCAGGTACACCTGGAGACCCGCAAGGGTCGCCAGCAGCACCACGCCCGCGACGAGCAGGCCCGTGCGGCCCGTGAGCACCGCCGACCGCTTGTCCTCGTAGGTGTGCCGGACGAGGGTCCCGTTGTCGAGCGTCAGGTTGTACGCCTTGGGCAGCAGGTCGAGCTTCATCAGGTCGGTCGCCTGCCGGTACAGGTCGATGACCTGCTGCGACGGCGACCCGGACGCGTGCGGGGTCTGCCGGTCGAGCAGCAGCGCCTGCCCGGCGAGGCGCTCGTAGCGGCCGAGCGCGTCGAGCAGGTCGCGGGCGGTGTTGTTCTCGGTGGTCTCGTCGGCGAGCTTGGCGGCCTTCAGCAGCGCGTCCCCGGCCTTCTGCCGGTTGTCGTCGTAGCGCTTGAGGGCCTGGTCGCGTCCGCCGCCCGGCGCGTTGCCGATCAGCAGCGCGTTGGCGAGCTGCGCGTCCATGTCGCTGAGCTGGAGGTACAGGTCGCCGGTGGCGACGACCTGCGGGCCCGCGTCGTGCCCGATGACCCGCACGCCCTCGCGGGCGTTCGCGATCGCCGCCCAGCCGATGCCGAGCAGGGCCACCAGCAGCACGAGCGACAGCGCGGTCAGCGTCCGGACGCGGGCCGCGACCGTGCGCGGGAGCAGCCGCGCGACCCCGGTGGGCGGGGCGTCGTCCACCCGCGCGAGCCG
>NZ_VCKZ01000398.1 GCF_005889745.1 Actinomadura geliboluensis
CACCAAGGGCGCCTGGATCGCGCTGATCGGCGGGCCCGTCTACCTGCTCGTCACCGTCATCCTCGACTGGGAGGTGCCCGGCTGGGCCGCCTTCCTCGCCGTCGCCGCCTTCATCGGCGGCTTCGTCACGCTCGTGCTGCGGATGGGCGACGAGCCCCGCGACCCCGACGACGGGGCCATCGTCTAGCCCGGGCCCGCCGTCCGGTCGAGGCGGAGGTCGGCCAGGACCGGCCGGTGGTCGGTCGCGATCGGGTAGTCGCGGGCGAGGGCCTCCTCCTCGGGGACGCCGCACGCGTCGACCCCGATCGCGGGGTCGGTGAAGACGGCGTCGATGCGCCGGTTCGGGTTCCGGGCGGAGAAGGTGAGCTCCCCGCCGGCGCCGGCCACCGCGTAGGCGTCCCGGAACCGGCCCGCGAGCACGCCCCAGGCGGCGCCGCCCGGTTCCTCGTTGAAGTCGCCCGCCAGCACCACGGGCGCGCCGTGGCGGTCGTGGGCCCGGTCGAGGTGGCCGAGGATCTCGTGGACGTGGCGCTCGCGCGCGCCGGGCTCAAGGTCCAGATGGGTGCTCGCGGCGATCAGGCGGGCGCCGTCCGCCTCCAGCACGGCGATCGCCAGCGCGCGCCGGTGCAGGCCCCGGTCGGGCGTGAGCAGATGGAACTCGCGCGCGACCCGGCGGACGTGCGGCGCGGTGAGGACGGCGAGCCCGCAGGCCCGCCGTCCCGCCGCGATCCGCAGGCCGCACGCCCGCGCCAGCAGGCGGCGCCGCAGCCGCCACGCCCGGAACCGCGGGACCTCCTGCAGGCACAGCACGTCCGGGCCCGCGCCGCGCACGACGCGGGCCACGGCCGCCGCGTCGTCGCGCAGCGACCGGACGTTGTAGCTCAGCAGGCGGACGGCGGCCACGCCTAGACGGCCGCGTCCTGGACGGCCGCGTCCTGGACGGGCCGGACGCGGGCGAGGTCCGCGGCGCCGACGATGCCCGCCGCCGACCCGAGCTCGGCGATCCGGATGTCGGGCAGCGGGCGGTGGCCGCGTCCGGTCAGCGCGTCCTCGAACGCGGCGCGGATCGGGTCGAGGAGGAGGTCGCCGGCGTCCGACAGGCCGCCGCCGATGATGAACGCGCCCGGGTCCAGGATGGCGGACAGGTCGGCGAGGCCCTGGCCCGCCCAGTGCGCGATGGTGCGGAAGCACTCCAGGGCGGCCTTGTCGCCCTCGCGGGCCGCCTGCGACACCTCGGGGCCGCTGATGCCCTCCGGCCGCCCGCCGCCGAGCTCCAGCAGCCGCCCCGCCATCGCGGGCGCCACCCGGGCGAGGTCGCGGGCCTCGTGCACGAGGGCGTTGCCGCTGGCGTACTGCTCCCAGCAGCCGCGGTTGCCGCAGCCGCAGCGCCGCCCGTCCGGGACGACCCGGAAGTGCCCCATCTCGGCGCCGATGCCGAACCGGCCCCGGTACAGCTCGCCGTTGATGATGATGCCGCCGCCGATGCCGGTGCCGAGCGCCACCAGGACGAGGATGTCCTCACCGCGCCCGGCGCCGAACCGGGCCTCGCCCCACGCGGTCGCGTTGCCGTCGTTCTCCACGACGACGGGCAGGCCGACCAGGCTCTCGACCTTCTCCTTGATCGGCTCGTCCCGCCAGGCGAGGTTCGGCGCGAACAGCACCGTGGCGCGGGCCTCGTCGACGAAGCCCGCGGTGCCGAGGCCGACCGCCGACACCTCGTCGTACTTGCCCTTCAGCAGGTCGACGACCTCGGCGATGGTCTCGGCGGTCTCCTTGGGGTTCGTCGAGGGAGTCGGCCGGCGGACCTTCTCCAGGATCGTCCCCCGGTCGTCGACGACCCCCGCGGCCACTTTCGTGCCGCCCACATCCACGCCGATGGTCAGGGCCATGTAACGCTTCCTCCTCCTCGCGCGCCCCGGATGGAGCCACTGCCGCAGTACCCGATGCCGGCGGGGCCGGGCCGGCTCCGCCGGGCCGGGCCATCCCGACCGGTCGGACGTACCCGCCCGCGGGCGAATCGACGCCTCCGGGGGCCCGGGCTCCGTGCGTTGGCACGGTCCCATGCCCCGCCGTCGCCTCCATCATCCCCCGCCGCGGGCGCGCGCGGTATCGGCGCCGCCGCCGGGCTCCCCGCCGCGCGGCGGGGAGCGCGGCGCCGGGCTCAGCTCTCGACGCGGCGCTTGAGGCCCTTGAGCGCGGAGTCGATGATCCGCTTCTCGCCCTTGCGCTTCACCATGCCGATCATCGGGATGCGGACGTCCACGGCGAGCTCGTAGGTCACCTCGGTGGCGCCGCCCTCCTCGGCGAGGGCGTAGGTGCCGTGCAGGCCGGTGACGACCGTGCCCGGCTCGACCAGCTCCCAGCTGACCCGGTCGTCGCCCTCCCAGGTGTAGGCGAGCCCGACGGTGTCGCTGAACGGGCCGCCGTCGAAGGTCAGCCGGCCGCGCAGCGCGCGGCCGTCCTCGCCGGTCTCCTGCACGGTGAACTCGCGGATGCCGCTCGCCCACCGCGGGTACGCCTCCAGGTCGGCGATCACCGCCATGATCTCGGCCTTGCCGGCCTTGACCGTGATGGAGGAACGCGTGCGGTCGGCCATTTCCGTCTCCCTCCTGCCGTCCGCGGGCCCGCGCCGGGGCCCGCCGTCGTGACGACGGTATCCGTCACACCGTCAGGACGTACGGAACGCCGCGTGCGCGGAAGTGCCCGACGTTCACGCATTCGGTGCGGCCGATGCGGATCCGGCTCGCGAGCGGCTGGTGGACGTGCCCGAAGAGCGCGTACCGCGGCTGCGTGCGGCGGATCAGCTCCAGGATCGCCTCGCTGCCCCGCTCGAACCGGCGCGCCACCGTGTCGTAGAGCAGCTCGGGGACGGCGGGCGGGATGTGCGAGCACAGCACGTCGACCTCGCCGATCGCCGCGACCTTGGCGGCGTAGGTCTCGTCGTCCAGCTCGTAGGGGGTGCGGTACTCGGTGCGCAGGCCGCCGCCGACGAACCCGAACCGCAGCCCGCCGATCTCGGTGGTCTCCCCGTCCAGGACGTGGTGGCCGTCGCGCAGGTGCGCCGCCCACATGCGCGGGACGTCGACGTTGCCGTACGTCAGGTAGGCGGGGGCGGGCATGGCGGCGAACAGCTCCGCGTACTGCCGGTCGACGGCGCGCTCGATGTGCGGCCACGCGTCGCCCTCCAGCGACGCCCACAGGCCCCGGGAGAAGGCGCGGGCCTCGTCGAAGCGCTTCTCGGTGCGCAGCGCGATGAAGCGGTCGGCGTTCTCCTGGCCGAACAGCTCGCCGAAGATCCCCTGCGCGTGGTCCTGGTAGTCGATGAACAGGATCAGGTCGCCCAGGCAGACGAGGACGTCGGCGCCGTCCGCCGCGCTCGCCAGGGCGTCCGCGCGGCCGTGGACGTCGCTCACCACGTGGATCCTCATGAACCGACTCTAATAGGACAGACCACCCCGCAGGGCGGGCGGGGCCGCCGGTCGCGGTTCCCTGCTCGGGGTCAGCCGGTCGCGGCGGACACCAGCGAGCGCCACTCCCGCACGAGGGCCGGGTCGACGGGCAGGTCCCAGGCGCCGTCCGGGCGGACGGCGGTGCCGACGTGGAACGCCGTGACGCCCGCGGCGGCGAGCACCGCGACGTGCTTGCGGCGCAGCCCGCCCCCGGCCATGATCATCCCGGCCGCGTCCGGGTCCTCGGTGGCGCGCCGGACCAGCACGTCCACGCCGGCGTCGACGCCGCGCGCGGAGCCCGCCGTGAGGACGGTGTCGAGGCCGCCGCCGAGGTGGCGGACGGCCCGCCACGCCTGCACGGGATCGGCGGCGTGGTCGAGCGCGCGGTGGAACGTCCACGGCAGCGGGGCGGCGACGGCGGCGAGCTTGCCGGTCGCGGCGGCGTCGACCTGGCCGGCGGAGTCGAGGAAGCCGAGCACGAAGCCGTCCGCGCCCGCGGCGGCGAGGTCGGCGGCGGCCCGCCGGAGCCGGTCCAGTTCGGCGCCGGTCGTGCGGAAGCCCGCGTTCGCCCGCAGCATCACCCGCATCGGCAGCGCCGTGGCGGCCCGCATCGCGGCGACGAGGTCCGGATCGGGGGTGAGCCCGTCGGCGGCCATGTCGGCGACGACCTCGATCCGGTCGGCGCCGCCCTCCTCCGCCGCGCGCGCGTCGTCCACGGTGAGCGCGATCACTTCCAGCAGCGACATGGCCCTCCCCCGAACCGCCTGCGTTGTGCGACCGGGGACCAGCGTAGGCGACGCGGCGGCGGGCGCCACGGGCGACGGGGCGTTCTTTGCCGTGCCGTTGAACCGGCGAAATTCCTACTGATGGGTATCATTCGGGTGCGGAAGCCTCCGGAGACTTCCCGCCGACCTGGAAGACCGACAACAGGAGTGGGCCGTGCGCGAGTTCAGCGTCCCCGCGATGGTGGAGGTTCCCGACTCCGCCAATCTGACCGACGCGCCCTTCACCCGTGCCGCCGAGCAGCCCGGCACGATCGTGGCGCGCCGCAAGAGCGGATCGGGAGCGGGGGACGCCTGGAGCGCCGTCACCGCGGCCGAGTTCGCGGCCGAGGCCGCGGCGGCCGCCAAGGGCCTCGCGGCCGCGGGCGTCGAGCCCGGCGACCGGGTGTGCCTGCTGTCGCGGACCCGCTACGAGTGGACCGTCCTCGACTACGCCGTCTGGACGGCCGGCGCCGTGTCCGTGCCCATCTACGAGACGTCGTCCGCCGAGCAGATCGAGTGGATCGTCGGCGACTCCGGCGCGAAGGCCGTGTTCGCCGAGACCGCCGAGCACGCCGAGCGCGTCGCCGGGGTCCGGGACCGGCTGCCCGGCCTCGCGCACGTCTGGACCATCGACGAGGGCGGCGTCGACGAGGTCGTCCGGCTCGGCGCGGACGTCGGCGACGACGTGATCGAGGAGCGCCGCCGGTCCCGCACCGCCGCCGACGTCGCCACGCTCGTCTACACCTCCGGCACCACGGGCCGCCCCAAGGGCTGCGAGCTCACCCACGGCAACCTCGTGTCGACCGCGCGGAACGCGGTGCAGGGCGCGATCGCCGAGGTCGCCGTCGAGGGCAGCTCCACGCTGCTGTTCCTGCCGCTCGCGCACGTGTTCGCGCGGCTGATCCAGGTCGCGACGATCGAGGGCGGCATCGTCCTCGGGCACAGCGACATCCCGAACCTGCTGCCCGACCTCGCCTCGTTCCGGCCGACGTTCCTGCTCGCCGTCCCGCGCGTGTTCGAGAAGGTCTACAACGGTGCCGAGCAGAAGGCCGCGGCGGACGGCAAGGGCAAGATCTTCAAGGCGGCGGCCGAGACCGCGATCGCCTACAGCCGGGCGCTGGACGCCGGCCGCCCCGGGCTCGCCCTCAAGGCGCGGCACAAGCTGTTCGACGTGCTGGTGTACGGCAAGCTGCGCGCCGCCGTCGGCGGCCGGGTGGAGTACGCGGTGTCGGGCGGGGCGGCGCTGGGCGAGCGCCTCGGGCACTTCTTCCGCGGCGTCGGCATCACGATCCTGGAGGGCTACGGCCTCACCGAGACGACCGCGCCCGCCAGCGTGAACCGGCCCACCGCCATCAAGATCGGCACGGTGGGCCGGCCGATCCCCGGCGTGGACGTCCGCATCGCCGAGGACGGCGAGGTCCTCGTGCGCGGCATCAACGTCCTGCGCGGCTACTGGAACAACGAGGCCGCCACCAAGGAGGCCCTGGAGGACGGCTGGTTCCACACCGGCGACCTCGGCTCCCTCGACGAGGACGGCTTCCTGCGCATCACCGGCCGCAAGAAGGAGATCCTCGTCACCGCGGCGGGCAAGAACGTCGCGCCCGCCCCGCTGGAGGACCGGCTCCGCGCGCACCCGCTGATCAGCCAGTGCCTCGTCGTCGGCGACGGGCGCAAGTTCATCAGCGCCCTCGTCACGCTGGACGAGGAGGCGCTCGGGCCGTGGAAGGAGCAGCACGGCAAGCCCGCGGCGATGGGCGTCGACGACCTGCGCCGCGACCCCGACCTCATCGCCGAGATCGAGGGCGCGGTCGCCGAGGCCAACACGTCGGTCAGCCACGCCGAGGCGATCAAGAAGTACGTCATCCTCGGCGTCGACTTCACCGAGGAGGCCGGCCACATGACGCCGAGCCTGAAGGTGAAGCGCAACGTCGTGATGAAGGACTTCGCCGACGAGATCGACTCCCTCTACGCCTCGTAGCGGGGGCCGCCCTGCGGGTCAGCGGAGCGAGGCGACGGCGTCCTCGACCGGGGTGCCGCCGTTCAGCAGGTCGAGCGTGCGGCGGCGGACGCCGGGGTCGTCGAGCAGCGCCGCGATGACCGCCGCCACGTCGTCGCGGGTGACCGCGTCGTGCCCGATCGGCGGCTCGTCCAGCCGCACCAGGCCGGTGCCGGGGTCGTCGGTGAGCCGGCCGGGACGCAGGATCACCCAGTCGAGGGCGTCGCGGTCGCGGAGGTCGTCCTCGGCCTCGCCCTTGGCGCGGATGTAGGCGTCCCACACCTCGCCGCGCCCCGGGGCGGCCTTCTCGCCCGCGCCCATCGCGGAGATCTGCACGAAGTCGCGCACGCCCGCGCGCTCGGCGGCGTCGGCCATCAGCACCGACGCGGCGCGGTCGACGCTGTCCTTGCGGGCCACGCCGCTGCCCGGCCCCGCACCGGCGGCGAACACGACGGCGTCCGCCCCGGCGATGAGCCCGGCGACCTCGGCGGCGCCGGCGGACTCCAGGTCGCACACGACCGGTTCGGCGCCGGCGTCCCGGACGTCATCCGCGTGCGCGGGGTTGCGGATGATGCTGCGTACGGTGTCCCCCCGTGCGGCCAGCAGCCGGGACAGCCGCAGCGCGATCTGCCCGTGCCCGCCCGCGATCACAATGTCCATGCCGCGATCGTAGGACGCCCGGCCCCCGGACGCGCGCGGACGCGGCCGGTGAGGCCCGCCCTCACCGGCCGCGTTCCGGTGCGCTCCCCCGGCGTTCCGGGCTTCCCGGACGCGGGGCGCGGGTCAGCGGCGCTTGCCGGTGGTGCGCGCGCCCTTGTTGATGGCGTTGACCGCCTGCCGCATGAGCCCTTCGCCCATCACGTTGATGAAGTCGCCGTGGTCGGTGACCGGGTCGTGGCCCGACTCGGGGAAGCTGTCCAGCGCGAAGGCGAGGGGCTTGGCGGGCACGTCGTAGGCCAGCGTCATCCGCAGCTGCGGGATCGCCTTGAACCCCTGCGGGCAGGCGCCGGTCCGCGCGTCGGCGAAGGCGACGTGGTCGCGGTGGTTGGCGCTGTCGGTGTTCTGGCCGTCCCAGCAGCCGGGGAAGTTCAGCACGCGCTCGACCTTGCTGCCCCGCGGGCACAGCGGGTACTTGTCGGTGAACGCCCGGTTCTCGAAGCCGCTGCACGTCCACGACGCGTGGGCGTTCTTCAGCCCGTTGGTGACGGCCTTGGCGTCGCCGGTGGCGATGCGGATGAACGGCGGCGCCGCCGTCACCTTGGCGCGCGGGTTGCCAAGGAACTGCAGCTTCACGCTGGACGGGGTGACGATGCTGCCGACGTTGCCGTCCGCCGTGCTCTGCTCGGCCCGGTCGGAGGTGTCCTTGCCGTCGCGCAGCCGGATCACCGGCCAGAAGTAGGCCGACTTGTCGCCGTTGGTGCACGTGGTCCCGGCGGCGGCGAACGTCTCGTCGGTGGAGAACGCGTTCGTGTCGAGGTTCCCGACGTAGTCGTGGATGTGGTGCGCGCCGTTCACGACGCCGGGCGCGGCGAGGACGTTGTCGGGGTTGCTGTGCGCCTGGCCCTCGTTCACGCCGCAGTTGGACGAGAACACGCCGGTGGACGCCTGCCGGGTGCGGCGCGGCTGCCGGACGCGGGGCGCCTTGCGGATGTCGACGAACTGGTCGGCGCGCAGTTCCGGGTTGGGCGGGGGCTGCTGCCCCTGGTCGCCGCCGTCGCCCTGGCCGCCGTTCTGGCCGTCGTCCATCTGGCCGCCGTCGCCCATCTGGCCGCCCATGCCGTCGGTGGGTTCACCGGTCGGCTGGTCGGTGGGCTGGTCCGTGGGTTCGGCCGTGGGCTGGTCGGTGGGCTCGGCGGCCGG
>NZ_VCKZ01000399.1 GCF_005889745.1 Actinomadura geliboluensis
GGTCCGGAACCACATCTGCACCTGGGCGCCGCCGAGGACGCTGCGGTGGATGCGCAGGTAGCCGCCGGTGGACTCGGCGGCGCGGCGGGCGATGTCGAGGCCGAGGCCGGTGGAGCCGCCGCCGCTGCTGCCGCGCTTCAGCGCGGCGTCCGGGTCGGCGATGCCCGGGCCGCCGTCGGCGACGAGGATGCCGGTGACGCCCTGCCCCTGGTGGAGGGTGACGACGAAGCCGGTGCCCTCGGCGGTGTGCCGGAAGATGTTGCCGAGCAGTGCGTCGACGGCGGCGGCGAGCTCGGTGCCGGGGATCGGCAGCGGCGCGGGGCCCTCGGCGCCGATCAGCTCGCAGGAGCGGCCCTCGTCCTCGGCGAGGACGGACCAGAACGCGACGCGGTCGCGCAGCACCTTCGACGCGTCGCAGCTGCCGCGCCCGGTGGGCCGCCGGACGGTCCGGATGATCTGGTCGACCTCGCGCTCGATGCGGTCGACGGCCTCGCGGGTCTGCTCGGCGACGGGGCCGTCGCCGAGGGCCTCGGCGTTGAGGCGGAGCGCGGCGAGCGGGGTGCGCAGGCGGTGCGACAGGTCGGCGGCCATCTCGCGTTCGGCGGACAGCAGCTGGACGACGTGGTCGGCCATCGCGTTGAACGCCAGGCCCGCCTCGACGAGTTCGGGCGGCCCGTCCGGTTCGATGCGGACCGACAGCTCGCCGTCGCCGAAGGCGCCCGCGGCCTCGGCGAGCCGCCGGGTGGAGCGGATCATGCGGTTGCCGAGCCGGTCGGCGACGGCGACGGACCCGGCGACGAGCGCGCAGGCGACCGTCGTCATGACGAGCCACGCCTTCCAGACGCCGCGCGACAGGTCGTCGTCGGGGAGGAACACCTCGACGACGGCGGTGCGGCCGGCGTCCAGCGACACCGGCTGGAGCAGGGCGTACCCGCCGTTGACGCGGGCGGTGTAGGAGCGGCCGCGGCGCCCGGCCTCGGTGAGCTGCTCGGGACGGGCGCTGAAGTCGCCGTGGGCGTCGCGCGGGACGAGCCCGCCGTCCGGGAGGTGCACGGTCATCCGCCCGGCGGCGCCGGCCTGGGTGCTGGCGACGGCGCGTTCGAGGGCGGCGGGGTCCTCGGTGACGACGAGGACGGGCCCGAGCGCGCTCGCCTGGCGCTCGGCGGTGGTGAGGGCGCGGTCCCGGGCGATCTCCCGGACGGTCAGCGCGAGCGGGATCAGGAACGCCAGCGCGACCATGGAGGTGACCGCCAGGGACACCAGGACGAGCGTCTTCCTCATGACCGCGGGTCGGGCTCGGCCAGCCGCACGCCGACGCCGCGGACCGTGTGCAGGTAGCGGGGCGCGGCGGCGGTCTCGCCGAGCTTGCGGCGCAGCCAGGACAGGTGGACGTCGATGGTCTGGTCGTCGCCGTACGCCTGCCGCCACACCTCGGCGAGCAGTTCGCGCCGGGCGACGACCCGGCCGGGGCGGGCCGCGAGGTAGGCGAGGAGGTCGAATTCGCGGCGGGTGAGTTCGAGCTGCTGGCCGTCCAGCATCGCCTCGCGCCGGTCGAGGTCGATGTGCAGGCCGCCGACGCTCAGCTCCGCGGCCGGCCCGGAGCGCGCCGACCGGCGCAGCACGGCGGCGAGGCGGGCGCTGAGGTGCTCGATGGAGAACGGTTTGATCAGGTAGTCGTCGGCGCCCGCGTTGAGTAACCGGACGATCTCCGGTTCGTCGTCGCGGGCGGTCGCGATGATGACCGGGACGTCGGAGATGCCGCGCAGCATCTTCAGCACCTCCGCGCCGTCGAGGTCGGGGAGCCCGAGGTCGAGGACGACGACGTCGGGCGGCGACTGCGTGACCTCGCGCAGCGCGTCCATCGCGGTGCCGACGCTGCGCACGACATGCGACCGCACGCTCAGTTCCCGAATTAGGGCGGTCCGGACATTCGCGTCATCCTCGACCACCAAAACACTCGCCATGGCGGAACCGTATGCCACCATGTGCCCATGCGTCGCGCGATGTCGTATGTTGCCCCGTGGGCCGGGGTGACCGCGCTCGCGGTCGCCTTATCGTGGCTCGGGGTGCGCGACGTCGTGCGCGGCGCGGTGTCGGAGCGCTCGGCGCCGCCGCCGATCGCCGGGCCGGTGATCCACTCCAGCCCGGCGGCACCGCCGGGGCCGCCGGCGATCGGATCGCCGACCGCGCGGCCGAAGCCGCCGGACGGCGCGGACCGGGCGCCCACGCCGACGAAGCCCGCGAAACCGCCGCCGCCCGGCAAGCCCTCCAAGACCCCGCCGAAGACGCCCGACAACGTGCGCAGCTACGCGACCCGGGGCGGGCGCGCCGCGATGTCGATCGAGAAGGACCGGGTGCGGCTCGTCTCGGCGACGCCGAACCCCGGCTACGAGACGCGCGTGACGCAGGCCGAGGGCTGGCTCCGCGTGGATTTCCTGACCGACGAGCACACCTCGTCGGTCATCGCGTCCTGGTACGAGCACGAACCGATGGTGAAGGTGTACGAATATTGAGCCGAGCCGGGGAAGGACGACGCCATGCCCATCATTTCGCGAGGTTTCCGCGGACGGCGTCCCTCCGGTGACCACGAGCTCCCGCCCGGCCAGTACGAGACGTTCGATTTCCCGGTGCTGTCGGCGGGTCCGACCCCGCAGGTCCCGCTGGACGAGTGGGAGTTCACCATCAGCACGGAGAGCGGCACCGAGCACCGGTGGAGCTGGGACGACCTGACGGCGCTGCCCGCGGAGACGCCCACCGTCGACCTGCACTGCGTCACCAAATGGTCAAAATTCGACACCGAATGGCGAGGCGTTTCTTTGGACGTCCTTTTCGAGGACGTGGAGAGCGCCGCCGATTTCACTCTCGTCCACTCCTACGGCGGCTACACGACGAATCTGCCGCTGGAGGATCTGCTCGACGGCAAGGCGTGGATCGCCTACGGCTATGACGGCGGAGAACTGCCTCCGGAGCACGGCGGCCCGGCCCGCCTCCTCGTCCCGCACCTGTACTTCTGGAAGTCGGCGAAGTGGGTGCGCGGAATCCAGCTCGGCCTCGAGGACGAGCCGGGGTTCTGGGAAAGCGCCGGCTACCACGACTACGGAGACCCATGGCGGGAGCAGCGGTACCAGGGCGACTAGGCGGGCGGCTGCGCTGGCACACCGCCGAGCTGGTGGAGCGGCGCGCCGAGTCGGCGACGGCCGCGACGCTGGTGTTCGACGTCGCCGGGTGGCCGGGCCATCTGGCGGGCCAGCACGTGGACGTCCGACTCACCGCCGAGGACGGCTACAGCGCGCAGCGCAGCTACTCGATCGCGTCCGCGTCCGGCGGCGGGCAGGTCGAGCTGACGGTGCAGCAGGTCGCGGACGGCGAGGTGTCGCCGTACCTCGCCGAGGAGATGGCGCCGGGCGACCTCGCGGAGTTCCGCGGGCCCGTCGGCGGCTGGTTCGTTTGGCGGACCGAGCAGACCGAGCCGGTGCTGCTGGTGGCGGGCGGGTCGGGCCTCGTCCCGCTGATGTCCATGGTCCGGACGCGGCGGGCCGCCGGGAGCCGCGTCCCGTTCCGGCTGCTGTACTCGGTGCGCGGCCCCGACGACCGGCTCTACGCGCGCGAGCTGGCGCGCACCGACCCCGGCCTGGACGTGACGCTCCTCTACACGCGCACCTCACCGGACGGCCTGCCGCGCAAGCCCGGCCGGATCACCCCGGAAGACCTCGTCCAGTACGGATGGCCCGCCGACTTCGAGCCGTCCTGCTACGTGTGCGGCCCGACCGGCTTCGTCGAGAAGGCCGCCACGTACCTGGTCATGCTCGGCCACGCCCCCGAAAGAGTCCGGACCGAACGCTTCGGCCCCACCGGCGGATGACCCGCCGGCGGACGGCCTGGCGGGCGGACGACCCAGCGGAGGATGACATGACCGCCCTCGACGACCAGGACGACGCCTTCACCGACGGCAACGCCCTCGCGGGCGCGCTGTCGGAGGTCTTCGCGGTCGACCTGACCGCCGCCGAGAGCCGCTGCGCCAACTGCGGGCGCACCGGGCCGGTCGGCGCGCTGCGCGTCTACGCACGCGCGCCCGGGTTCGTGGCCCGCTGCCCGGGATGCGGCCACGTCGTGCTGCGCCTGGTGCGCGGCCCCGGCACCGTCTGGCTCGACCTGCGCGGGGCGGTCGCGCTCGCCGTCCCGGTGGACGACTGACCGCGACGCTTCGGCGATTTCTACCGTTTCGGCGGCGACCCCGGAGGGAAACAGCAGATCACAACTCCTGGGGCCGGCGGGGGCGGTCGGAAAGGTCAGAGCTCCCATGGTCCTGGATCCCGGAGAGGCCGGCCGCGCCCGCGCGGCGGACGCCGGCGAGCGGCGCGCGCAGGTGCGCAAGGCCGCCGCCGCGAGCGTCATCGGCACGTCCATCGAGTGGTACGACTTCTTCCTCTACAACACGGCCGCGGCGATCGTCTTCAAGGACGTGTTCTTCCCCGAGTCGAGCGACTACGCGGGGACGCTGTCGGCGTTCGCGACCTACGCGGTCGGGTTCGCGGCCCGCCCGATCGGCGCGGCGATCTTCGGGCACTGGGGCGACCGGCTCGGCCGCAAGGCGACGCTGATCGTCACGCTGGTGCTGATGGGGGTGTCGAGCGCGCTGATCGGCGTCCTGCCCGGCACGGAGACGATCGGCTGGGCCGCGCCCGTGCTGCTCGTCGTGCTGCGCATCCTGCAGGGCATCGCGGTCGGCGGCGAGTGGAGCGGCTCGGTGCTGCTGTCGATGGAGTGGGGCGACCGCAAGCGGCGCGGGCTGATGGCGAGCCTGCCGCAGCTCGGCGTCCCGATCGGGCTCATCCTCGGCACCGGCATGATGACGGCGATCGCGCTGTCGGCGGAGGGTGCCTTCAAGGACTGGGCGTGGCGCATCCCGTTCCTGTTCAGCCTGGTGCTCGTCGCGATCGGGCTGTGGGTGCGGGTCCGGGTGATGGAGACGCCGCTGTTCGCCGAGGTCGTCGCGCGGAACGAGGTCTCCCGCGTCCCGGTGGCCGAGGTCGTGAAGCGGCATCCGCGGGAGATCGTCCTCAGCGCGCTGCTGCGCTGCTCCGAGCAGATGCCGTTCTACCTGTTCACCTCGTTCGCCCTCACCTACGTGGACGACCACCTGGAGATGGCGGAGGGGCTCGCGCTCAGCGCGGTGACGGCCGCGGCGGTGCTGGAGCTGTTCACGATCCCCGCGGCCGGGCACCTCGGCGACCGGATCGGCCCGCGCCGGGTGTACGCGGCGGGGTCGCTGCTCGTCGCGGTGTTCGCGTTCCCGTACTTCCTGCTGCTGAACACCGGGATCGCGGCGCTGATCGTCGTCGCGGTGGTGGTGGCGCAGATCCCGCACGCCGTGCAGTACGGGCCGCAGGCGTCGCTGATCGCCTCGGTGTTCCCGACCCGGCTGCGGTACGGCGGCGCGGGCATCGGGTACCAGCTCGCGTCGGTGTTCGCGGGCGGTCCGGCGCCGCTGCTGGCGACCTGGCTGCTGCACGACTACGGCTGGCAGGCGATCTCGATCAGCATGATCGTGGCGTCCGCGCTGACGCTGACGGCGCTGAGCCTGCTGCCCGCGCCCGCCGCCGACCACGCCGCACCGGCGGCCGCGAAGGCGTGACCCCCGCCGCCCGGGCGGCCCGCGCCGCCCGGGCGGTCCGGGTCTTCCGGGCGGGCGGGGTCAGGAGTGCGGGACGAACCGCTGCGGCATGATGAACATCGCGGTGGCCTCCACCGTGACCCGGCCGTCCGGGCCGCAGATCGTCCCGGACGCGTAGACCTTGCGCCCCTCCACCCGGCTCGCCTTCGCCTCAACCGAGAGCGGGACGCCGAGCGGCGTCGGCCGCCGGTAGCGGGTCTCCAGGGTCGCGGTCATGCCGGGCGTGCCGGACGCGGCCGCCGCCATGCCGAGGACCTGGTCGAGCACCATCGCGGACACCCCGCCGTGCACGTAGGACGGCGGCCCCTCGTAGACGGTGCTCAGGGTGAACTCGCCGCGGACGATGCCGTCCGAGCTCACGGTCAGCTCGACCGGCGGCGCGAGCGGGTTCAGGGCGCCGGTGACCGGGTTGCCGATCTGCCGGTCCATCCGGCGCTCGCCGGACGGGACGAACGGCGGCGCGTCCCGGCGCGCGGCGGCGAGCCGCGCGGTCAGGGCCTCGACCTCGGCGGCGACGGCCGCGGCCTCCGCGGTGCCGACGCTCGTCAGGACGGTGGCCTCGGCCAGCGCGCGGACGCGGGCGGCGAGGCCGCTCAGGGCCGCCGCCTCGTCCTCCGCCAGTACCGGCCGCTCCATCGGGATCCCGCTCATTCAGCCTCCTCGCGGGGCGGTCCCCCGTGCCGCCGCCCCATAGCCGAACGAAATTCTAAAATAGGGCGGCGACCGCCGCGGACGCGGGTCCCGCTCAGCGGTGCGGCGGCCGCACCCGCTCAGGACCGCGAGAGCGGGCCGGCGACCGTCCAGCGGCGGCCGTTCGGCGACGTCCCGCTGTAGCGGAACATCAGCCGGTCTCCCCCGGTCTCCGGGGTGAGCGACACCGAGCCGGTGTCCACGCAGCGCTCCGTCCCGAACGTGATCTGCTCGCGGAACACCAGCGTGTCGCCCGTCCGGCGCAGGAAGGTCTCCGTGCCCGAGCAGTTCTGCAGGGGATAGGAGACCTTGCCCGCGCCGCCGCCCGCGGGCAGGACGAGCGTGATGGGGAAGACCTTCCCGTCGTTCTGGGTGACCCGCCCCGTCCACGTCCCCGCGTACCGGCCCGGGATGCCGGTGCGCCGGGACTCGGCCGTGCTCGACCCCGAGGACGCGGGCGCCCGCGCGGAGGGGGCCGAGGTGCTCTCCCCGGCGGCGGCCGGCGGCGCGTCGCCGTCGCGCGTCCCCGCCTCGGCGGTGGTGGCGCCGCCGTCCTGCCACGGCCGCAGGACCGCCACCACCACGGCGGCCACCGCGACCGCGACGACCGCGGCCGACACCGCGATCAGCGCCGTGGAGCGCCGCTCCGCCCGCTCCCCCGCCGGTGCGGCGGGCACCGCGCCGGGCGGCATCCGCATGGTCGGCCGATCACCGGGAGCCGGCGGGACGGGCACGGCCTGCGGAGCCGGAGGAACGGGCACGGCCTGCGGGACGGGTCCCGCCTGCGGGACGGGTCCGGCCTGCGGGACGGGCGCGGCCGGCGCCTCGCCCAGCAGGACGCGCAGCACCTCCGACGCGGGCGGCCGCACCGCCGGGTCCTTGGCGAGGCAGCGGACGGCCAGGTCGCGCAGCGGCCCGGACAGCGCGCCGAGGTCCGGCTCGCCGTGCAGGATGCGCCCGACGATCGCGGTCATCGTGTCGCCGGCGAACGGCAGCCGCCCCGACGACGCGAACACCATCGTCCCGGCCCACGCGAACACGTCGGCGGCGGGCCCGGCGCGCAGGCCCTCCAGCTGCTCGGGCGCCATGAAGGCCGGGGTGCCGATCGCGCCGCTCACGGTGATCGTCGCGCCGTCCAGCGCGCGGGCGATGCCGAAGTCGATGACGCGCGGCCCGTCCGAGCCGAGCAGCACGTTGTGCGGCTTGAAGTCGCGGTGCACGACGCCCGCCCGGTGGATCGCGACGAGCGCCGTCGCCGTGCCGACCGCTAGCCGCTCCAGCGCGCCGCGCGTGCGCGGGCCCTCGGTGGTCACGACCCGGTGCAGCGAGGGCCCGTCGACGAACTCGCTGACGATGTAGGGGCGGTCGCCCGCCGCGTCGGCGTCCAGGATCGCGGCCGTGCAGAACTCCGCGACCCGCTTCGCCGTGTCGAGTTCGCGCAGGAAGCGGGCGCGGGCCTCCGGGTCGTCGCCGAGGCGCCCGTGCAGGAGCTTCACCGCGACCCGGCCGTGGCCGCCGCCCTCGTCCTCGGCGAGGAAGACGGCGCCCTGCCCGCCCTCGCCGAGCCGGCCGGTCAGCCGGTAGCGGCCGAGCCGCTCCGGGTCGCCAGGACGCAACGCTCCCGCCGCCGGCATGTGGCCTCCCGCCCCGCAGAGACCCGCGTCGGCGAGCCCGATTGAGATAGATTCCTGCAGTATCTCCCAT
>NZ_VCKZ01000400.1 GCF_005889745.1 Actinomadura geliboluensis
GTGGTGGACGGGGGTCAGGTGGGCGAGCGGAGCCCGCGGCGCTGCAGCAGCACGGCGATCACGATGATCACGCCCTTGGCGATGAGCTGGTCGCTGGTCTGCAGGCCGTTCAGGATGAACAGGTTGGTGATGACGGTGAAGATCAGCACACCGAGGATCGACCCGACGACGGTGCCGCGGCCACCGGTGAGCAGCGTCCCGCCGATGATGACGGCGGCGATCGCGTCGAGCTCGTAGAGGTCGCCGTGGGTGCTGGAGCCGGTGGTGGTGCGCGCCATGATGATGAGCGCCGCGATGCCGCAGCAGAAACCGGACAGCGCGTACAGCAGCAGGGTGTGCCGCCGCACGTCGATGCCGGCGAGCCGCGCCGCCTCCGGGTTGCCGCCGACCGCGAACGTCCGGCGGCCGAACGTGGTGCGGTTGAGCAGCAGCCACCCGGCGACCGCGACGGCCGCGAAGATGTAGACGACGAGGGGCAGCCCGAGCACCTTGGTGGTGGACAGCGCCTCGATGGCGTCGTTCTCGGGCCGGACGAGCTGGGTCTTGCGGTCCGACATCCGCTGCGCGAGGCCCCGCGCGGCGACGAGCATCGCGAGCGTCGCGATGAACGGGACCATCCGCCCGTAGGAGATCAGCAGCCCGGTCACGACGCCCGAGCCCGTCCCGACGAGGATCGCGCACAGCGCCATCACGGCCGGCCCGTAGGACTGCGTCGCGACCGTGGTCGCCCACACCGAGGCGAGCGCCATCACCGACCCGACGGACAGGTCGATCCCGCCGCCGATGATCACGAAGGTCTGGCCGACGGTGATCACGCCGATGGTGGCGGCGAGCACGAGCACGCCGACCGCGTTCCCGGACGTCGCGAAGTTCTCCGGTTCGGTGATCAGCCCGGCCGCGCACAGCAGCACCAGCGCCGCGACCAGCCCCAGATGCCGGATCTCGCCGACACCGCCACCGCCGGACGCGCCGTTTCCGACCCGCTTCGTCAGGGAGACGAAAGCCCCGTCGCGCCGCTCGTTAAGACCCGCCTTCGTCACAGGGCGCTCCCTTCCATGATCATGTTGAGCACGGCGGCCTCGTCGAGGTCGCGGGCGTCGCCGGTGTGCACGACCCGCCCCTCCCGGACGACGAGGACCCGGTCGGCGAGCCCCAGCACCTCGGGGACCTCGCTGGACACCAGCAGCACCCCGATCCCGCGGCCGGCCAGCTCGCGGATCACCGCGTACAGCTCGGCGCGGGCGCCGACGTCGACGCCGCGGGTCGGCTCGTCCAGGATCAGCAGCCGCAGCCCCGTCGCGCCGAGCAGCCAGCGGGCGAGGACGACCTTCTGCTGGTTGCCGCCCGACAGCGTCACCACGGGCCGCCGCGGGTCGGGCGGCCGGATGTCGAGCGACTCGATCTGGCGGCGGACGTCCGCCAGCTCGCGGCGGCGGTTGAGCCAGCCGAACGAGGCGTACCGCGACAGCCCGGCGACGCTGACGTTCCCGGCGACGGACTCGTTCAGCAGCAGCGCCTGGCTCTTGCGCTCCTCCGGCGCCATGCCCATGCCGCGCCGCACCGCCGCGCCGGTGTCGCCGGGGCGGACGGGCCGGCCGTCCACGAGCACCCGCCCGCGCGCGGGCCGCCGGGCGCCGTAGACGGTCTCCAGGATCTCCGAGCGCCCGGACCCGACGAGCCCGGCCAGCCCGACGATCTCGCCGGCGTGCACGGTGAGCGAGACGTCCTCGAACGCGCCGGGCAGCGTGAGCCCCTCGACGCGCAGCACCTCGGCCCGCTCGCCGCCGGGCTCGGGCCGCTCCGGGAAGACGTACTCGACGTCCCGGCCGGTCATCAGCGAGACGATCCGGTCGGTCTCGGTGGTCTTGGCGGGCAGGCCGACCGCCACGGCCTTGCCGTCCTTGAGGACGGTCACCCGGTCGCCGATCTCGCGGATCTCCTCCAGCCGGTGGGAGATGTAGACGACGGCGACGCCGGCGGCGGTCAGCTCGCGGATGATGCGGAACAGGTTGCCGACCTCGTCGTGCGCGAGCGCGGCGGACGGCTCGTCCATCACGATGAGCCGCGCCTCGTGGGAGAGGGCGCGGGCCATGCTGACGACCTGCTTGCCCGCCGCGGGCAGCCGCCCGACCTCGCGGCGCGGCGGGATCTCGCCGTGCCCGAGCCGGCCGAGCAGCTCGCGCGCCGCCCGCTCGGCGTCCCCGCGCCGGGTGAACCCGAACCGGGCCTTCTCGTGCCCGAGGAAGATGTTCTCGGCGACCGACAGCCCGTCGACCAGGTCGAGCTCCTGGTAGATGGTCGCGATGCCGGCCCGCATCGCGGCGGTCGGCCCGGCGAGCCGCACCGGCTCGCCGGCGAAGACGATCTCGCCCTCGTCCGGCTGGTGCGCGCCGGCCAGCACCTTGATCAGGGTGGACTTCCCGGCGCCGTTCTGCCCGAGCAGGCAGTGCACCTCGCCCGGGCGGACGTCGAGGTCGACGCCGTCCAGCGCGCGGACGCCGGGGAACTGCTTGACGATGCCGCGCATGAGCAGCAGCGGTTCCATTTCGGGGGCCTCCTCAGGACGCGGAGAAGACGTGGTCGCTGATGAGCCGCGCGCCGCCGACCACGCCGGCCGCGCCGGCGAGCTCGGACAGCACGATCGGCAGGTTGCCGGTCGCGAGCGGCGCGGACCGGCGGTAGACGACGCTGCGGATCTCGGCGAGCAGCGTGTGGCCGAGGCCGGCGACACCGCCCGCGATGATCACCAGGCCGGGGTTGAAGAAGCTGACCAGCCCGGCGAGGACCTGCCCGACGTGCCGGCCGCCCTCCCGGATGATGCGCACCGCGGCCGGGTCGCCCGCGGCGGCGGCCTCGCCGACGTGCTCGGCGGTCAGCCCGCCGTGCGCCTCCAGCAGCGCCGCGAGCGCGGGCGAGTCCCCCGACCGGGCCGCGGCCTCGGCGTCCCGGGCGAGGGCGGCGCCGCCGAAGTACGCCTCCAGGCAGCCCGCGTTCCCGCACGCGCACATCGGCCCGTCGTCGTCGACGCGGATGTGCCCGATGTCCCCGGCGCTGCCGGACACGCCCCGGTAGATGGCGCCGTCCACCACGATGCCGCAGCCGATGCCGGTGCCGATCTTGACGAGCAGGAAGTCGTCCACCGCCCGGGCGAGCCCGGCGTGCAGCTCGCCGAGCGCCATCAGGTTCACGTCGTTGTCGACGAGCACCGGGCAGCCGAGCTCCTGGCCGATCGCGTCCCGCACCGGGAACCGGTCCCAGCCCGGCATGATCGGCGGGACGACCGGCATGCCGTCGCGGAAGCTGACCGGGCCGGGCACGCCGATGCCCGTCCCGTGCACCTGCGGGATGAGGCCCTCGTCCCGCAGCTTGCCGAGCAGGTCGAGCGCCCGGTCCAGCACCACGGTGGCGCCCTGCCGGACGTCGCACTGCTCGCTGACGTGGCCGAGCACCTCCAGCGTCCCGTCGGTGACGGCGACGTCGATCGAGGTGGCGCCGATGTCGAAGGCGACGAACCGCAGGCTCGGCGCCAGCCGCACGATCCCGGACCGCCGCCCGCCGCGCGAGGCGGCGAGCCCGGCGCCCTCGACGAGCCCGAGCTCCACGAGCCGGTCCAGCTCCACGGCGAGCTTCGACCGGGACAGCCGGACGACGTCGCCGAGCTCGGCGCGCGACCGCGGCCCCTCGTCCCGCAGCAGCCGCAGCAGCCGTGCCTGATGCACGTTCTGCGGGCGAGCCGACATGCGCATCACGCCGTCCTCTCGGGATCCCCCGGGGCGGTGTGACCCCGGTCTCATGGCCGAGACCGTAACCCGCTTTCGCCGCTTTGAGAAGACCTTTTCACTAGATCATCCAAACTTTCTCCACTCAGAGGACAAAGTCACGGAAAGCAACGGCCCGCACCCCCCGCGCGAGCGCGGAGAGCACGGGCCGTCAGTGACGTGCTACAGCGGAGCGGCTACGCGTACTGCCTGCCGCTCATGGTGCGCATGATGTGCTCGACCAGGGTGATCAGCACGCGCTTGGCGTCCTCGCGGTCGCGCACGTCGCAGTTGATGACGGGCACGTCGGCGGGGAGGTCGAGCGCGTCGCGGACCTGGTCGGGCGAGTGGGCGCCGGCGCCGTCGAAGCGGTTGACGCCGATGATGAACGGCACGCCGCGCCGTTCGAAGTAGTCGACCGAGGCGAAGCAGTCGGCCAGCCGGCGGGTGTCGACCAGGACGACGGCGCCGAGGGCGCCCTTGGCCAGCTCGTCCCACATGAACCAGAAGCGGTCCTGGCCGGGGGTGCCGAAGACGAACAGCACGAGGCCGTTGGGCAGCGTGATGCGGCCGAAGTCCATCGCCACGGTCGTCGTCGTCTTGGACGCGACGGCGGTGGTGTCGTCGATCCCGATGCTCTTCTCGGTCAGTGCCTCCTCGGTGCGCAGCGGACGGATCTCGCTGACCGCGCTCACCAGGGTGGTCTTGCCGACGCCGAAACCACCGGCCACGAGGATCTTCACCGTCAGCGCGGACTCGCCCTGCTGGGCCGCCGCGTCAGAGCGCACGGATTCCATCGATCACTTCCTTGAGTACGCGCTCGCTGGGGAACTGCGCCACCGGCGCGGGACGCCGGACCTGAATCAGCGAGTGGTCGAGCAGGTCACCGAGCAGGACACGGACCACCCCGAGGGGGAGTTCCAGATCCGACGCTATCTCGGCGACCGACAACGGGGTGCGGCAAAGCTCCAGGATCATGTCATGTTCGGGCTCCGGCGCCCACGGCGCCGCGGGCAGCGCGCCGTCCGCGGGCTCCGGCGGGTCCGCGACGGCGATCAGCGCGACGAGGTCGAAGTCGTCGCCGTCGTAGTGCGTCCGGCCTCCGGTGACCGCGTACGGGCGGACCACGGGCCCCGCAGCGTCGTCGTACCAGGCCGTGCCGCCCACCTCACACGCCGCCCGGCTCGGCCGCGGCCACCCGCGGATCCGCGGACAGGTGCTGCCCGACCCGGGTGACCAGCATCGCCATCTCGTAGGCGATGATCCCGAGGTCGGCGTCGGCGGAGGCCAGCACGGCCAGGCACGCGCCGCGCCCGGCGGCGGTGACGAACAGGAACGACGACTCCATCTCCACGATGGTCTGCCGGACGGGGCCGCCGCCGAACGACTCCCCGGCCCCGCGCGCGAGGCTCTGGAAGCTGGCGGCCACCGCGGCGAGGTGGTCGGACTCCTCGCCGGCGAGGCCCCGGGACGCGGCCATCTTCAGCCCGTCGCTGGACAGCACCACCGCGTTCTGCACCGCGGCGACCCGCTGGACCAGGCTGTCGAGCAGCCAGTTCAGGTCACCGCCGGCTCCGCCCGGGACCTCCGCGCCGGAGTGCTGGGCTCGTGTCATGGGGTGTCGTCCTCCTGCTCGCCTGGGTTGGGCTCGGCCTGCGCTGCCTCCGCGTCGGCCGCGTCCTGCCTGCCACGCCGCCATCCGGCCTGCATGGCGGACATCATCGATCGCATCGCCTCGGGTGAGCGCGCCGCGTCGTCGTCTTGCGGAACGGTCCCGCCGCGGGGCGGCGGCTCGTCCACGGGGACGGGCGCGGCGAGCGGCATCCCGGCCGGCTCGGGCCCGGGCGGCGGCTCCGCGGGCCCCGCGGGCCCCGGAGGCGGCGCCTGGCCCTGGGCGGCGAGATGCGCGTCCACCCGCTGCTTGAGCTGGGGGGCCAGATGCGTCTGCCGCCTGCGCTTGGGCAGCTCGCCGTCCTTCGGCGGCGCCTCGGCGGGCGCGGGCGGTGCCGCAGGCGGCGGTGCCACCGGCGGCTCGGGCCGCGGCGGCGCGGGCCGCCGCACGGGCGGCTCCGGCTCGGCGACCAGCCGGACGACGCCGCCGGCCTCGACCGCCGGGCGCGCCGACGCCGACAGCGCGGCCGGCTGGTCCGGCAGCGCCCGCATCGGCCCGGTGGGGCGGCGCGCGGGCGGCTCCGCGTCGGCGTGCTCGACGATGAGGGAGCCGGGGATCAGCGCGATCGCGGTCGTCCCGCCGTACGGGGACGGGCGGAGCGTGACCGTGATGTCGTGCCGCTGCGCCAGCCGCGCCACGACGAACAGGCCGAGCTGCGCGCTGTCGGACGGGTCGAACTCCGGCGGGTTCGCGAGCCGCTCGTTGGCGGCGCGCAGCGCCTCCTCGGTCATGCCGAGCCCGCGGTCCTCGATCTCGATCGCGAACCCGCTCGGCACCGGCTGCCCGCTGACCCGCACCGGCGACTGCGGCGGCGAGAACGTGGTGGCGTTCTCCACCACCTCGGCGAGCAGGTGGATGACGTCGGCGACGGCGGAGCCGAGCAGCGCGATGCGCGGCAGCGGCTGCACCCGGACGCGCGGGTAGTCCTCGACCTCGGCGACCGCGCCGCGCACCACGTCCACCAGCGGGACGGGCCGGCGCCAGCCGCGCCCGGCGGACTTGCCGGCCAGGATGACCAGGCCCTCGGCGTGCCGCCGCATGCGGGTCGCGAGGTGGTCGAGGCGGAACAGGTCCGACAGCTCCGACGGGTCCTCGGTGCGCCGCTCCATGCTGTCGAGCAGGCTGAGCTGGCGGTGCAGCAGCGCCTGGTTGCGGCGCGCGAGGTTGACGAACACCTCGCTGATGCCGCGCCGCGCCGCGACCTCGCCCTCGGCGGCCTCCAGCACGGCCGCGCGGGCGCGGTCGAACGACTCGGCGATCTGCCGGATCTCGGTGATCCGGTAGTCGATGTCGGGTTCGGGCTCCGGTTCGGCGGGGCGCCCGGCGATGATCTGCGCGGCGAGCTTGGGCAGCCGCTCGGTGGTGAAGTTCACGACGCCGCCGGCGAGCGTGCGGCACTCGCGCACCAGCCGCCGGGACACGCGGATCGCGATGACCAGCGACACCACGATCGCGGCGAGGCCGAGGCCGCCGGCGAGGCCGAGCCGGGTGAACGCGCCGATCGCGATGTGCCGGCCGCGGGCGACGACCTCGTCCAGGATCTGGTTCTCCAGCCGGAACAGCTCGCCGTCGGCGGTGTCGGCCACCGACCGCCACACGGACGGCTCGATGACGGTGACGCCCCGCGCGGTCCGGGCCGGCTGCTGCCGCCCGTGCGCCTGCGTCGCGGACGTCCCGGCGGTGCCGCGGGCGGGCGTGCCCTGGGTCCCGGTCCCCCGGGCGGTGGACGTGCGGGTCCGGCGCGCGGCGGCCTGCGGCGGCTCGGCGCCGGCGATGACCTGGTCCTCCAGCCTCATCATCTGCATGAAGGCCGGGGACGCCATCAGCTTCTCGTAGCGGGCCCGGCCGGCGGCGGGCAGGTCGCGGGCGTTGACCTCGTGCATCGTGTGGTGCGCCCCGACGAGCTTGGCGAACTGGGTGCGCTCGGCGGCCGTGACGCGGCCCGCGGCGAGCGCCCCCGTCAGCAGGGCGTCCTCGCGGGACATGAACTCGCGGGCCATGCCGAACGAGGTCAGCGTGCGGACGCTCGCGGTGATGGACCCGTCCCCCGGCGTGGTCGAGCTGTAGATGGCGTAGCAGGCGTCGATGAGCTCGCTGTACTCGCGCAGGACGTGCGCGCGGCCGCCGGTGCGCTCGTCCACGCCGCGGCGCAGCGACGGCAGCGCGGCGAGCTTGGCGGCGAGCTCGTCCATGCGCCGGACGACCTCGGGCTGGATCGCGCCCCGCAGCCCGCCGTCGCGGGCGCCGGCGCGGAAGTCGTCGCCCGCCTCGTCGGTCGACTTGCGCTGGGTCTGCATCGCGCCCGGCTCCACGCGCGCGCCGCCCAGCTCGGTCATCGACAGCCGGCGCTCCTTCTGCAGCGCGTTGATGAGCCGCTGCGTGGGCAGCACCGTCTTCTGCTGGAACTCCCGGCTCTGCAGGAGCTGGTGCGCGTCGCCGTAGGTGATGCCGGTGAGGAAGCCCCACAGCGAGGCGAGCGCCAGCAGCGGCACGAGGACCAGCAGGATGATCCTCGCCCGGATGGAGGAGAAACCGCGGGCCTTCACCGCTGGCGGACCCTGCTCACTGGCTCGTCCTCCTGCACTGGATCGTCCGGGCTTGGGGGGCTTGGCATTGG
>NZ_VCKZ01000792.1 GCF_005889745.1 Actinomadura geliboluensis
GGCGGCAGCGCGTTCGGCGCGGTGACCGCGGCGGCGGCGCTGACGCTGTGGTCGTTCATCGGGCTGGAGTCGGCCACCGTCCCCGCCGAGGACGTCCAGGAGCCGGAGAAGACCATCCCCCGCGCCACCGTGGCCGGGACGGCGGTGACCGCGCTGGTCTACATCCTGGGGACGGTGGCCGTGCTGGGGCTGGTCCCGGCCGCGGCGCTGGCGACCTCGACCGCGCCGTTCGCCGACGCCGCCGACGCCGCGTTCGGCGGGTGGGCCGCCGACCTGGTCGCGGCGGGCGCGGCGATCAGCGCGTTCGGCGCGCTCAACGGCTGGATCCTGCTGCAGGGCCAGATCCCGTTCGCCGCCGCCCGCGACGGGCTGTTCCCGCGGGTGTTCGCCCGCACCGGCCGCGGCGGGACCCCGGTGGTCGGGCTGGTGGTCTCCAGCGTCCTGGTGACCGGGCTGATGCTGATGAACTACAACGCCGG
>NZ_VCKZ01000401.1 GCF_005889745.1 Actinomadura geliboluensis
TCTGCCAGCGCATCACGGCGCTCAACGCCGCGATCTGGCACAACTGGCTGATCAACGCACCCGTCAAACGCTCCCTGATCGCCTACGACCATTGACCAACACCAACATTTCCCATCAACGATCTAGGCGCCGTACAGCTCCGCCAGCCGCGCGGCGCTGACCGCCATCCGCTCCCGCAGCTCCGGCGGCGCGAGGACTTCCGCCTCCGGGCCGAGCCGCAGCAGTTCCGACGCCGCGACCTCCGCCGACTCGACCGGCAGCGTGGTCGTCACCCACCCCCGCGCGTCGGGCTCGCCGGCCGCCTCCGCCGCGCGGCGGGCCGCGTACGGCTCCACCGCGTACCGCAGCAGCCGCATCCCGGCGGGGGAGAGCCGCACGGTGGCCTCCTCGCGCAGCATCGAGCGCACGAACTCGGCCGCCGCGCCGCGCCAGTGCGCGGCGAGGTCGAACTCCTCGTCCCGCTCGAAGACGGTGCCGTCCGCCCGGACGGCGGTGACGCGGTCGACCCGGTACGTGCGGTACCCCTCGTCGACCCGCGCGACCAGGTACCAGGTGCCGTTCTTCAGGACGAGCGCGTACGGGTCGGCCGTGCGCACGACCTCGGTGCCCTTGCGGCGGTAGCGCAGCTCGACGGTCTCGTCCTGCCACACCGCGCGGGCCAGCTCGCGCAGCAGCGGCGGCGGGCCGGACTCGCCGAACCAGCCGGGCGCGTCCAGCAGGAACCGCCGGCTCGCCCGCGCGGGCGCGTCCCGCAGCGCGGCGGGCAGCGCCGCGAGGACCTTCAGCTCGGCCGCCGCCAGCGCGCCGCCGCGCCCCATGTCCCCGGCCGGGCCGGGCAGCCCGGACAGGAACAGCGCCTCGGCCTCCTCGCGGGTGAGGCCGGTCAGCCGCGTCCGGTACCCGCCGACGAGCCGGTACCCGCCGCCGCGCCCCTGGTCGGCGTAGACCGGGACCCCGGCCGCCGACAGGGCCTCCATGTCCCGGTAGACGGTGCGCTCCGACACCTCCAGCTCGCGCGCGAGCTCGCCCGCCGTCATCGCCTCCCGCGACTGCAGGAGGAGCACCATCGAGATCAACCGGGCCGCGCGCACGGGCCCATCCTGCCGCACCGCGGACCCCGCCGGCGGCCCGAGGAGGTATTCCTGACGTTTTCCTGTCAGGTTCACCGCCTTCGTCTGTCGGACGGGGCGCGGTCGCTGTTAGCTTCGCGGCGTGACTTCCACCCAGAGCACCCCCATCGAGGCGTTCATCGACGCCCTGCCGAAGGTCGAGCTGCACGTCCACCTGGTCGGCTCCGCCTCGGTCCCCACCGTCCTCGAACTCGCCCGCCGCCATCCGGACGGGCCCGTCCCCGCGGACGAGCGCGAGCTGCGCGCCTTCTACGAGTTCCGCGACTTCCCGCACTTCGCCGAGGTCTACGAGGCGGTGTCCGGCCTCGTCCGCACGCCCGAGGACGTCGGCACCCTCGTCTTCGGCGTCGCCCGCGACCTCGCGGCGCAGAACGTCCGGTACGTCGAGCTGACCGTCACCCCCTACACCCACCAGCGGGCCGGGATGCCGATGCCCGCGGTCACCGAGGCCCTCGACCACGCCGTCCGCGAGGCCCGCGAGAGGCTCGGCGTCCGCGTCGCCTACATCTTCGACATCCCCGGCGAGTTCGGCGCCGAGGGCGCCCGCGGCACCCTGGAGCACGCGCTCTCCCACCCGCCGGAGGCGCTCGTCGGGTTCGGGATCGGCGGCATCGAGCAGATGCGCACCCCGCACCGGGACGCGTTCCGCGACGCGTTCGCCGCCGCCCGCGCCGCCGGGCTGCGCAGCCTCCCGCACGCCGGCGAGATGACCGGCCCGGAGACGATCTGGGAGGCGATCGAGGGCCTCGGCGCCGAGCGGATCGGCCACGGCACCAGCTGCGTGCGGGACCCGCGCCTCATCGCCCACCTGCGCGAGACGCAGCTGCCGCTGGAGGTGTGCCCCACCTCCAACCTCCGCACCGGCCAGGTCCCCGACCTGTCCGCCCACCCCATGCCGCGGATGCTGGAGGAGGGCCTGTTCGTCACGCTGAACAGCGACGACCCGCCGATGTTCGACACGACCCTGACCGGCGAGTACCGCGTCGCCGCCGAGGTGTTCGGGCTGGGCCCCGCCGAGCTGGCGGCGCTGGCCCGCAACGCGGTCGCCGCCTCGTCCCTCGGCGCCGCCGACCGCAAGGCGATCACCGACGACATCGACGCCCTGCTCTGACCGGGGGCGCCGGGCCCGGGGCGGCTAGCCCCAGGCCATGCGCCGCCACGGGCTGCCCGGGTCCTCGGCGAGGACGCGGTGGCCGGCGAGGGAGCGGTCGTACCACTCGCCGAACTCGCCCTCGTCGAACCGCAGCATCCGGCCGAGGACGTACCCGGCGGAGAACGACCCCCACGACGGGTAGACCTGGTGGGCCCGGTGCCCGGCGGTGAGGACGCACTTCTCCGCCTCGTCGGCGTCGCAGTACCCGGCGGACAGGCCCCAGCGGGCCATGTTCACCGCGCGGCCGAAGTCGTAGCCGTACACGCTCTCCACCCGCCCGTCGGGCGGGAGCAGGCCGTCCGCGCGGAACCGCGCCTCGTACCGCAGGACCGCGCCCGACAGCTCGACGACCTCCCGGACGGTCTCCTCCCCGATGTCGCGCTCGCCGCACCAGGCGGTGATCGCGGCGCGCCACTCCCGCTCCCCGGTGCCGCGCCCGCGCCGGTCGAGCACCATCTGGATCGCCGGGTCGCTGTTGCGGGCGTCGAGCAGCGCGTCCATCTGCTCGCGCCAGCCGGCGGCGTCGGTGACGCCCCAGTCGCGTTCCAGCAGCTCCTTGTCGCCGGGCTCGCCGCGCAGGGCGTTCCAGGCGGTCCCGTTCCCGACGGCCAGGTGCGCGCCGACGGCGAGCGCCGCCGCGAGCCGCCCCCACGGCGCGCTGTCCGGGTCGGTGACGAGGACGTCGTGGTCGCGGTCGGGCCGCCGCTCGGCGTCGGCGAGCAGCGCGGCGACCCGGCGGTGGCCGTCGCCGCCCGGCGGCATCTGCGCCAGCAGCTCGCGCAGCGGCCGCAGCGCGTCCCGGGGCCCGGCGTCCTCGAGGATCAGCCGCGCCGCGTGCACGCCTGCGGCGCCGGACCGCTTCGCGTCGTGCAGCGCTCCGAACGCCGACATCGCGGCCCAGGCGCGCCGCGCCGCCTCGCCGGTCCGGCCCGCGGCCGCGAGGACGTGCGCGGCCTGCGCGTCCAGCCCCGCCCGCACCTCCGCCGGCAGCGACGCGGCGCCCCGGTCCAGCGTGTCGACGACCCGCTGCGCCTTCGCCACGTCGCCCGCCGCGGCGAGCGCCCGCGCGTACCGGGCCCGCACCGCCGCCGCGTCCGGCCAGTCGCCGCGCGCCTCCATCGCCCCGGCGGCCTCCGCGAACGCGGCCGCGGCCTCGGCGGACCGCCCCTGCCGCTCGAACTTGCGCGCGCGCTCCAGCAGAGCGCCGGGATCCCCCTGAACCATCATCGAACCCTCCGAACCGAACCGTATCGGTCCACACCGTCGCGGCGGGGCCCGTCCCAGGTCGCGGCGGCACCGGCGGGGTGGTTTCCTAAGAGGCGATGCAAACGACCGGTGGGGGGATACGAGAGTGAAGAGCGTCGAGCCCGAGGTGTTCCTCGTCGCGAAGCCCGAACTGGACTACGACGAGGTCGCCCGGTACCTGCGGGACGTGGGCGGGGAGAGCTGGCTGGAGCGGCTCGACCGCGGCGACCTCGACGCGGAGCTGAACGACCCGCAGAACCTCGCCGAGTTCGCGGGCCGGCTCTGCTACCGCTCCTGGGAGCCGGGCCTCAACCCCAACGTGACCAAGATCCGCACCGACTCGGGCCAGTACCTGCAGAACATCCTGCGGAGCCTGCACGGCTCGGTGCTGGAGCACGTCAGCTTCAGCTTCGTCCTGCACAACGTGAGCCGCGTGCTGACCCACGAGCTCGTCCGGCACCGCCCCGGCGTGGCGATCTCGCAGGAGTCGCTCCGGTTCGTCCGGCTCCAGGACATCCCGTTCTGGTTCCCCGAGTGGGCCCGCGAGGACCCCGAGCTGATGAAGCGCGCCACGGCGATGCTGGAGCAGATGGAGGAGTTCCAGGGCTGGATGGCCGAGCACTTCGGCCTCGACGACGAGGGCGTGCCGTTCAAGGAGAAGAAGCACAAGACCTCGTTCATGCGCCGCTTCGCCCCCGAGGGCGTCGGCACCGGCCTGGTCTGGACGGCCAACGTCCGCACCCTGCGGCACACCCTGGAGAACCGCACCGCGCCGGGCGCCGAGGAGGAGATCCGGCTGCTGTTCGGCAAGATCGGCGAGGTGATGCGCAGGGAGGCCCCGGACCTGTTCGGCGACTACGTCGTCGAGGACGGCTCGTGGATCCCCGAGTGGCGGAAGGTCTGACCTCCGCCCTGGGGCGCCGCGGCGGGGCCTAGGCGCGCGGCGGGGGCTGCGGCATTATTGGACGGTATGTCTGACATCATGATTCCCGCGGGCGCGCGGGAGGTGCCGGGGTACCTCGCCGTCCCCGCGGGGGAGGGGCCCTGGCCGGGCGTCGTCATCGTCTTCGAGGCGATGGGCGCCAACGCGGACATGCGCGCCCAGGCCGACCGGTTCGCCGCGCAGGGGTACCTCGCCGTCCTGCCGGACCTCTACAACGGGGCGCCGTGGGTGCGGTGCGTCAGCAAGGCGATGCGCGACATGCGCGCGCAGCGCGGGCCGACCTACGACGCCATCGAGGCGTCGCGCGCGTGGCTCGCCGGGCGCGGCGACTGCACCGGCGACGTCGGCGTGTGCGGGTTCTGCATGGGCGGCGGGTTCGCGCTGGTGGCGGCGGCGAAGTACGACTTCAAGGCCGCCGCCGCGAACTACGGCATCCTGCCCCGCCGGCCGGCGGAGTCGCTGCGCGGCGCGTGCCCGGTCGTCGGCAGCTACGGCGGCGCCGACCCGACGCTGCGCGGGGCGGCGGGGAAGCTGGAGCGGGCCCTGGCGAGCGCAGGCGTCCCGCACGACGTGAAGGAGTACCCGGGCACCGGGCACTCCTTCCTCACCGGGTTCGCCCCGCCGGCCCCGCTCGGCCCGGTCGCGAAGATCGTCTTCGGGCTCGGCAGGGGGCGGGAGAACGCCGCCGACGGGTGGGAGCGGATCTTCGCCTTCTTCGGCGAGTACCTCAATAAAAAATCTACAACGTAAAGGCGCCGGGCGGGTCGGGCTGTCAGGAGCACAGGACGGCCTGGGTCTGGGTTACCTGAGCGACACGGCGGCCGCCGTCGTCGTAGAGGTCGGTCTGGACGACGATCGACGTCCGCCCGGTGTGCAGCGGGTGCGCGACGCCCTTGACGCAGCCTTCCTTGACCCCGCGGAAGAAGTTCGTCTTCGACTCCAGCGTCGTCGTGAACGTGTCCGGCGGCAGGTTGAGGAACGCACAGGCGGCGCCGAGGGTGTCGGCGAGCGCCATGAGGGCGCCGCCGTGCATGACGCCGCCGGCGGTGCAGCGCTCCGGGGCCCAGTCCAGCCGGCCGGTGACCTCTTCGGGCCCGGCGGTGTCGATGCGCACGCCGAGCGCGCGGGCGAACGGCATGGCGTCGGTGAGCTGGTCAGGGGTCATGGAGCCTCCTCGGTGAGCGTGTTCGCGTCCACCCTGGTCGCCGGGCCGTCGCGGCGTCCATTACCCGTGACGTAATCGCGGGCGTGACCGGGAGGCCGGTAGCGTCCGGAGCGTGACGACGGCGTTGAGTGACATGCGACCCATCGGCGACCAGCTGCGCGCCTGGCGGCAGCGGCGCCGGCTCAGCCAGCTGGAGCTGGCGTCGGAGGCGGACGTGTCGACCCGCCACCTCAGCTTCGTGGAGACCGGGCGCTCCGCGCCGAGCCGCGAGATGGTGCTGCGGCTCGCCGAGCACCTGGACGTGCCGCTGCGCGACCGCAACCTGCTGCTGGTGGCGGCCGGCTACGCGCCGGTGTTCGACGAGACGCCGATCGAGGAGCCGAGGATGGACGCGGTCCGGGCGGCGCTGAAGCAGGTGCTGGCCGGGCACGAGCCGTACCCGGCGGTGGTCGTCGACCGGTTCTGGAACCTCATCGACGCCAACGGCGCCGCCGCGCTCTTCATGGAGGGCGCGCCGCCGGAGCTGCTGGAGCCGCCGCTGAACGTGCTGCGGCTGAGCATGCACCCGGACGGGATGGCGAAGAACATCCTGAACCTGGCCGAGTGGCGGGCCCACATGATCGACCGGGTGCGGCGGCACGTCGCGCTCACCGCGGACGCCTCGCTGACCCAGCTCTGCCGGGAGCTGCGGAGCTTCCCCGGGGACGTCGGGGAGGCGATCGCGCCGCCCGCCGGGCACGACGTCTTCGTCCCGCTGCGGATGCGGTTCGACGGCCGGGAGCTGTCCTTCTTCAGCACGATCGCGACGTTCGGCACGCCGATCGACATCACGGTCGCGGAACTGGCGATCGAGTCGTTCTATCCGGCGGACGCGCCGACGACGGAGTACCTGCGGGAGCGGGCGGGCTGGTGACCGCCCCGCCGCCGCACGCCGGCAGGTCGTGGTGGACGCGGGGCGCCGGCACGCCGAGCCGCCGCAGCGCCGCGGCCGCGGCCCGGACGAGCGGGGCGGGCCCGGCGACGTAGGCGGTGTGGTCGCGGACGCAGTCCAGCAGGCCGGGCAGGACGTCCTGCACGTGGCCGGTCAGCGCGCCGGGGCCCGCCGACCGGGACAGGACCGGGACGACCCGCAGCCGCGCGGACGCCGCCTCCAGCCGGCGCAGGTCGGGCAGGTCGTAGAGGTGGTCGGCGGTGCGCGCGGCGACCAGCAGCCGGACGTCGCGGCCGGATCCGGCGGCCTGCTCGGCCAGCGCCTTCATGGGGGCGAGCCCGGTGCCGCCGCCGATCAGCAGCAGGTCGCGGCCGGGGTCGGGGTCGAGGGTCATCTCGCCCTCGGCCGGGCCGAGCAGCACGGTGTCGCCGGGCGCGGTGGCCCGGACCAGCGCGCCGCTCACCCAGCCGCCGGGGCGGGCCCGGACGTGCAGGCGCAGCGTGCCGTCCGGCCGGGGCGCGTTCGCGATCGAGTAGGGCCGCCACATCCGGGGCCAGCGGGCGGTCTGCACGCTGACATGCTGCCCGGCGGCGAAGGGGAGCGGCCGCTCGGGGCGCAGCGTGAGAACCGCGAGGTCGGGGGCGCGGCGGTCGTGGGCGGTGACCTCGGCGGCCCACCACGGCGGGGACTGCGCGGCGTCCCGCTCGGCGGCGCCGATCATGGCCTCGGCCGCGCGCGTGTAGGCGGCGGTCCAGGCGGCCTCGGCGGCGGGCGTCCAGCAGTCGGCGGCGAAGACGCGCAGCGTGGCGGTGAGCGCGGCGCCGACGGCTTCGTAGTGCTCGGGCCGGACTCCGTACTTGCGGTGGCCGCGGCCGAGGCGGCACAGGTGGGCGGCGAGGCCGGCGGGGTCGTCCGGGCTCCGCACGATCCGGGCGAGCGCCTGGAAGAACCGGTCGTGCTGGCGGCCCATCGCGGGCGGGAACAGGGCGCGCAGGTGGGGCTCGGCCGCGAAGAGGCGGCCGTAGAAGTAGCTCGTCGCGCCCGCCGGGTCGGCTTCGAGACGGGCGAAGCAGTCGTCGGCGGTACGGGGTTCCGGTGGCATGTCCGGGCTCTCTCCCTGGCCTTCGGGCCTGGCACCGGCGGTCGCGGCGGGTCCGGGTGCCCGGCTGGGTGAGATTCTCTCGCCGAACGCGGTGCGTACTCAACCGGGCGGTCGCGTCGGGGCGCCCGCCGCTGCGCAGGGTGAGCGCCCGTGCGGCGGTGGTGACCGCTGGGGCCCGCGATCGAACACGGATACTGACCGGTATCGGCGGATGGCGTGGCCGGGCCGCGGCGGCCGGTCCGGCGGTGGAGGAGGAAAGCACTCCCCGGTGGAAGTTCGGCCGCGTCGCGGCGATCTGACCGCTTCGGACTGCGAAGAGCCGCCGCCTGCGGCAAGCTGGCCGGGAGAAAAGGCCGTGAGGGGGCAGTCT
>NZ_VCKZ01000793.1 GCF_005889745.1 Actinomadura geliboluensis
TCATTGGCGTGGTCGACCGATCCCGCGAAGTGCAGCGGTGGGGATACCCCTCCACCCGGTCCTGGCTGCGGTCCCGCCTCGGGATGCGCGAGTCCCGCGCCAAGGAACGCCTCACCCTGGCCCGCCAGCGCCACCGCCTGCCCGAGATGACCGAGCGGTGGACCACAGGTGACCTGTCGGCCGGATATGCCGCCACCATCGCCGACGCGACCGCCCGACTTGACGACGATGACTGCGGCAAAGCCGAAGACATCCTGCTGGGCATGGTCGATCAGGGCTTCTCCGCCGGGAAGGTCGCCTCCTTCGGCAAGCGGATCCGCGACGTCATCGCCGAGCGCGACGGCACCCAACAAGCCCCCGAAGACGTGGCGCGGGGTTATGAGCAATCCTGGGTCGACTCGACGCGTTCGCTGGACGGCGGCCGTTACATCAAGGGCTGGCTGAACGCCGAAGACGCCGCCATCTGGGACGGCACC
>NZ_VCKZ01000046.1 GCF_005889745.1 Actinomadura geliboluensis
CGTGGGGGGATGTGTATAGGAGACAGGCCGATGAGTTGACCAGTGCGGACGCCGCCGCGCTGCGGGCGCTGACCGGGTTCATCGCCCGGCGCGGAGCGCGTGCGATCGCCGTCACCGCGGACGGGTCGCCGCGCGGTGTCCGTGCGGAGGCCGAGGTGCGGGCGGCGGCGGCGCGGCTCGGGCTGGGCGTGACGGCGGACGAGTCCGCGCGGGTGCCCCGGGTGGTGGTGGCGGGCTGGAGCGGGGCGGCGGGCCTGGTCCGCCGGGTCGGTACGGGCGCGGTCCCGGCCTCGGGCGTGTACCTGGCGCCCTGGCTGCTGGACGCGGAGCTGCTCGACCCGCCCGCCGGGCAGCTCGTCCCGCTGCGGTTCGATCCCGCCGGGGCGGAGGCCGTGCGGTACGCCGCCCGGCTGCACGAGGCGTTCCCCGGCGAGCCCGCGACGGCCGCCGGGTTCGCGGGCTGGTCGCGCGGGACGGCCGCGGCGCCCGTGCGCCTGTACGCGGCGTCCCCGATGGGGGTGCCGGGCAGCCTCGGCCTGCACGCGCACGGGTTCAGCGGGCGCTGGCTTCCGCAGGGTTCGATCGTCCCGGTCAGTGGCCCGCTGCGCCCCTAGCCGGTCAGGCCGGCGACGATGGTGGACGGAGTGGGCAGCGCGGCGATCTCGGCGCGCAGTTCGGCGGCGGCCGTGCGGGCCTGGTCGTCGGCTAGCAGGCGCTTGATGGCGTCGGCGTCCAGGCCGTCCGGGGACGTGATGTGGCAGGCGCCGCGGGAGCGCAGCATCTCCGCCTCCAGGTGGCGGTCCGGGCTGAGGGGCAGCACCAGTTGCGGGACGCCCAGCGCGCAGCAGGTCATGAGGGTGCCCGCGCCGCCGTGGTGGATCGCGGCGGTGCAGGTGGGCAGCAGCGCGTCGAGCGGCACCCAGGCGGCCGTCCGCACGTTCGGGGGGACCTCGTCCGGCTCGGGGAGGCGGCCGGCCTGCCCCGGGTCCGTGTCTCCGAGGGCCACGACGAACTCCGCGTCCACGCCGGGCGCGGCGGCGAGCAGGCGCTCCACGGGGCCCAGGCCCCCGACGCGCGGCACCATCGAGCCGATGGTGACCGCGATCCGCGGGCGGCTCGGCGGCTCCGCCAGCCAGTCCGGCAGGACGGTGGCGCCGTTGTAGGGGACGTACCGCATCGCCAGCGGCGACGGCGGCCCCTCCGCCAGGCTCGGCGGCGCGATGTCGAGGGTGCGGACGCCGTCGGGAGGCCGCACCCCGTGGCGCTGGAACGCGCGGGCCGCCGGGGGCTCGTGCAGCAGCTCCGGCCCGAAGCGCGACAGCCCGATGCCGTGGCCCACCGCGGGCACTCCGGCCTTGGCCGCGATGAGCGGGCCCACGCCGAGGATGGGGTCGTGCACGACGAGGTCGGGACGGACCCGCTCGGCCGCCGCGACGTACGCGTCCACCAGCGGGTCCCAGGCGCCGATGATGTGCGGTTTGCGCTGGTCCATCTCGGCGTGCATCTCCGGCAGCGTCGTGCCGGACAGCGGGGCGAACAGGGCCGGGACGTCGCGGGCGAACCCGCTCAGCATCTCGGTGGTGGAGCGGCCCGGCAGCGCGTCCACGACCGGCAGCCCGGCGCGGGCGACCGTCAGGCCGTCACCCCCGGTGACGAAGACGGCCTCGTGGCCGGCGGCGCGGAAGGCCCAGGCCAGCGGCACCATCGGGAACGTGTGGCCGATCGCGGGGGCCGTCGGGAAGAGTACGCGCATGTCAGCCCCTGGTTCGGAGTTCCCGGTACACTACTATACGGAACTTTAGCAATCGAGTGGGCTCGGATCAATCGGTCGGCGGCTCCTCCGCCTGCCGCGATGATGCCGACCCGGCGTCCGGCGCCGGGTCGATCCGGGTGCGATCGGAGGTCGATTCGGAATACACTTGTGAAGTGATGGCGGAAGGTGGTCCGAGATGAACCAGCAGCGTCGCAACTACGGTCAGTACTGCGGGCTGGCGGGGGCGCTGGACGTGATCGGCGAGCGGTGGACGCTGCTGATCGTCCGTGAGCTGCTGGTGGGCCCCTGCCGCTACAACGAACTCCAGCACAACCTTCCCGGCATCGGCACCAACCTGCTCGCCGACCGGCTGCGCTTCCTCACCGACACCGGGCTGGTCCGGCAGTGCACGCGGCCCGGCTCCAAGGTGCGCGTGTACGAGCTCACCGAGCAGGGCGAGGGGCTGCGCGAGACGGTGCTCGCCCTCGCGCGCTGGGGCCTCGGGCTGCTCCAGGCGCCCGCGGCCGAGGACGTGGTGCGCCCGCGCTGGGCCGCCCTCGCGGTCGAGGCCATGATCGACCCGGCCATGGCGGGCCCCGACGAGCAGTACGAGTTCCGCATCGACGACGAGGTCTTCCACACCGTCGTCGAGGACGGCGCCGTCTCGGTCCGGCACGGCAAGTGCGAGACCGACCCGGCCCTCGTGGTCACGACCGACGCGCTCACGTTCGTGGAGATCGGCGCCGGCCGGCTCAGCCCGCTGGAGGCGACGCTCACCCGGCGGCTGTCCATGGAGGGCGACGACGAGGTCGTGCTGCGCTGCTCGCGGCTCCTCGGCCTGGTCGGCTGACCGTCCGCCCGCCGCGGTCCGGCCGGGCGTGACCGGATCCGGACCGCCCCCCGCCGCCGCCCCCTGTCAAGGCGTGCGGGCCGGTCATGACACGAGTCTTGACTATAGAATCCTGAAGTGATCTGCTGACGGACAGGCAACGGGCACCAGACAGGTAGATCACATGTTCTCTGCCGAGACGTTCTCTGCCGGACCACCGCCCAGGACCCGGCGGCCTGGGGCAGCGCCACGAGGATCCGCCCGGTCGGCGGGATCCGGGAAGCGCCGCTCACCCGAACCGGTTCCCCCCGAACCCGACCCGTTCGAACCCGGCGCCGGCGGCCCCGAACCGTCCGGCCTCGCCGCGTCCGGCCTCACACCGTCCGGCCTCGAAGCGCCTGCCCCGCAGCCCGCCAACCTGGCGGCCGACGGGCTGACCAGCTTCGCGTTCGCGGTCGAGGCGGAGTCCGGGCACCGGCCGGTGCGGTACCTGATCGCCCGCCGGCTCGGCGCCGGGACCGCCCGCACCTGCCTGGTGGTGACCGCGCCCGGTCCGCTGGCCGGCACCTACCTGTGGATCGCGGAGGACGCCGCCCGCGGCACCTGCGAGGTCTGGACGCGCTCGGCGACGATGCCGCGCTCCGTGCGGATCGCGGAGCGGCAGCTGTTCGGCTGCCTGCCGCTCGCCGAGGTCGGCTACCTCGACATCATGACCTGGCGCTATCCGGGGCTCGGCGCGTCCCCGCAGGACCGCCGGGCCGAACTGCCCTGGAGCCGGTGGCGGTCCGCGGAGACCCGCTCCTACCTGGGCCCGGCCACGACGCCGGGGCTGCGGGTCACCGAGGCGACCGACCCCGCGACCGGCCGGGTCGTGGCGCGCGAGGTCGACCGGCGCGGCGCCACCGAGCGCCGCTGGGAGATCGTCGAGCCGGGCGGGCCCGGTCCGGACGCCGGGCTGCCGGTGCGCATCCGCGCGCACCGCGGCGACACCGGCGCCACCACCGAGTACCGCCGGGACGGCGGCCCGGTGCCGGTGCCGCCGGAGGCGTTCGACGGCGGGCCCGAGCCGCTCCGGCACGCGCTGCGGCGGCTCCTTCCCGCACGGGCGGGCTGAGGTGGGCCGCGGCGGGGGGCCGGCAGTCCGGCGACCGGCCGCCCGTTTCGTACGCATCGTCGCCCTCGGCGCGCCGGCGCTGGTCCGGCTGGCGGTCATCGGCGCGCGCCACCGCGGCGGTGCCCGCGCCGACCGGTCGGCGGCCGAGGTCGCCCGGCTGCTGGAGCGGCTCGGCGGCACGTTCGTCAAGGCGGGCCAGCTCCTCGGCACCCGCACCGACCTGGTCGGGACGCGGCTGGCGGCGGCGCTCGGCCGGCTGCACGACGACATCGAGCCCGCGCCGGCCGCCGCCGTGCTGGCGGAGGCGCGGGCGGGGCTCGGCGCGCTGCCCGGCCCGCTGGCCGAGGCGCTCGCCCGGCCGCCGGTGGCGGGCGGCTCGATCGCCGCGGTCTACCGCGCGGAGCTGGACGGCCGGGTGCTGGCGGTGAAGGTCCGCAGGCCCGGGGTGCGGGAGGCCGTCGCCGGCGACCTGGCGATCCTGGACCGGCTGGCGCGCGCCGCCGTCCGGCTGCCCGCGCTGCGCAGGCTGCCGCTGGTGGAGATGGTCGGGCAGCTGGGCGCGCTGCTGCTCGCCCAGGTCGACTTCGAGGCCGAGGCGGCGAACCTGCGGCGGCTGCGCGACGCCCTGGACGGGACGCCGGGCGTCCTATTGCCGGAACCGGTCGCCGAGCTGTGCGGCGGCGGCGTCATCACCATGGAGTACGTGCCGGGGCTGGACCGCGCCGCGGCGGCCGCGCTGCCCGCCGAGACCCGGCGGGCGCAGACCACCGCGCTCGTGCGGGCGGTGTACCGGCTGCTGTTCGTCGAGGGGCTGGTCCACATTGACCTGCACCACGGCAACGTCTACTTCAGGGCGGACGGCTCGGTGGTGCTGCTGGACGCGGGGCTCGTCTTCCGGATGAGCGACGCGGCCCGGCGCGACCTCACCGACTTCTTCGCCGCCATGGCCAGGGGCGACGGGGAGGGCTGCGCGGCGATCCTGCTGTCGACGGTGCGCGGCGCCGCCCCGGACGCCGACCTGGCCGGGTTCCGGTCGCGGGTCGCGGCGCTGGTGGCGCGCAACGCCGGCGCGCCGGCCGGGGAGTTCCGCCTGTCGGCGTTCTGCTACGAGCTCTTCGCGCTGCAGCGCGACTGCCGGCTGCACGCCGAACCGGAGTTCGCCCTTCCGATGCTGAGCCTGCTCTCGCTGGAGGGAACCGTCCAGGCGAACCATCCCGGGCTCGATTTCCAATTGGAGGCCGCTCCCTACGCATGGGAGGGATTAATCCGCTGACCTCCGGCGTGCCGTCCGGCTGTGTTCGACAGTTCTTGGAACGGCCGTTGAAAACTTCATGACGTAACTGGACGGGGCGTTGGCGCGCCGGCCGGATGTGCTTTTTCTGGATGTCCGGTGCCGGTGCAGCCTCGGCCGAGGGGAGGGCGAATCCGTGTCGCCCGGCCCCGGGGAACGTGTGTTCGGCCAGCGTACGCCGCCGTTCGCTGCGACCTGCCCGGCCTTCTCCGCCGAGAAAAATGATCATCGTGTCAATAACTGGAAGGTAAAAAGTATCTAACCTTGACTGCCAGAGTCGAGGAGCTTAGTTTCGGCACTGACCTTCATTCAGGGAGTGCGCGTGAATTATGCGAAAAGGCCGCCGTCCCATCCCGTATACCAGCGATTGCTGGCACTCGACGGGGATTCCATCGCGCTCGAAAAGATGGGGCACATTCCTTTCCGGCCGATGGACGGCGCGGGCCTGCAGGACGTGGTCGACTCCTTCGCCGCCGGCTACAACGCCGCCCTCGCCCGGCGCTCCGGCCCGCTCGACCTCGCGGACGTCCCGCACCCCATGCGCGGTTTCGCCTACGAGGGCGCGGCCATGAGCCGCACGCTCCTCGACCTCGTGACCCTGACCGGCGGCCGGCGGCTGGCCGGGCTGCTCGCCGGGCCGGGCCGCCGCTACTTCCACCTGATCACCGTCGGCGCGGGCTGGGCGTTCGCCCGGCTGCGCGTACGGCCCTGGCGCGGGATCGGCGGCGCGCCCGCGCCGCAGCGCTGGCTGGCCTGGGACGGCTGGGGCTTCCACCAGGCGTACTTCCACCCCGGCCGGGTGTTCGGCGAGAAGTGGATCGAGCGGGCCGCGCGCGGCGCCGCCCGGCCCGTCCGCGACCAGGGCGCCGGCCGCGCGCTGTGGTTCCACGCGGGCGCCGACCCCGAGCGCGTCGCGCGCACCGTCGCGGGCTTCCCCGCCGAGCGGCGCCCCGACCTGTGGGCGGGCGTCGGCCTCGCCGCCGCCTACACCGGCGTCCGCACCCCCGATGAGCTGGCGGTCCTCGGGGAGGCCGCGGCGGAGCACCGCGCCCACCTCGCGCAGGGCGCGGCGTTCGCCGCCAAGGCGCACCTGCTGTCGGGCCGCGTCCCCGAACGCAGCGAGGCCGCCGTGGCCGTGCTGTGCGGCACCGGCTCCGGCGAGGCCGCGGGCTGGACCGACGCCCGCCTCGTCCAGGCCGCCCGGTACGGCGACGGCATCGCCGCCTACCAGCACTGGCGCGCCGGGGTCCGCGCCGAATGGGCCGCCCGCGACCGCAGCGGCGGGGTGGTCGCGTGATCTCCCTGCTGCGCTCCCGGCTGGTGCAGATCTGCTCCCTCGCCCTGATCCTGGCGGCCTGGCAGCTCGCGGGCCTCCCCGGCGCCTCCGGCACCGAGAAGGCGCGGCTGGCGCAGCCGTTCGCCTTCGACCGGGCCGCGCTGAACGGCACCGAGATGCCGCGCCAGGTCCGCGCGGTCGCCCCCGCCTACCGGCACATCCGGCACTGGATCTCCGCCGTCGGCGCCGCCGTGGCGGTCGCCGACATCGACGGCAACGGACGTCCCGACGACGTCTGCCTGGTCGACCCCCGCGACGACTCGGTGCGGCTGCTCCCCGCTCCCGGCACCGGGGCGCGGATGGCGCCGCGGACGCTCGTCCCCACCGGGCTGCCCTTCGACGCGACGATGGCGCCGACCGTCTGCACCCCCGGCGACTTCAACGAGGACGGCCGCACCGACGTGATGGTCTCCTACTGGGGCCGCTCGCCCGTGCTGTTCCTGCGCACCCCGGCCGCGCTCGGCGACCCCGCCGCCTTCCGCCCGCAGGAGCTCGTCTCGCCCCGCCAGGTGTGGAGCACCGACGCGGTGTCGGTCGCGGACGTGGACGGCGACGGCCACGACGACGTGATCGTGGGCAACTACTTCCCGGACGGCGCACGCGTGCTGGACACGGGCGCGCGGCAGTCGCAGCTGGTCATGCAGCGGTCGATGTCGGCCGCCTACAACGGCGGCACGAACCGGGTCCTGCTGTGGCGCGCCGGGCAGGGCGGGGACCGCCCGTCCGCCTCGTTCACCGACGTGCCGAACCCGTTCTCCGGCCCCGTCGCGCACGGCTGGACGCTGGCGACCGGCACGCAGGACCTCGACGGCGACGGGCTCCCGGAGGTCTACCTCGCCAACGACTTCGGCCCCGACCGGCTGCTGCGCAACCGCTCCACGCCCGGACACGTGCGGTTCCGCGTCGAGACGGGCGTCCGGCACCTGACCACCCCGAAGTCGAAGGTGCTCGGCAAGGACTCCTTCAAGGGCATGGGGGTGGCCTTCTCCGACCTGAACCGCGACGGCGTCCCCGACCTCGTCGTCTCCAACATCACCGAGACGTACGGGCTGCTGGAGAGCAACTTCGTCTGGATGAGCCGCGACAAGAAGATCTTCAACGGCGGCAAGGCGGCCTACGACGACCACAGCGAACCGCTCGGCCTGTCCCGGTCGGGCTGGGGCTGGGACGTCAAGGTCGGCGACTTCGCCGGGGACGGCGACCCCGAGATCGTCCAGGCGACCGGGTTCATCAAGGGCCGCACGGACCGCTGGCCCCAGCTGCAGGAACTCGCCATGACCAACGACGACCTGCTGACGAACCCCGGCGCGTGGCCGCACTTCAAGCCCGGCGAGGACGACGTCTCCGGCGGCGACCAGGACCCGTTCTTCGTGCGCGGGACCGACGGCCGCTACCACGACGTCGCCGAGCGGCTCGGGCTGAACGACGACAGCGTGGGACGCGCGATCGGCCTGGCCGACATCGACCACGACGGCCGGCTCGACTTCGCCGTCGCCAACCAGTGGGGCCAGTCCTACCTGTACCGCAACACCCGGACCGGCCGCCCGCCCTACCTCGGGCTGCGGCTGGTGGAGCCCGCGGGCGGCTGCGCCGCGGGCAGGACCGCCGGGCGGGCCGCCGCCGGCGCTCCGACCACGCCGGCGATCGGCGCCGCGGCCGTGCTCGGCGACGGCGCGCGGGGGACGCGCACCGGCCAGGTCTACCCCGCCAACGGGCACGGCGGCTATTCGGCGGCGGAGCTGCTGTTCGGGCTGGCCCCCGGCAGCTCCGCCGTATCCACCACACTGACCTGGCGCGACGCCTGCGGCACGCGGCACACCGGCGAGGTCCGGCTGGCGCCCGGCTGGCACACCCTGCGGCTCGACGCCGCCGGCACGATTCAGGAGGTGACCCGGTGAACCCCGCCACCACCGCGCCCTCGGCCGCCCCGGCGGCCGGGCGCGCCAAGGACCCGCGCGTCATCGCGCTGCGCCGGTTCGCGCTGTCGATCACGGTGTTCACGATCCTCGGGCACACCGTCCTCGGCTTCGAACAGGCGTACGCGACGCCGCTCGCCGCGCTCGCCGCGGCCTATGTGCTGGAGATCGGCCTGGAGACGCTGGACGCCTGGGCGACGGGGCGTCCGCGCAAGTTCGCCGCGAACGCCAGGTCGGTGGCGGAGTTCCTGCTGCCCGCGCACATCACGGCGCTCGCCTGCGCGATGCTGCTGTACCCCAACAGCCGCCTGTGGCCGGTCGTGCTGGCCGTGACGGTCGGCATCACGTCCAAGTACCTGATCCGCGTGCGGGTCGGCGGGCGCGTCCGGCACGTGATGAACCCGTCCAACCTCGGCATCGCCGTGGTCCTCGTGCTGTTCCCGTGGGTCGGCATCGCGCCGCCCTACCAGTTCACCGAGTGGGTCGCGGGCCCGGTCGACTGGCTGATCCCGGCGCTGATCCTGGCCTCGGGGACGATGCTCAACGCGATGCTCACCAAGAAGATGCCGCTGATCCTGGCGTGGGTGGGCGGGTTCGCGCTCCAGGCGCTGGTGCGGACCTGGATCGAGGGCACCGCGACGCCCAGCGCCCTGCTCGCGATGACCGGCGTCGCGTTCGTGCTGTTCACCAACTACATGATCACCGACCCGGGGACGACGCCGTTCCGGCCGCGCGGGCAGATCTACTTCGGCCTGGCCACGGCCGGGGCGTACGGCGTGCTGGTCGCCTTCCACGTCGTCTACGGGCTGTTCTTCGCGCTGGTCGCGGTGTGCGGGCTCCGCGCGATCGGGCTCGCGGCGCTGTCGCTGCGGAGCCGCCGGTCCGCGTCCGGGACGGGGGAGCCGGGCACCGGATCCGGGCCCGCCGCGTCCCGGCCCGCCGCCCGTCCGGCCGGGGCGAAGCCCGCCGCTCCGGCGGCCGGGACGGTGCGGCTGACGACCGCCGAGGAGACGCGGTGACCGCGGCGCGGCCCGCCGCGCCCGCCATCGCGATCGTGGGGGCGGGCTGCCGGTACCCCGACGCCGCCGGGCCCGCCCGCATGTGGGAGATGGTCGTGGCCGGACGGCGCGCGTTCCGCCCGCTGCCGCCCGAGCGGCTGAACCTGGCCGACTACGCGGGCGACGGCCCCGACTCCACCTACGTCCGGCACGCGGCGGTCCTGGAGGACTGGTCCTTCGACCGGGCCCGCCACCGGGTGCCCGGCGCCGCCTACCGCGCCGCCGACCCGACCCACTGGCTGGCGCTGGAGGTGGCCGCCGAGACGCTGGCGTCCGCGGGCTTCCCCGACGCCTCCGGGCTGGACGGCGACCGCGCCGGGGTCATCCTCGGCGACACGCTGACCGGCGAGTTCAGCCGCGCCGCGCTGCTGCGGATGCGGTGGCCCTACGTCCGGCGGACCGTCCAGGACGCGCTCGCCGCCACCCCCGGGCTGCCCGCGGACGCGGTGGGGGAGCTGCTGGCCCGGCTGGAGCACGGCTTCAAGGAGCCGTTCCCCGAGCCGACCGACGAGAGCCTGGTCGGCGGCCTCGCCAACGCCATCGCCGGGCGGGTGTGCAACCACTTCGACCTGCGCGGCGGCGGCTACACCGTGGACGGCGCCTGCTCGTCCTCGCTGCTGGCCGTGACGGCGGCGTGCACGGCGCTGTGCGACGGCGACCTGGACTTCGCGCTCGCGGGCGGCGTGGACCTCAGCCTCGACCCGTTCGAGCTGGTCGGTTTCGCGCGGCTGGGCGCCCTCGCGACCGACCGGATGCGCGTCTACGACGCCGACCCGACCGGGTTCCTGCCGGGCGAGGGCTGCGGCATGGTCGCGCTGATGCGCGCCGACGACGCCGCGGCCGCGGGCCGGACGCCGCTCGCGCTGATCCGCGGCTGGGGGATCTCCTCCGACGGGAGCGGCGGCCTCACCCGCCCCGAACGGGACGGGCAGCTGCTGGCCATGCGCCGCGCCTACGCCCGCGCCGGGATCGACCCCGCGACCGTCACCCTGTTCGAGGGGCACGGCACCGGCACCGCCGTCGGCGACCGCGCCGAACTGGCCGCGCTCACCGAACTCTTGGCCGGACGCACCGGCCCGCCCGCCGTGCTCGGCTCGGTCAAGGCGAACATCGGGCACACCAAAGCCGCCGCCGGCGCCGCCGGGCTGATCAAGGCGGCGCTCGCGCTGCACCACCGGGTGCTGCCGCCGACCGTCGGCTGCGAGCAGCAACACGAACTGCTCCGCGCGCCCGGCGCGCCCCTGCGGGTGCTCGCCGAGGCCGCGCCCTGGCCGGACGCCCCCGTCCGCGCCGCCGTCAGCGCCATGGGCTTCGGCGGCATCAACACCCACCTGGTGCTGGAGGCCGCCGATTCCGCCGGCGGCGCGCCCCGGGAGCTGACCGTCCGGGAGCGGCGGCTCGCGCGCCGCGCCCCCGACGCCGAGGTGTTCGCCTTCGCCGCCGACACCCCCGCCGACCTCGCCTCGACCCTGCGGCGCGTCGCCGCCCGCGCGGCCCGGATGTCGGCGGCCGAGCACCTCGACCTGGCCGCCGCCCTCGCCGAGAACTCCGCGCACGCGGGCGCGCCGGTCCGCGCGGCGATCGTCGCCCGCGACCCGGCGCAACTCGCCGACCGGGCCCGGGCAGCGGCACGCCGCGCCGATGCGGCGGGACGTCCCGGAACGCCGGTCGCGCCCGGGGTCTACCTGGGCACGGGACCGGCGGCACGGGTCGGCCTGCTCTTCCCCGGCCAGGGCGCCCCCGTCCACCCGGACGCCGGCGCGCTGGCCCTCCTCATGCCCGACCTGGCGACGACCGCACCCACTCGTCCCACCGCGTCCGGTGGGTCCGATACGGTGCTGGTGCAGCCCGCCGTGCTGCGGGCTTCGCTCACCGGGCTCGCGCTGCTCGACCGGCTCGGCGTCGTCGCGGCCGCGGCCGCCGGGCACAGCCTCGGCGAGATCACCGCGCTCTGCTGGGCGGGCGCGCTGACCCCGGAGCGGGCGCGCGAACTGGTCGCCGCGCGCGGCCGGATCATGGCGGGCACCGGGACGTCCGGCACCGGCATGGTCACCGTGGCCGCGCCGCCGGACGCGGTCCGCGACCTCATCGCCGGGACCGGTCTCGCCATCGCCGCCGACAACGGCGCCGCGCAGGTCGTCGGGGGCTCGCGCGCCGATCTCGCCGAGCTGCTGCGGCGGGCGGGCGCGGCGGGCGTCACGGCCCAGCGGCTGGAGGTCAGCCACGCCTTCCACACCGCCGCCGTCGCCGCCGCGGCCGGTCCGCTGGCGGACGTGCTGCGCGGCATCCCCGTCGGGCCGCCCCGGCGGCGGGTCCACTCGACCGTCACCGGGACCGTCCTCACCGGCCGCGACGACCTGCGCGCCCTGCTGGTGCGGCAGATCACCGAGCCGGTCCGGTTCCGGGAGGCGCTCGACGGCCTCGCCGCCGACTGCGACCTCATCGTCGAGTGCGGGCCCGGGCACATGCTCACCGCCCTCGCCCAGACCGCCCCCGGCGGCGTGCCGGCGCTCCCGCTCGACGTCGGCGCCGCGTCCGCCGCGCCCGCCGCCGCGGTCATCGCCGCGCTGTTCGCCGCGGGCGCCGCGGGCGGCCTCAAGCCGCTATTCGCCGACCGCTTCCACCGCCCGTTCGCCCTGGACCGCGAGCCGGTGTTCCTGTCGAGCCCGTGCGAGACGGCCCCCGACCTTCCGGCGCCGCCGGCGAAGCCCGCCGCCGTGCCCGAGCCCGTCGCCGCGCCCGCCGAGGCCGTCGCGTCCGACCCCCTGACCGTGGTCCGCGACCTGGTCTCGGCCGCGCTGGAACTGCCCGCCGACGCCATCGGAGACGACGACGGCCTCCTCCAGGACCTGCACCTGAACTCGCTGCGCGTCACCCAGCTCGCCTCGCTCGCCGCCGAGCGGTGCGGCCGCGCGGTGACCGCCGCCCCGCCGCCGCTGGCGGGGATGACCGTCACCGAGCTGGCGGCGGCGATCGAGGCGCTCCCGAAGGCCGCCGACCCGGACGCGCCCGGCGGACCGCCCACCGGAGTCGCCGAATGGCACCGCGTGCTGGCCGCCGGCACCCGCCCGGCCGTCCTGCCGGGGACGCGGTGGGACGGCGGCTGGCACGTGCGCGGCACCGGGCCGCTGCGCGCGCTCGTCGAGCCGCTGCTGGTGCACGGCTCCGGACCGTCCGTCCAGACGGTGTTCTTCCTGCCCGCCGACCCCGGCGACGAGGTGATCGGCGACCTGCTGTCGGCCGCCGCCGAGGCTCTGCGCGCGGCGGAACCGCTGACGATCGTCGACCACGGCGACACCGCCGCCGGCCTCCTCGGCGCCCTGGCCGCCGAGCATCCCGACCGCGACCTGCGCCGGATCGCCGCCCCCGAGTCGAGCCCCCGCGCGGTGCTCGCGGCGGCGGTGACCGCCTCCTGGACCGGCGCCGCCGAACTGGCCATCACCCCGGACGGACGCATCGGCGAACCCGTCCACCACCCCGTCCGGCTGGACGATGCGGGCCCGCCCCTGGCCCCCGGCGACGTCCTGCTGGTGACGGGCGGCGGCCGCGGCATCGGGCTGGAGACGGCGGCGTACCTGTCCGGCCGCTGGAACGTTCGCCTGGCGCTGATCGGCCGCGCCCGCCCCGGCGACGACCCCGAACTCGCCGCGAACCTCGCCCGCCTGGAGGCCGTCGGCGCGACCGTCCGCTACGAGCCCGCCGACGTCACCGACCCGGCGGCGCTGCGGGCCGCCGTCGACCGGCTCACCAAGGCCCTCGGCCCGGTCCGCGGCGTGGTGCACGCCAGCGGCGTCAACCGTCCCGCCCGGTTCACCGACCTCGGCCCCGCCGACTTCGCCGCGCACGCCGCGCCCAAGCACCACGGGCTGCGCACGCTGCTGGCCGCCCTGGACCCGGCCGGGCTGCGGCTGCTGCTCACCTTCGGCTCGGTGATCGGCCGGTTCGGCCTGGCGGGGGAGGCCCACTACGCCCTCGCGAACGGGCGGCTGCGGGAGTACGCCCGGCTGCTGGCGGACGAACTGCCCGGCTGCCGGGTCCGCAACATCGACTGGACGGCCTGGAGCGGCACCGGCATGGGCGAGCGGCTCGACGTCCTCGCCGCCCTGGAACGCACCGGCGTGGTGCCGCTGCCCACCGCGTCCGGCGTCCTGCTCGCCGCGCGGATCGCCGAGTCGGAACGGGCGCCCGCCAGCGTCCTCGCGACCGGCCGCCTGCCGCAGCTCGACACGCCGTCCGGCGCCCCGTGGCGGGTGCGGACCCACACGCCCGGCATCGAGCTGATCGCCGAGGCCGACCTGGACCTCTCGAACCGGCCCTGGCTGGACGACCACCGCATCGACGGCCTCGCCGTCCTGCCCGCGGTCGCCGCGCTGGAACTGATGGCGCGGGCCGCCGCCGTCCTCACCGGCGAGGAGCACACCGCCGTCGCCGACGCGAACTTCGACCGCCCGATCGTCGTCCCGGACGACGGCTCCCGCACCGTGCGGATCTGCGCCCTCACCCTGGAGGACGGCGGCGTACGGGTCGCGCTCCGCACCGACGAGACCGGATTCGCGGCCGACCACTTCACCGCGACCGTCGTCCCGGCCAGCGCCCCGCCCAAGGTCGAACCCGTCGCAACCGAACCGGAACCGCACGACGGCCGGGCCCTGTACGGATCGCTGTTCTTCCACGGCCCGCGCTTCCAGCGCCTCGTCCGCTACACGCGGCTGGCCGCCACCGGCTGCACCGCCGAGTTGTCGGCCTCCCCGCCCCAGGACGACCTCTTGGGCGACACCATCCGCAACGATGCGTCGATCCACGTCCTCCAGGCGTGCGTGCCGCACCGGCGCCTCCTCCCGATCGGCTGCGACCGGTTCGCCGTGCACGGCCCCGGCGAGGGCACCCTTACCCTGGACGCGGTGGAACGCGCCCACCACGGCCCCGATTACTCCTACGACGTCGTCCTGCGCGACGAGACAGGACGTCCCGTGCTGAGCTGGACGGGCCTGCGCCTGCGCGACGTGGGCCCTCTCCGCTTCGCCGACGGCCTCCCGCCGGTCCTCGTCGAGCCGTACCTGCGCCGCAACATCGCCGCCCTGATGCCCGCCGCCGAGGAGATCACCCTCGTCCGGGACGACGGCGCCGGACCGCCCGTCCCGTGGACCGACCAGGCCGTCCACCTCGCGAAACTGACCGACGAACCCGAGGACCTCGTCCTGCGCCGCCTCCGCGCCGTGCGCGCCTGCCTGCCCGGCGACGTCACCGTCCAGGAGGTCTACGAGGACGGCTGGGTGACCCTCCGGGCGGGCGGGCGCCCCGTCGTCTCCGCACTGCTCACCATCGCCGGCCACCGCACCCCGTTGGCGATCGCCGCCGCACCCCGGACGGAGAGATGAACCCCTACTACGAATACGAGCACCGGGTGACCTTCGCCGAGACCAACGTCGTCGGCAACGTCTACTTCACCGCCCACCTGACCTGGCAGGGCGCCTGCCGTGAACTGTTCCTGGCCGACCGGGCCCCCGGCGTCCTTCAACGTTTGCGCGAGGACCTCGCCCTGGTGACCGTCTCCTGCTCCTGCGACTACGTCACCGAACTCCACGCCCTCGACCGCATCTCGGTGCGCATGAGCCTCGCCGGAATCGAGGACAACCGCATCACCATGGCGTTCGGCTACTACCGCACAGGCGCCGGCCCCGCCCTCCTCGCCGCCCGGGGCCGCCAGACGATCGCCTGCATGACCCGGACCCCGGACGGCCTGCATCCCACCGAAGTCCCGGAGGAATTCGCCGAAGCCCTACGCCCCTACGCTTCCCAATAGGTCACGCCTGGGAAAGCGCGTAGAGAATGAACAGGACGCAACAGACAGTCACCGCGCCCATCCCGATGAAGTAGGCGCCCGCCTTGCGCCGCCGTCCGACCACCGCCGCAACGAGACCGGCGACCGGCGCGAGTGCGGCACCTCCGAGCCCGGCCCAGAGCAGCGCCACAGCCGCCGACCTTCCGACGACGTTGCCCGAAGCTTCGTCGACGAGGGCAAGGCCAATCGCGATGGCCAGGGGAAAGGCGAGCCACCACGAGGTCATGCCGACCACCACCCAGGACACGATCCGGGCGCTGCCAGGGCGCGTCCCGGCATGCGAGGGGTCAGCGGTCGACATGCCCGCATCCTAAGCGCCCTACTACCGCCAGCCGCTCTGCGGACGACCTCAGCGGAACAGAAGCCGGCCCATGACGTCCTCGATCGTGCTGCGGGGATCGTCACCCGGCGCGTCCGTCCGCCAGCCGATCACACGGTCGGGCCTCACCAGCACAGCCCCACGGGACCCGACCCCGTAGACGTCCGCGAACCGCCCTTCCTTGTCGACGAGCGGACCAGTCGCGGCAACGCAATGGGCCTCCAACGGGACACCCCAAGCCGCGGCCACCGAAGCGGCGGCATTGCACCACTCCCGGCCCTCCGCCCCCGCGAGCAGGACGAACCTGCCCCCGAAAAGATCGAGCGTCGAAACCGAGACCCCGTCCCGTTCGAGTGACAGATGCGGCGCCCGCGTACCGGCCCGGCCCGTAGGAACCCGAGGATCCTCCAGCGGCGCCCCCTCCGCAGCAGGTTCGACGACCCCCTCCGACCGGTAAACGGCGCCCAACTCGATGGACGCATCATCGAGCGCCTCCGCCAAATCGTCCTTCGGAAGGGAGGAATCCACCCTCAGCACGTACCGGGTGTACGCCTGCTCTACGGTCAACTGACAGACCGGCCTGCGCTCGGCGTCATAGGTGTCCAGGAGCCGCTCTCCAGCCGCCCCTCCATGCACCATGGCCAGCTTCCAGGCGAGATTGTGCGCGTCGGCGATCCCGGTATTGCCGCCGAACCCGCCCGTCGGCGGCATGACGTGCGCGGCGTCCCCAACGAGCAGGACCCGCCGATCCCGGAACCGCTCGGCCGCGGCGGCCGCCGCACTCCACCTCTGCACATTGTCGATCTCGACCGGGAACTCGGCCCCGGCGCCGAGTGCCGTCCGCACAAGATCCGCGCACCGTGCGGCATCCACGTGTTCTCCGACATCGCTGTCCCGGGAGCCGTCCGGCCCGAAAGTGGCGAAGACGGCGAGAAACCCGGAGTCACCGCCAATTGCAAACCTGAAGAACCCCAGCAGTTCAGGGTGGTTGACGTACACCACGCTCAGGTTGCGCTCCCCGAGCATCTCCCGGACGTCGGCCTTGAAGTAGATGGTGACGCAGTCGGCGAACCCGCCACGCCCCACCATGTCGATCCCCAGCCGCTCTCGCACACCACTGTGCGCACCATCGGCCGCGACGAGATACTCCGACCGCACGGTCCGTTCCGTTCCGCGGTCACGTGACCGTATGACGGACGTGACGCCTTCATCATCTTGCTCGAAGCCGACAAGCTCAGTACCGAAGCAGTGCTCGGCCCCCAACTCCCGCGCCCGGTCCCGCAGCAGCGGCTCCAGCCCGATCTGGGTGATGAACAGCCGCGAGGTCGGGCTGAGCCCCTCGACCCCGTCGTTGTACGACCGGTAGAAGTACTGCAGCTCCTTACCGCTCAGGCTCTCGACGGCGATGATCGCCCCGTTCTGAACGAACTCCCGCTCGGCCGCGTCATCGACGGCCTCCTGCATGCCGACGCTGCGGAAGACCTCCATCGTTCCCTGGTGGAACGAGGCCGCCCTGGGGTGGATCGCCGTCCCCCGGTGCTGCTCGACCAGCATGTGCGGCACGCCGCGCGCCGCCAGCAGCAGCGAGGTGGTCAGCCCGACAAGGCTGCCTCCCGCGATGAGAACCGGAACCTCGTGATCGGCCATGGGGATTCCATCCCTCCCGTCGCCGGCGTGGGGTGGGAGCCCTGCTCTCCGACTGAGACCAGTCATCGCCCTGCCGCGTTTCCAGGATCGTACACCTGTCCGCACAGCGGACAAGGTCATCCTCCAACCCACCCCGACCACACCCACCGGTGGGTCGATTGACGACGCCCCGGGCGGGGCCCTCTGGGGCGCGCTCCCTCGCGCACTGGAGCCAGACGTCTCATGGACCACAGCGGCACTCTCCGGTCTGGCCTTCGCCGTCCTCTACGGCTGGTCTTCGACGCCTGGTACCGACGAAGAGTCTTCACACAAGAAGATGTGCGGCGCGGTCATCCCAGATGATCAGCTGACCATTCTGGACGCCATGGCCTAATTGCGATATGTCAGAGTATGATCACCCGGCGGATCCCGGGTTCAGGGAGCATTCGATGACACATCGGAAAGCGGCCGTCCGCGGCCTTCTTCTTTTCGCGACCGTAACGCTGGGCGCCGCGGCATGCGGCGGCGGATCGGACGACGGCGAGGCCGGCGCCGCCCCGGCCGCGACGCGGCCCGCGCCGCCGAGCCCGGCGGAGACGACCGAGCCGCCCGAAACCGATCCCGGCGCCGAGCCCGGCATCCGCGGCGCCCGCGCCGCGCTCCAGGCGTTCCTGCGGGGGCAGGCGGCGGGCGACACGTCCGTGTGCCGGTACGTGGCCAAGGACAGCGACTTCTTGAACGGCCCCGCGCTCAGAGGCGACTGCCGCAAAGGCGTGAAGGACACTCCCCACCTGCTGCGGCCCCGGGAACGGCTCGCGCTGCGCCGGGTCCTGGCCACCGGCGGCAAGATCACCGAGCGCGACGAGGCGGTGCTGCCCTTCTCCGGGCTGCGCTGGACGGACGGCCACCTGACGGAGTCGGCGCTCCAGCCCGAGTTCGTCCTGCGCCGCGACGGCGAGGGGATGTGGCAGATCGTCCGCTGACGCCCCGGCGGGCCGGCCTCCCGGAGACCCCGTGCCCGGAAGACCGTGCCCGCCCGCCGGCCTTCGCCGCGTCCCCCCGCCCCGGGGGCGCCGGGATCAGGCGTCGTACATGCGGATCCAGTCGATCTCGAGTGTCGCGTTGCGGCCGGTGTCGATGCCGGGCGCGGTCAGCTTCTTCAGCTCGGGCATCCAGTCGAGCTGGATCGCCTGGCCCATCGCGCGCGGGGGCTGCACGTCCTGCCTGGTGGTGTGGAAGTGGCGGCGCCCGTCCACATACCCGTTGATCTCCTTGGGGGTCCACTCGAGCGCGAACGTGTGCCACGTGGTGAGGTCGACGTCGGCCCGGCCGTCCAGGCGGCCCGAGTTGCCCTCCCGGCCCTTCTGCTCCGACCCCTTCCGCTGGTCGAAGTGGAGGAAGAAGTTGGCGCCCTTCCGGAGCCCGTCGTCCCCGTAGGTCTCCATGTAGTCGATCTCGCCGCCGCCGCCCTCCGGCGCGGTGCCGCCGCCGCCGTTGACGGGCCACATCAGCACGTTCGCGTTGTAGCAGGCGCAGGCGCGGTTCATCCGCAGCCGCGTCTCCCAGCGGCCGTACTTGCGGTCGCCGTTGCGCCAGCCGAGCCCGCCGGTCGTCCCGTCCGGCGTGCCGGTGATCCGCAACGCCCCGTTCTGAACGGTGACCGCCTCGGGGCTGCGCCGCCCCTTGCCGGCGTGCCCCTCGCCGTCGTACAGCTCCCACGCCTCCCGGTCGAGGCGGCCGTTGAACTCGTCGTGCGCCAGCGGACGCCCCCAGCCGTACCGCTGCGCCGCCGTCGCCGCGCCGCCGGTCTTCTCGGCGGCGCGGTCGGCCTCCGCGGCGGCGCGGGGGGTCTCCCGAGCGCTCCGGGGGGCCTTGGAGGCGCCCGGCCCGACCGGGTGGAACTCGGCCGCCGCGCCCGTGCGGCCGATGTCGGCGGAGCTCTCGTGCAGGGCGGCGAACGCCGAGACCCCGACCGTCACCGCCGTGACCGTCACGACGACGGCGCGTCTACGGAATGAGAAGGACACGGTTCAACCTCCGCACCGGACGAATTGTGCCGACAGCCGATTCAGCCGTTCCGCACTCCACTAATTCGTCCGAAACCTACTCGGCCGCGCCACGGGGCCCTAGGGCCCTACGGCCCTAGCGGCGGGACGGGGGGACCTCAATAACGCGCCGCAGGTCAGTCCCGCGGCGGCATTCCGAGCCAGGTCACGATGGCCGTGGAGCGGTTGGGCGCGCCGAGCTTGGCGTAAAGCCGGTTGATGTAATTCTTGACGGTCTTCTCGGTGAGAAATAGCTTGGCGGCGATCACCGAGTTCGGATGTCCCTGGGTGATCAGATCCATGACCTCGGCCTCGCGTTCGGAAAGCCCGAACCGCCGGCGCTGCTCGGCCGGGTCGGCCGCCGCGGGCGCGGCCCCCGGGTCGGTCCGCGCGGCGTCGATCAGTGCGGCCGACGCCGCCTGGGAAAGGGGGTGGGCCCGATGCCTCGCGGTGTCCAGCACCGCCGCGGCCAGCTCCTCCGGGGTGAAGGTGTTGTGCACCAGGTAGCCCACCGCCCCGTTCCGGACGGCCGCCAGCACCACCTCGGGGTCCTCGACCTGGGTGAGCATGATGACCCGGCTGATCGCGCTCAGCGCGGCCGAGGCGGAGATCCCGTCGACGTGCGGCATCCGGACGTCCAGCAGGATCACGTCCGGGGCCAGCGCGCGCGCCAGCTCCACGGCCTCGCGGCCGTCCCCCGCCTCGCCCACGACCTCGATCTCGCCGGACGCGTCCAGCGCCAGCGTGAGCCCGGAGCGGATGAACGGGTTGTCGTCCACCACCAGCACCCGGCACCGCACACCCGCGTTCATTCGCTTCCCTCCATCGGCGCCTTCCCGCTCGCGGCCGGGGTCCTCCCCGCCGTCCCGTCCCATGCCGCCCCGCCGCCGGCCGGCCCGGCGGGGAACCGGACGGTGATGCTCGTGCCGCCGCCCGGGACCGAGTCGACGGTGAGCTCCCCTCCGCCGCGCCGGGCCCGCTCGTGCATGCCGAGGAGGCCGTAGTGTCCGCCGCCGGCGAGCTCGTCCAGCCAGCCCGCCCTGCCGGGGCGTCCGGGCATGCCGCGGCCGTCGTCGCGCACAACCGCCCGGACGCCGTCCGGCCCGCCGGACACGGTGAGCTCCACGACCGAGGCATCGGCGTGCCGGCGGACGTTCTCCAGCGCCTCCGAGATGATCGCCACGGTCTCGTGCCGGGGATGCAGCGGCAGGTCGGCGTCCTCCTGGATGCGCGTGACGACCCGCAACCCCGTCGCCCGGCCCCACTCCGCCGCGAGCTCGGCGGCCACGACGTGCAGCGGGCGCTGCACGGTGCCGGACCGCAGCTCGGAGATGAGCGAGCGCGCCTGCCGGGTGGCGATCTGCGCGGCGGTGGCGATGCGCTGGGCCTCCTTCTCCGCCCGCTCCGGAGACCTGCGCACGAAGGCGGGGAGGCTGCTCGCCGCCAGCGCGATCCCGGACAGGGTGCCGCTCAGCGAATCATGCATCTCCCGGGCGAGCCGGGAGCGCTCCTCGGCGGCCATGGCCAGCGCCTCCGAGCGCCAGAGCGCCTCCTCCGCCGCGGCCTGCTCGTCGAACAGCCGCCGGATCACGGCGCCGACCAGGGCGCCGATCCCGTAGAAGGCGGGCATCGCGAGCAGCAGCGGGAGCGTCGTGCTGTGCCGGATGCCGTCCGTCCCGTCGCCCTGGAAGAGCGCCACGTAGTACAGCACGGCCTGCTGGAGGCACAGCGCCACCGTCGTCGGCCACCGGTACAGCAGCCCGGCCAGGCCGGCCGCGATCACCGTGACCAGGAAGTACGGGCCGAGGATCCCGCCGGCCTCCAGCACCGCGTAGCCGACGAGGACATCGCAGGCCAGCAGGGCCGGCTGCGCGTACAGCCGCGAGACCACCTGCTCCCAGCCGAGCAGCATCAGCCCGGAGAGCAGCGCCACCCCCGCCAGCACGCCCAGCGCCCAGAAGTCGCCCCGGACCTGCCGGTCGATGAGCACCGTCACCCCGACGACCAGCACCCGCACCTGGATGAGCAGCACGAACGCCGTGCCGATGCGGGATTCGGCGGATCCGCGCAGCGACCCGGAAGCGTGCTTGGCGAGATCGGACATCGGCGGCCCTCCGCGAGTTCGTACCGTCGGCCCGGAACCGGAAGCGCAGGCGTTTGCAAAGGGAACACTAGCCACATCTCCAATGGAGGTCGCTACGATGCCCACGACCAACAGTATTTCAACGCAAGAAGGGGCAAAAGTGCCAGGCCGCAGGGCGGTCCCGCAGCCTGACGGCGTCCGTGACGCCGCCGGGTTCATCGCCTTGATGCGCGCGCTTCAGCGCTGGTCGGGACTCAGCCTCGCGGAACTCGAAGCCAGGATGGGCTCCGCGCCTGTGCTCCTTCCGGAAGGCCTGGCCGGAATGCTCGGCGGAAGCAAGCTTCCGCGACGGGAAGTTGTGTCGGCATTCATCAGCGCTTGCGGATGCGTGCCCGAAGTGCAGGCCGATTGGATGCGCGCGTACGCGAGGATCAGCGGGACGGCACCGGCGCCTTCCCCGGAGGCCGCCTTCGCCCCGCCTCCCTCGCGGGAGGCGCCACCGGAAGAACCGGAAAAGCGAGCGCGCCCCCGCCACCGGAAGCCGGGAGGAAAGCGCCGCCAAAAGCGGACGCGCCGTTCGCTGTCCCCGCTGGCGGCCGCCCCGGCGTTCGTCACCGTCGCGGTCATCGCGGTGGCCATGCTGACCGGGTCGGGCGACGACTCCGGCAAGGCCGACGGCGGGCACGGCGGGAAACGGCCGACCGCGGCCCCGCCGGGCACGGGCTGGTACGCGGTCCAGCCGGAAACGGCCACGTCGGTCGGCGACTGCCTGGCGATCTTCCCCGACGACCAGTTCGCACCGACCCTTTCCCAGGATCAGTGCGACGAGGAGGACGCGCTGCAGCGGTTCTGGCTGGAACCCGATTCCGGCGGCATCTACGTGATCAAGGCCTACACGGTCAAAGAGCAGCTCTGGTGCCTCACGCTGGACGCCCCCAGCGACGGCGCACGCCTCCACCTGAAGGCGTGCGACAAGGCCAGCAAGTGGCAGCGGTTCGCCCTGCAGGCGGCCGAACCGCCGAGTTCCGGCAAGGCCGGCGACGGCACCTCGCAACCCGTGCCCCTCTTTGAACTGCGGCCGGGCGAGACCCGCGAGAAGGGAATGTGCGTGGGGATCGACTCCTCGCATTCGGGCACCGTCCAGGCGGTCCACACCGCATGCTCGAAGTCGGCGGTCTGGGGATACAACTTCATCCAGACCGTGGCACCCGCATAGCGCCACGTCCAAGCCTTTACTAACGATTCCCCCACACCCTCATGGGTAAATAGCTGCACCCTTGCGTAGGGCCCCCGAACAGAATAAAGAAGCCCTAGGGCCCTGACTCCAGATCGTTTCACATCGCTACCTTCACTGAAGTCAACGGCGGCCGGCAAAGAAAGGCCCCGATCCTTCAGAAAGGCTTCAGCGATGAAGAAGACGAACGCCCTGGTCGCGACGGGCGCACTGGGACTCACCCTGGCCGGCGGCGCGGTGGTCGCCGGCCTCACGTCCGAACCGGCCAAGCCCGCGTCCCCCGTCGCCGGCACCGGCACCACGCAGTCCCTTTCGGGCGGGGCGCTTCCGGGGCAGTCCCTCTCGCAGCAGTCCGCCGCGAAGGTGGTCAAGAAGACCGACTACGGCCCCTGGAGCAGCCACTTCGCCAACACGAAGCTGAAGTGCCGGACGTACGCCAGCGCCGGCACCTCCGGCAGCCGCGTCTGGCACTACGGCAAGGTCGAGTGCAACAAGAAGGTCGCGGTGATCGACGTCTACTCGGGCATCAACCGGGGACGGCCGGCCGTCTCCAAGAAGGTCTGCAGGGACACCAAGACCTGCGCGGTCGAGGGCTGGGTGAAGAACCCGTCCGGCCAGCAGTCCTGGTCGGTGACCACCACCGGCGGCGCCGGAACGCTCCTGCTCTCGGGCAACCGCCTCTCCGCCCACGTCACGTTCCGCGCCTAGACGCCCGCCCAACACGCGAACCCACCGGCGCCCAGACCGCCCCCGGCCTGGGCGCCGGCGGCCATGAACGCCCTTGATCGTGTCCTGAGGACGCCCAGCGTTAGCGTGTCACCGGAGATTGAGAGGTAGCGCTCATGGCCGACATCACGGTCTCGCTGACCGTCCGCGACCTGACGCATGACGATCTTCCTTCATGCTCTTGGTCCGGGTCGGCCACCCACCTGGTGAGCATGGCCAAGGCCCTGGACCGGACCGCACGTGGCGAGGTGGACTATCTCGCCGTCTGCCCGCCGTCCGGTCTTCCTGTAGCGGTCGGCGGAGTCGACTACGCGAAGACGGCCGGTGCGGGAACCCTCTGGCAGTTGGCCGTTCATGAGGCGCTGCGGTCGTGCGGGATCGGCACCATCCTCATTCAGGCTGCCGAGCAGCGAATCCGTTCCCGCGGCCTGGACCGCGCCGAACTCGGCGTCGAGGAGAGCAACCCACGGGCCCGCGCGCTGTATGAGCGGCTCGGCTACGTCGCCTATGGGAGCGCACCCGAGTCGTGGGACGTGGATGGTCCAGACGGAACCACCCTTAGGTACGAGGCGGCGTGCACGCTAATGCGCAAGCAGTTGCCGTAGCCGGGGGCGGCCGTCCAGGACGCCGTTCATGCGCTGACGCGGCTTCTACGGTGCGCTGAAGTACGTCGTCCGCGAGAAACAGCTTTCGGTGGATCCACTCGACGGGGCCAGCGATCGCGCCTGGAAGCCGCCCGAAGTGGTCCATGCGGTCGACCGGCGGCGCGTCCCAATCCCAAGCAAGTTGGCGCGCTCCAGTGGGCCGGATGGCGGGTTCTTCCGCACCTACAAGGACGGCGTCTACCAACCCTCGACGCTGTGGCGGGTCCTGGACGTGGCGCGCGGCACGGCACTCACGACGGCACAGGCCAAGACTCCACTCGCGCGCAACCCGCACGACTTCCGGCACCCCGGGGTCTCGTGGCGGCTGAACTCCGGCGTTCGGCGAGGACGGTCTCTTCCGTACCGGGGCTCATTGCTGGGGGCGACCTCTGGCAGATGACCTCAACCGCGTTCCGCGTTGTTCCGGAGACCGTGCCGATCGGCGGCCTTCGGTGGCACATGGCTGCATACGCAACAAACCCCGGTGCCTGGCTTAGTGCCTGGTCAACCGGGATTCTTCGCGGATTCTTCTGAGGTGCCCCCTGCAGGATTCGAACCTGCGCACACGGCTCCGGAGGCCGTTGCTCTATCCCCTGAGCTAAGGGGGCCCTGCGCCGTTGGTGGCGCGGTAGAAGGTTACCAGGGTTGGCGGGGTGGCGTGCACGTGGGATTTCGCCGTGCGTGCGGGGGAGGAGTGGGCTAACTTCGAGCCGTGACCGAGCCACTGGGACGCGTGCTGGTCGTCGACGATGACGAGGTGATCCGCCAGCTCATCGCCGTGAACCTGCAACTGGAGGGGTTCGAGGTGTCGACCGCGGTGGACGGTCAGGACTGCCTGGAGAAGGTGGGCGAGGTCCGGCCGGACGTGATCACGCTGGACGTGATGATGCCGCGGCTGGACGGGTGGGTGACCGCGGTGAAGCTGCGGGAGGACCCCGGGACCGCGCACATCCGGGTCGTGATGATCACTGCGCGGGCGCAGGAGCACGATGTGCGGCGGGGGCACGAGATCGGTGTCGACGCGTACGTGACCAAGCCGTTCGACCCGAACCAGCTGATCCAGACGGTGCGGAAACTCGCTGCGGTGTCCAGATAGTGGTCGGATAGTCTCACCAGGGTGACTCCAGGCGATGCCCTCGTGCGGGCGGTGCGGGACGCCGTGGCGGACGGGGAGATCGATGTCGCCGTGCCGGAGAGCGTCGTGGTCTTCGGGCGGGGGCGCGGGGTGTTCGAGAGTCCGGTGGCGCTGCGGCTCGGTGTCGATCCCGAGGTGATCGCGCGGCGGGTCGGGGGCGTCGTCCGCGATGGGTTCGTCCGGGTCGTCCTGGCGGCGGGGGAGCTGGTGGAGCAGATCCTGGGTGATCCTCGTTACGGGGTCGCCGCGCGGGTGCCGGGGGGTGTGTGGGACGAGTGGCCCCGGACGTTTGAGAATCCGGGGTTTTCGGTTCGCCTTGCTTACGCGCGGGCCTGCTGGGTCGAGCGGTGGGGCGAGAGCGCGCCGTTTCGGGGCGGGGCGCTGGAGTCCGAGCTCGTGTGGGCCATGGGGGACGTGCCCGGGCGGGCGGAGCAGGCGGAGCGGGAACGGGATGCCAGGCCGCTGATGTTGTGTTTGGAGAGAGTGGCCGAGGCGTACCACGAGGTGCACGAGCACCGTCCTGAGGGACGGGCGGGTTTGGCGCGGGCGGTGAAGGTCGTCCTCGGCAACGGGCTGAACATGATCGGTGAGACCCCTAGAGAGCGGATATGAGTCGAGTACACCCTGCTGGGCCGAGGCATGCCGATGTGCTGCCGGAGGACCATCCTGCCGGGCCTGCGGAGGATCTGAACGCCCTGGAGCCCGCTGTGTGGCCGCGCAGTGCCCGCCGGGAGGACGGTGTCCTGACGGTCGGCGGTGTCGACGTGCGGGACCTGGCCAAGGAGTACGGGACGCCTCTGTACGTCTATGACGAGGAGGACGTGCGGAGCCGGGCCAGGGAGTACGCGGCGGCGTTCCATGACGGGGACGTCCACTACGCGGGCAAGGCCTTTCTGTGTACCGCGGTCGCGCGGTGGCTGAAGGAGGAGGGCCTGGGGCTCGACGTGTGCAGTGGGGGTGAGCTTGCCGTTGCCCTCGCGGCGGACTTCCCTACCGAGCGCATCACCCTGCATGGGAGCAACAAGGCCAAGTGGGAGCTGGAGCAGGCCCTTGAGGCCGGCGTCGGACGGATCGTGCTGGATTCGTTCGAGGAGATAGCGCGGCTGGGGTATCTCGCCCAGGAGATGGGTGTCCGCCCCAAGGTGATGGTGCGGGTCACTACGGGTGTTGAGGCGCACACCCATGAGTTCATCGCGACCGCCCATGACGACCAGAAGTTCGGGTTCTCGCGCAGTTCGGGGGCCGCGCTGGAGGCCGTCCGGCGGGTTCTGGAGCTGAAGCAGCTGGAGCTGGTGGGGCTGCACAGCCACATCGGGTCGCAGATCTTCGAGGTGGACGGGTTCGAGGTCGCCGCGCACCGGCTGGCGGAGCTGCTGGTCGCGATCCGGGACGAGCACGGGATCGAGCTTCCGGAGCTCGACCTCGGCGGCGGTTACGGGATCGCGTACGTGCCGGGCGAGGAGCCGCACGACCCCAAGTCGATCGCGGACGGGCTCAGGGACATCGTGGCCCGCGAGTGCAGGGCGTACGGCCTGGCGATGCCGCGGCTGACCGTGGAGCCGGGACGGGCGATCATCGGGCCGGGCGGCGTCACGGTGTACGAGGTCGGCACGGTGAAGGACGTCGAGGGCCTGCGCACGTACGTGTCGGTCGACGGCGGCATGAGCGACAACCTGCGCACCGCGCTGTACGGCGCCGAGTACACCGGCGTGCTGGCGAGCAGGTCGTCGGATGCGGCGCCCATGCTCAGTAGGCTTGTCGGCAAGCACTGCGAGAGCGGCGACATTGTGGTGCGGGACCTGTGGTTCCCCGAAGATCTTGCGGCGGGGGACCTGGTGGCGGTGGCGGCGACCGGTGCGTACTGTCGGTCGATGGCCAGCAACTACAACCACGTCCCGAAGCCCGCCGTCGTGGCGGTGAGGGACGGCAGGTCGCGCGTGATCGTCCGCCGGGAGAGCGCGGCGGACCTGCTGCGGCTCGATGCGGAGGTCGAAGCGTGAAACCCGGACTGCGCGTGGCGCTGCTCGGATGCGGGGTGGTCGGCACGGAGGTCGTCCGGCTGCTGATCGAGCAGGCCGACGATCTGGCCGCGCGCGTGGGGACGCCGCTGGAACTCGCCGGGATCGCCGTGCGCAGGCCGGACCGGGTGCGCGAGGGCGTGCCCAGGGAGCTGCTGACGACGGACGCCCAGGGCCTGGTGACCAGGGACGACGTCGACATCGTCATCGAGGTCATCGGCGGCATCGAGCCGGCCAGGACGCTGATGCTGGAGGCGATGAAGTCCGGCAAGTCGGTGATCACGGCGAACAAGGCGCTGCTGGCCGAGGACGGCGCGACGCTGTTCGCGGCGGCCCGCGAGTACGGCGCCGACCTGTACTACGAGGCGTCCGTGGCGGGCGCGATCCCGCTGCTGCGGCCGCTGCGCGACTCGCTGGTCGGCGACCACGTGCACCGGGTGCTCGGCATCGTCAACGGCACCACGAACTACATCCTCGACCAGATGGACACGCACGGCGCCGGGTTCAACGACGCGCTGGAGGAGGCTCAGGCGCTCGGCTACGCGGAGGCCGATCCGACGGCCGACGTGGAGGGTTTCGACGCGGCGGCCAAGGCGGCGATCCTGGCGCAGTTGGCGTTCCACACGCCCGTGACGGCGGCGGACGTCCATCGTGAGGGCATCACCGAGGTGAGCGCCGCCGATGTGGCGGGCGCCAAGGGGATGGACTGCGTCGTCAAGCTCCTGGCCATCTGCGAGCGCATCCCTTCGACGGACGGCCGGAACGGACGCGGTGTGTCCGTTCGCGTGTATCCGGCGATGATTCCCAGGTCTCACCCGCTGGCGAGTGTGCGCGAGGCGTACAACGCGGTGTTCGTGGAGGCCGAGTCCGCCGGATCGCTGATGTTCTATGGCGCGGGTGCCGGTGGTGCTCCGACGGCGTCCGCGATCCTGGGCGACCTTGTCGCGGTGGCGCGGAACGTGGCCGGCGGTACACCGGGCCCTGTCGAGGTGACGTACGCGAAGCTTCCCGTTCTGCCGATGGGCGAGACCGTCACCCGCTACTACATCCAGGTGGACGTGACCGACGAGGCCGGTGTCCTCGCCACGGTCGCGGAGGAGTTCGCCAGGCACGGGGTGTCGATCCAGGCCGTCCGGCAGGTCGGGCTGGGCGAGGAGGCCCAGCTCGTCGTGGTGACGCACCGGGCGCCGGACGCGGCCCTCACCGCGACGGTGGAGGGCCTGCGCGGGCTTGAGATCGTCCGGGCCGTGACCAGCGTGATGCGGGTCGAAGGCGAGGAGTGACGCCCCAGGTGAGGCCCGGTGACCGGGCCGCGTAGCGGTACGGGCGATCCCGGTAGACTCCGGGCAACATCCCAGGTCATTCAGGAGACCGACGTGAACCCGAACGCCCGCGCGTGGCGTGGCCTTATCGAGGAGTACCGCGACCGGCTGCCGGTGTCGGACCGGACCCCGGTCGTGACGCTGCTGGAGGGCGGCACCCCGCTGGTGCCCGCGCACCGGCTGTCCCAGCTGACCGGCTGCGAGGTGTTCCTCAAGGTCGAGGGCGCCAACCCGACCGGTTCGTTCAAGGACCGCGGCATGACGATGGCGATCAGCAAGGCCGCCGAGGACGGCGCCAAGGCGGTGATCTGCGCGTCCACCGGCAACACCTCGGCGTCCGCCGCCGCGTACGCGGTGCGGGCCGGGATGACCTGCGCGGTCCTCGTCCCGCAGGGCAAGATCGCGATGGGCAAGCTGGCGCAGGCGCTGGTGCACGGCGCGCGGCTCCTTCAGGTGGACGGCAACTTCGACGACTGCCTCGAACTGGCGCGCAAGCTGTCGGTCGACTACCCGGTGGCGCTGGTCAACTCGGTCAACAAGTACCGGCTGCAGGGCCAGAAGACGGCGGCGTTCGAGATCGTGGACGCGCTCGGCGACGCCCCCGACGTGCACTGCCTGCCCGTCGGCAACGCGGGCAACATCTCCGCGTACTGGATGGGCTACCGGGAGTACGCCGCCGACGGGGAGGCGTCGAAGACGCCGCGCATGCTGGGCTTCCAGGCCAGCGGGGCGGCGCCGTTCGTGAAGGGCGAGCCCGTCCTGAAGCCGCAGACGATCGCGACCGCGATCCGGATCGGCAACCCCGCCTCCTGGGACCTGGCCGTCGCCGCGCGCGACGAGTCGGGCGGCGCGATCGACTCGGTCACCGACCGGCAGATCCTCGCCGCGTACCGGCTGCTCGCCCGGGAGGAGGGCGTCTTCGTGGAGCCCGCCTCCGCGGCGAGCGTCGCGGGCCTGCTGCAGGCGAGCGAGCAGGGCGTCGTCGCCCCGGGCGCGAAGGTCGTCTGCACGGTCACCGGCAACGGCCTCAAGGACCCCGACTGGGCCATCTCCGGCGCCCCCGCGCCGACCACCATCAAGGTGGACGCGCACTCCGCCGCCTCCGAACTCGGCCTCACCTAAGTGGGCTGGACGGAAGGCCCGGTGCTGGTGCGGACGCCCGCGACCAGCGCGAACCTGGGCCCCGGCTTCGACTCGCTCGGCCTCGCGCTCGCCCTGCACGACGAGGTCGAGGTCGAGCTGACCGGCGGCGGGGTGGCCATCGAGGTGGACGGCGAGGGCGCGGAGGTCGCCGACCGCGGCGAGCGGCACCTCATCGTGAAGGTGCTGCGCCGCACCCTCGACGTCCTCGATGACCTGGCCGGATCCGGCCCGTCCCGGCCGCCGGGGGTCCGGCTGCGCTGCCGCAACGCGATCCCGCACAGCCGCGGGCTCGGCTCGTCGTCCGCCGCGATCGTGGCGGCGATCGTGGCGGCCCGCGCGCTGCACCCGGCGGGGGCGCTGCTCGACGACGACGCCGCGCTGCGGCTCGCCACCGAGATCGAGGGGCATCCCGACAACGTCGCGCCGTGCCTCGCGGGCGGCCTGACCGTCGCCTGGACGACGCCGGCCGGCCCGCGGCTGGTGCGGCTGGAATCGCAGGTCACCGAGGTCGTCGCGATCGTCCCCGAGCAGCGGCTGGCGACCGAGCGGGCCCGCGGGCTGCTGCCGGAGGCCGTCCCGCACGGCGACGCCGCGGCGAACGCCGGGCGGGCCGCGCTGCTGGTCGCGGCGCTCACCGCGGGAATGGCCGAGGACGTGCTGCTGGACGCGACCGAGGACCGGCTCCACCAGGACTACCGCGCGCCCGCCATGCCCGAGTCCGCCGCACTGGTCAAGACCTTGCGGGACGGGGGCGTCCCGGCGGTGATTTCCGGGGCCGGTCCGACTGTCCTGGCCTTCACAAACGCATCACGAGTTGATTCAGTAGTCCCCGAAGTGGGTAAAGGCTGGCACATACACCCGTTGGACGTCGCGACCCGCGGCGCTCGCGTCATGACCGGAGAACACGAGGTCCGGGCCTGATCGCGGCGTCGGGGGCGGGGCCTTCGCGGCGCTCCGGCCGGTGCAGGTTCCGGCACGATCCCGCTAGGTAAAATGCGAAGACATCGACCTCTGGGGAATAGCTGTGTGCCCTGGTGATGTTAGGCTGAATGCCGCACCAGATGCCCCGTTCGGGGCAGCGTGCTCGTCAGCCGCGCGTCGCCTGTTCGACCCTCCGGTCGTTTCGGTCCCGCGTACCAGGCTCCCCGACACCGTGATATCCCGTTGTCAGGCATTCCAGCGCAACAACTCAGGACGTGGCGGTACCGGGGACACGCACGAGCGGAACGTCCCGTCCACCATCTGGCTGTGCCCAGAACACGCAGATCCCGGTTCCATCGTGATCAGCGGAGCCCGTCCCGGCGCCCCCGCCGGGCCGCACCACCGGGTCGACTGGCCGAACGCCGGCCAACGCCCGCTCCCTGGGAAGGACCCTTAGTGAGCGAATCCAGCGAACTCCTTACGGACGCATCAAGCACGGGAACCGTGGCCGACGCCGCTCCGGCCGCCGCGGAGTCCGCCACCCCCCGGCGCCGCCGCTCGGGCACCGGCCTGTCGGCCATGGTGCTGCCCGAGCTCAAGGCGCTCGCGTCCAGCCTCGGCATCACCGGTGTGACCGGGATGCGCAAGAGCCAGCTCATCGCCGCCATCCAGGAGAAGCAGGGTGGCCAGGGGCAGGGCTCGGCGGGGGGCGCGCAGGGAGACGCTGCCGCGGCCACACTCGACTCGGCCCAGCCCGAGGCGGGCCGCACCGAGCGTCCCCGGCGGAGCCGCACCACCGCCGCCAAGCGCGAGGTGTCCGACGACCAGGTGAGCCTGAACGACGTCGTGCCCTCGGGCGAGCAGGGCGGCGATCAGGGCCAGGCCGCCGAGCAGGCGCCGGCCGCCGCGTCCGCCGGAACGGCGGAGAAGGCGGAGCCGGAGACCGCCGAGAAGCCGGAGCGCGCGGAGCGGGACGGTCGCCAGGGCGGCCGCCAGCGCGGCGAGCGGCAGGACCGAGGGGGCGAAGGGCGCGGCGAGCGGGGCCGCGACCAGCGAGACCAGGGCCGGGAGCAGAACACCGACGACGGCGAGTCCCAGGGC
>NZ_VCKZ01000402.1 GCF_005889745.1 Actinomadura geliboluensis
GGTCGGCGGTGTCCAGCATCTTGATCCACATCTGCCCGTAGACGGCGGGCGGCAGCGTGAACGTCAGGTCGCCGTCGTGCGCGTTGAACAGCAGCAGGAACGAGTCGTCCCGGACCGGCCGCCCGCGCGGGTCGGGCTCGCTGATCGCGTCGCCGTTCAGGAACACGTTCAGCGACTTGTTGAAGCCCGCGGACCAGTCCCGGTCGGCCATCTCCCGGCCGCCCGGCGTGAACCACACCAGGTCGGGCAGCTCCTCGGACTCCGCCTCGGCCTCGCCCATCCGCCGCGCCGCCCTGCGGGCGCGCTTCGTCCGCTGGTCGCCGAGGAAGAACCGGCGGCGCCGGAAGACGGGATGCGCGGTGCGCAGCCTGGAGAGCCGCCGGACGAAGTCGAGCATCGGGCCGCGCTCGTCGAAGAAGGTGTCGTCGCGGAGGCCCGTCCAGTCGACCCACGAGATCTTGGTGTCCTGGCAGTAGGCGTTGTTGTTGCCGCCCTGGGTGCGGCCTATCTCGTCGCCGTGCAGCAGCATCGGGACGCCCTGCGACAGGAACAGCGTGGTCAGGAAGTTGCGTTTCTGCCGTTCGCGCAGCGCGACGATGTCGAGGTCGTCGGTCGGGCCCTCGTTGCCGCAGTTCCACGAGCGGTTGTCGTCGCTGCCGTCCCGGTTGCCCTCGCCGTTCGCCTCGTTGTGCTTGTGGTCGTAGGAGACGAGGTCGTGCAGCGTGAACCCGTCGTGGCAGGTCACGAAGTTGATCGAGGCGATCGGGCGGCGGCCGTCGTCGGCGTACAGGTCGGACGAGCCCGTCAGCCGGGACGCGAAGTCGGGCATGGCGCCGGGCTGCCCGCGCCAGTAGTCGCGCATGGTGTCGCGGTACTGGCCGTTCCATTCCGTCCACAGCGGCGGGAAGTTGCCGACCTGGTAGCCGCCCTCGCCGACGTCCCACGGCTCGGCGATCAGCTTCACCTGGGAGACGACCGGGTCCTGCTGGACGAGGTCGAAGAACGCCGACAGCCGGTCCACCGCGTGCAGTTCGCGGGCCAGCGTCGCGGCGAGGTCGAACCGGAACCCGTCCACGTGCATCTCGGTCACCCAGTACCGCAGCGAATCCATGATCATCTGCAGGACGTGCGGGCTGCGCATCAGCAGGCTGTTCCCGGTGCCCGTCGTGTCGGTGTAGTAGCGCGGGTCGTCGTCGGCGAGCCGGTAGTAGGACGCGTTGTCGATGCCCCGGAACGACAGTGTCGGCCCGAGGTGGTTGCCCTCGGCGGTGTGGTTGTAGACGACGTCCAGGATCACCTCGATCCCGGCCTGGTGCAGGGCCTTCACCATCGCCTTGAACTCCAGCACCTGCTCGCCCCGCTGCCCGGACGAGGAGTACTCGTTGTGCGGCGCGAAGAACCCGATCGTGTTGTAGCCCCAGTAGTTGCGCAGGCCGCGCCGCACCAGCACGTCATCGTGGACGAACTGGTGGACGGGCATCAGCTCCACCGCCGTCACCCCGATCGAGCGCAGATGATCGGTGATCACCGGGTGGGCGAGGCCCGCGTAGGTGCCGCGCAGCGCCGGCGGGATCTCCGGATGCCGGGCGGTGAGGCCCTTCACGTGCGCCTCGTAGATCACGGTCTCGTGGTACGGGATGCGCGGCGGCCGGTCGTCGCCCCAGTCGAAGTACGGGCTGACGACCACCGACCGCATCGTGTGGCCCGCCGAGTCGGCGTCGTTGCGCGACCACGGGTCGCCGAACTCGTAGCCGAAGCACGACTCGTCCCAGTCGATCGTCCCCTCGACGGCCTGCGCGTACGGGTCGAGGAGCAGCTTCGCCGGGTTGCAGCGCTGCCCGCGGCGCGGATCGAACGGCCCGTGCACCCGGTAGCCGTACCGCCGGCCCGGCATCACGCCCGGCAGGTAGCCGTGCCAGACGAACGCGTCCACCTCGGGGAGCGTCAGCCGCGTCTCCTCGCCGTCGCCCGCCGGCCCGTCGAACAGGCACAGCTCCACCCGCTCGGCCGCCTCGGAGAACACGGCGAAGTTCGTCCCCGCGCCGTCGAACCGGGCGCCGAGGGGATACGCGTCGCCCGGCCAAACCTGTGCCACTTGTCCCGCCCTCCCGTCCGGACCGCGACGGGCCCCGGCGCCATGGCGACTGCACGGCTGCCGACGCGGGCCCGGCGGCGCACGCCGGAAGCCCTTCCCCCTGAGGCTTGAGTCACACCGATTGGGAGTCCACTGGCCAGAACGGACACTCCTGAGCTACGTTAGGGGAGCCTAACCTCAATAAGGGCGCCCTAAGTGCCCGAGGGGAGGCGCGTCGGGCCAGCTCCAGCCGCACGGAAGGTCTCCCACCGGCATGTACGTCTGCATCTGCAACGCCGTCACCGAGGACGACGTCCACGGCTGCATGGCGAGCGGCTGCACGACCGCCAAGGCGGTCAAGGCCGCCTGCGGCTTCAAGCCCGGCTGCGGCATGTGCACCAAGCGCATCCACACCATGGTCAGCCAGTACCGGACGGCCAACGAGCTGGCGGACGCCCTGACCGGCGGCCCGCTCGCGCTCACCGCCGTGCCGGAGCAGGCCGTGCCGGAGCAGGCCGACCCGGCCCCGTCCGAGATCGCCGCGGAGCTCGCCGCGGAACCGACCGCCGAGGGGGCCGCCCCGCCGACCGCCGCCTGAGCGAAACCGCGGCCCCGCACGGCCCGCCGAGGGAGGCGGACACGCGCCGTGCGGGGGTTAGTGCTGTCCCCAACTAGGCGGCCATGGAAGCATGGGGGCCATGGAAGGCGACAGAGAGATCATCGCGCTGCTCAACGAGCAGCTCACCGCGGAGCTCACGGCGATCAACCAGTACTTCCTGCACTCCAAGATGCAGGAGAACTGGGGCTTCCTCCGCATGGCCAAGCACACCCGCGACGAGTCGTTCGACGAGATGCGGCACGCGGAGCGGCTCACCAACCGGATCCTGTTCCTGGAGGGGCTGCCGAACTACCAGAAGCTCGGCACCCTGCGCATCGGGCAGACGATCTTCGAGCAGCTCAAGGCCGACCTCGAGATCGAGATGGAGGCCGTGGCGCGGCTCCGCCCCGGCATCGAGCTGATGCGCTCGCGCGGCGACGTCACGTCCGCCCGGCTCTTCGAGCACATCCTCGCCGACGAGGAGGAGCACATCGACTACCTGGAGACCGAGCTGAGCCTCGTCGAGGCGCTGGGCGAGCAGAACTACCTGCAGCGCCTCACCGACTCCCCCACCGAGAGCGGCTCCAGCGCCTACTGACCCGCGCCTAGTCGCGCGGCGTCTCCGCGGACGCCGCCTTCCGGCGCAGCACGAACGGCTGGACGATCCCGAGGCCCCGGACCGGGCGCCGCACGATCCGCGTCACCTCGTAGGCCGCTGAGCCCTCCAGGCACGCCGCCAGCTCGCTGTCGATCACGACGGAGCCGGGGCGGGCCAGCGAGGTGAGCCGGGCGGCGAGGTTCACCGTGGTCCCGAACACGTCGCCCATCAGCGGCAGGACGGGGCCGTGGGCCACGCCGACCCGGACGTCCGGGACCTCGGTCTCGTCCTGGATGGCCGCCGCGACCGTCAGCGCGATCTCCGCGCCGACCTCCGGCGACTCCGCGCTGAACAGCACCTCGTCGCCGAGCGTCTTCACCAGCCGGCCGCCGCAGGAGGCGATGATGTCGGCGGCGGTCTCCTCGAACCACTCCACCACCCGGGCCAGCTCGATCTCCTCCAGCTCCCGGCTGACCTGGGTGAAGGACACCATGTCGGCGAACCCGACGGTGGTCATCGGGCGGCCCGCCGGGTCGCCGTTGTCGCGGCTCGCCGCCGCGGCCAGCGCCCGGGTCCCGGCCGCCGCGAGCTGCCGCCGCCAGGCGTGCACGACCAGCGGCTCGAACTCGCCGATGTGCTTCTCGGCGATGTCCACGACCGTGTCGACCGCCTCCGCGGACGGCGTCTCGTGCGGGTCGCCGGTCAGCATGCTGCGCAGCAGGTTGACCTGCCACTCCGCGAGCCGGGTCATCGTCTGCCCGTAGGCGCGGACCAGGCGGACCACGCCGTCCTCGTCCAGGATCCCGTCGTCGACCAGCCGGCGCAGCCGGTCCAGCGCCGCGACGTCGCCCTCGGTGTAGGCGATCGTCTCGTCCGGCATGGACGGGTACCCGAACGCCCGCCAGATCCGGCCCGCGAAGTCGCGGGTGACCCCGGCCAGCCGGACGGCCTGGACGCGGTTGTACCGCAGCTCGCCGCCGAGCAGGAGCTCCTCGATCTCCTTCGGATCGGGCAATCCGGCCGCCATCTCCCGCCCCTCAGCCCGCCGCCGCCGGGGGCCGCGGCGGCGGCGTCATCATTCGATCTCCGGACATATCGGTGCAGCTCACCAGCAACCCCAAGAGTTGGAACTCGCCGTGCACATCGTTGCAGATCAGCACTCGGATCAACGCCCGGACCGCGGATCCTCGTTCCCCGTTCAACGGACGTGCACCACATCGCCGGCGCTGACCGCGCTGTCCCCGCCCGGCCCCGCGACGACGAGGCGGCCCGTCTCGTCCACGTCCCGGGCCCGCCCGGTCAGCCGCTGGTCGCCGGGCAGCTCCACGCGGACGTCGCGGCCGAGCGTGACGCACAGGTCCCGGTAGGCGGTGCGCAGCCCGCTGGTGTCCGGATCGCCGCCGAGCGCCGTCCACTCCCGGTACCAGGTCTCGAACTCGCGCAGGATCGCGCGCAGCAGCGGCGCCCGGTCGCTGAGCGGCGCGCCCTCGATCGCCAGCGACGTCGCGGTCGGCACCGGCAGCTCCTCGGCCCGCAGGCCCACGTTCAGCCCGACGCCGATCACCAGGCCGTCGCCGACCCGCTCGGCGAGGATCCCGGCGAGCTTGCGGTCGCCGACGAGCACGTCGTTCGGCCATTTGAGGCGGGCGTCCACGGCCGTGTCGCCGTCGGCGTCCGCGCCGAGGAACCGCTCCCCCCTCTGCGACCAGGCGGTCATCCGGCGGATCGCGGTGGCGACGGCGACGCCCGTCAGCAGCGACGCCCAGCCCAGCCGCTGCACCGGCACCGCGGGCCGCACCAGCATGGAGAACGCCAGCCCGGACCGCGGCGGCGCCGTCCACGCCCGGCCCTTGCGGCCCCGGCCCGCCGTCTGCCACTCGGTGGCCAGCACGGTGCCCTCCGGCGCGCCCTCCCGCGCCCGCGCCGCGAGGTCGGCGTTGGTGGAGCCGGTCTCGTCCACGATCCCGATCTCCCGCCACAGCCCGCCCTCCCGGACGAGCGCGCGCCGCAGCGCGCCCTCGTGCAGCGGCGGCCGTCCGAGATCCCCATACGCTGAGTCCACGCCTCCATCCAACCCGATGACGGTCTTGATCTTGGGGCCGGACGTCGGGTAGGGGGCCCGGTCCTCGTTAGGGTGCGGCTTATGGATGGAGTGACGCTGCGGCGCGACGGGCATGTCGCGGAGATCGTGCTGGACCGCCCCGAGGCCCTCAACGCCCTGTCGACGGCGATGGCCCGCCGCCTCACCGGCGCCTGCGCCGAGGTCGCGGCGGACCCGGCCGTCCGCGCCGTCGTGCTGAGCGCGGCCGGGGAGAAGGCGTTCTGCGTGGGCGCCGACCTCAAGGAACGCAACGCGATGACCGACGACGAGATCCTCGCGCAGCGGCCAGTCTTCCGCGCCGCGTTCGGCGGCGTGCTGAACCTGCCGCAGCCGGTCATCGCGGCCGTGCACGGCTACGCGCTCGGCGGCGGCTGCGAGTTCGCGCTCTCCTGCGACATGATCGTCGCGGACGAGACGGCCGTGTTCGGGCTGCCCGAGGTGGGCGTCGGCCTCGTCCCGGGCGGCGGCGGCACCCAGCTCGCGCTGCGCCGCCTCGGCCCCGGCAAGGCCGCCGACCTGGTCTTCACCGGCCGCCGCCTCGCCGTCGACGAGGCCCTCGCCTACGGCCTCGCCGACCGCAAGGTCCCCGCCGGCACCGCCCGCGAGGAGGCCCTCGGCATCGCCGAGGCGATCGCCCGCAACTCCCCGGCCGCCGTCCGCGCCGCGAAGCGCGCGATGCGCCTCGGCGGCGGCGTCGGCCTGGACGCGGGCCTCGACCTGGAGGAGAACGCCTGGCGCACCGTCGCCTTCTCCCCCGACCGCCGCGAGGGCATCGCCGCCTTCAACGAGAAGCGCAAGCCGAACTGGCCGAGCTGATCGGGCGCGGGCTGACCGGGCGCGGGCTGCCGCTCAGGCGGTGCCCAGGTCGTCGGAGTGGCCTGCTCGCAGGCGGGGCCACTGGGCGGTGGGACGGCCGTCGGTGCGGAAGAAGCCGCCGTTGACGGAGCCCGCCTTAGGCCAGCCTGCGGGTGAGTCCTCCCAGGTCTCCTGGCGCCCGTAGACGGTCATGTCCATCAGCGAGTAGGCGATGTCCATGGCCTCCACGCCGCGGCCGTTCGTCCAGTAGGTCTCGAAGACCCGGTCGCCGTCGCGCAGGTAGCAGACCAGGTGGAACATGCCCGCGGTGCGTCCGGTCAGCAGGGTCTCGGCGGAGTCTTGGACGGAGTACCAGGGCATGGTCCAGCCCATGAAGTCGCGGTACCGGACGCTCTCCTCGTAGGGGCCCTGGCAGAACGTCGCGTAGGTGATGCCCGCGGCGTGCAGGTTGGACAGCTCGCGGACCTGGCCGTTGTAGTACGTGCAGCCCTCGCACTGCTCCGCGGCGGGGTGGCCGGTGTGCCACATCATGTAGTAGGCGATCAGCCGGCTGCGGCCCTCGAACGCGTCCAGCAGGGTGAGCGGGCCGTCCGGGCCGGTCAGCGGGGCCTTGGCGTCCACCTCGACCATCGGCAGCCGGCGGCGGGCGGCCGCGATCGCGTCGCCCGCGCGGGTGTGCGCCTTCTCGCGAACGCGCAGCGCGTCCAGTTCGGCCTGGAAGGCGGCCCGGTCGACCACGTCGGGCAGCGGAGTCGTGTCGGTGTTCATGGGATCTTCCCTCGCTCTCGATGGACTTTCACCCCACCGACGAAGGGCGGCCGCCCCGGATCGACATCGCCGGGAAAAATCTTGGAATCAGAGTTCGCGGAGGCGTCCGGCCAGGTAGCGGCGCTCGGCTTCGGTCGGCGCCAGCTCCAGCGCCTCCTCGTAGGCGACCCTGGCCTCGGCGGTACGGTCCGCCCGGCGGAGCAGGTCGGCCCGGGTCGCGGGGAGCAGGTGGTAGCCGGCGAGCCGTCCGGACGCCGTCAGCTCGTCGACGAGGGCCAGCCCCGCCGGGATCCCGTCCGCCATCGCGATCGCGACGGCGCGGTTGAGGTCCACGACCGGGGACGGGGCCAGCCGCGCCAGTTCGGTGTAGAGGGCGGCGATCTGCGGCCAGTCCGTGCTCGCCGTGTCGGGCGCGGTGGCGTGGCAGGCGGCGATCGCGGCCTGCACCTGGTACGGCCCGGGCCGCCGCAGGGCCATCGCCCGGTCGAGCACCGCCACCCCCTCGTCGATCAGCGCGCGGTCCCAGCGGGAGCGGTCCTGGTCCTCCAGCGGGACGAGCACGCCGCCGGCCGTGCGGGTCGCGCGCCGGGCCCCGTGCAGGAGCATCAGCGCGAGCAGGCCGCTCGGCTCGGGTTCGGACGGCATCAGCCGGACCAGCACGCGGGCGAGGCGGACGGCCTCGGCCGCCAGGGGGCGGGCCGGGTCCGGCTCGCCGTACCCCTGGTTGAAGATCAGGTACAGCACGGCGAGGACGGCGTCGAGCCGCTCCGGGAGGAGCTCGGCGGGCGGCACCCGGTACGGGACGCCCGCCTCCCGGATCTTGCGTTTGGCGCGGACGAGGCGCTGCGCCATCGCGGGCTCGGCGGTCAGCAGGGCGCGGGCGATCTCGGCGGTGCTGAGCCCCGCCAGCGTGCGCAGGGTCAGCGCGACCCGGGCCGGGAGCGGCAGCGCCGGATGGCAGCAGGTGAAGATCAGCCGCAGCCGCTCGTCCGGGATGTCGTCGTCTGGCGGCGGGCCGGGGTCGCGGGCCGGGGCCGCGAGGGCG
>NZ_VCKZ01000403.1 GCF_005889745.1 Actinomadura geliboluensis
CCCCGCAGGCAAGATCGACAAGAAGTCGCTGCGGCCGGCCCAGTACGGTGCCCGCAGCGACTTCTTGTCGATCTTGCCTGCGGGGTTGGTGGGCAGGGAGTCGATGAAGTCGACGCTCTTGGGCGCCCAGACGCTTCCCTTGTGCTCCTTGACCAGGGCGATGAGCTCGTCGGGTTCGACCGGGCTGCCCGGCCGGACGACCACGAGCGCCTTGACCGCCTCGCCCCACCGCGGGTCCGGGACGCCGATGACGGCGCACTGGGCGACGGCGGGGTGGGTGATCAGAATGTCCTCGATCTGGCGGGGGAAGACGTTGAAGCCGCCGGTGACGATCATGTCCTTCTTGCGGTCGACGATGAAGACGTAGCCGGCGTCGTCGATGTAGCCGATGTCACCGGACCGTACCCAGCCGTCCTGCATCGCCTCGGCGTCCCGGTCGGCGTCGACGTAGCCGACCATCTGCCCGGGCTGGGACGCGCAGATCTCACCGGTCTCGCCCGGCGGCAGGAGGTTGCCGTCGGCGTCGCGGACGGTCAGATCGACGTGGTACATCGCGCGTCCGGCCGAGGCCAGCCGGGCGATCCACTCGGGGGAGTCCAGGCGGTGGTCTTCCTTGCGCAGGCAGGTCATGTAGCCGGGCTCGGTTCCGGCGAAGGTCTGGGCGAAGACGGGCCCGAAGGTCTCCAGGGCGCGGCGGAGCCCGTCGGGGGCCATGGGGGAGCCCGCGTAGATGATCGTGCGGAGCGTGGACAGGTCGGCTTTCTCGCGGCGGGGGTGGTCCAGCAGCATGTACACGATCGTGGGGACGACGGCGGTGGCCGTCACGCCCTCCCGTTCGATGGTGTCCAGCAGCAGGTCGAGGTCGAAACCGGGCAGCAGGACGTTCGTGCCGCCGCGCATGAAGACGGGCATCACGAAGGTCTGGGTGAAGTGGGTGAGCGGCGCGGCGTGCGCGAAGACCTCGCCGGGGCGGATGTCGCCGATCTCCAGGCCGGCGGTGATGGCGTAGTGCGACCAGGTGGCGTGGGTCTGCAGGACGCCCTTGGGGACGCCCGTGGTTCCCGAGGTGAATCCGACGAAGGCCAGGTCGTCGACGCTGATGTCCACGTCCGGGGCGGTCGAGGGCTGCGTCGCGAAGGCGGTCTCGTAGTCCAGGACGTCGGCCGCGGGGGTGCCGCCGCCGAGCCGGATGACGTGCTGGAGTTCGGGGAGCCGGTCGCGGATCTGCGTGATCTGGCCGTCGAAGGATTCGTGGTAGATGAGCGTCGAGGCCCCGACCTCGTCGAGGAAGTAGTGGAAGTCCTCGGCGGAGGCGCGCGTGGGCATCTGGGTGACCGCCGCGCCCGCCTTCCAGATCCCGCACATCGTCGGGATGAATTCCAGGCAGTTCGGCATCAGGAGCCCCACCCGATGCCCGTTGCCGACTCCGAGGCCGGTGAGCCCGTTACCGACCCGGTTGGCCCACTGGCGCATCTGGGCGTAGCTGAGGCGCCGGTCGGCGTCCACGAGGGCGGTGCGGTCGGCGTAGTAGGTGCACGTCCGGTCGAAGACCTTGGGCAGAGTTCCCCACATGGCGTCTACCTTCCTGATCCTGGGGTGGCCGTGGATTGCGGTGGTGATGCGGAGTTCCGGTGCTCGGTGGTGCGCTGGAGCGCCTCGGCCGTCGCCTGCCGGGCCTGGTCGTACTCGCGGCGGGTCTGATCGACCAGTTCGGCGACGCTGAGGATCCCGGTGATTCCCGAGACGCTGTGGCCGGCGCTCCATACGTTGCGCTGGTTGAGGAGCCGTTGTTGCGCGAACCCGTCGGTGCCTTGCGGCGGGGCGTCCGCCGTCGCCTTCTTCAACCATCCGTCCAGGAAGTTGGCCGGTAGACCGCTCAGGGCGGTGGTGAGGGTGACGTCGTCCAGGGACGATTCGACCAGTGCCCGGCGGAAGGCGTCGTCGGCGAGGCTCTCGGTGGTCGCGATGAACTTGGTGCCCATATAGGCCAGATCGGCGCCCAGGGCCTGGGCGGCCCACAGGGCGACGCCGTCCGACACGCCTCCGGCGAGGACGATGGGCCCGTCGAACTGGCCGCGGACGGCCCGGACGAACGACAGCGGGTTGGCCCAGCCCGTCTGGCCGCCGGCGCCGGCTGTCAGCAGCACCAGGCCGTCCACGCCGGCGTCGATCGCGCGTTGGACGTGCCGCATGCTCGCGACGTCGGCGAAAACCAGGCAGCCCGCGTCCTGCAGCGGGGCCAGGACGGGAGCGGGCGACCCGACGCTGGTGATGACCAGGGGCACCTCATGGCGGATCAGGGAGGCGACGTCCCCCGCGAGCCGCTGGTTCGAGCGGTGCACGACCAGGTTCGCGGCGAACGGCGCGGCCTCGTCCTCCAGGTCGGCCAGGCCGGCGGTGATCTGCTCCAGCCAGCCGTCGAGCTCGGACGGCGTCCGCGCGTTGTGGGTGGGGAACGAGCCCACCACCCCGTTGCGGCACGCCGCGGTCACCAGGTCGGGCCCCGACACGTCGGTCATCGGAGCGGCCACGAGTGGGAGCGCTAGGTGGTCGAGCCGGGAAGGCAGCGCCATCACCCCTCCAGAGTGAAGATTCGATGGTGGATCCTGAGATCACAGCATGCGTCTGTAGTGGGCACTTGGTGGCGTAAGTAAATATGGATTAACCTCCGTTGGCAAGAGCAAGCAGCACGACACCAGTGCGGAGGTTCTGCGTGGACCGTTTCGTTCAGATCGCCGGGGTCGGGATGACCCCGTTCTCCAAGCCCAGTGCGGGCACCCCCTACACGGTGCTCGCCGAGCAAGCCGCCCGCGTCGCGCTGGCGGACGCGGGCCTCGACTACCGCCAGGTGCAGCAGGCCTACGCCGGATACGTCTACGGCGACTCCACCTGCGGCCAGGCGGCCCTGTACAGCCTCGGGCAGACCGGCATCCCCATCGTCAACGTCAACAACAACTGCTCCACCGGCTCCTCTGCGCTGTGGCTGGCCCGCCAGGCCGTCCAGAGCGGCGAGGTGGACTGCGTGCTGGCCGTCGGCTTCGAGCAGATGCGCCCGGGCGCCCTCGCCAGCGTCTGGGACGACCGCCCCGACCCCCTCGAACGCTCCGAGACGGCGATGGCGCAGATCCAGGGAGCGGACGCGCACGCACCGGTCGCCGCGCAGTTGTTCGGCGGCGCCGGCCAGGCCTACGCCGACGCGCACGGCACCGCCCCCGAGACGTTCGCCAAGATCTCGGTCAAGGCGCGGCGCCACGCCGCCGCGAACCCCTACGCGGTGTTCCGGACGGCGCTGACCGAGGAGGAGGTGCTGGCGTCCCCGCGCATCTACGGGCCGCTGACCCGCCTGCAGTGCTGCCCGCCCACCTGCGGCGCGGCCGCCGCGGTGGTCTGCAGCACCGACTTCGCGCGGCGGCACGGACTGGACGCCTCCGTCGCCATCCGCGCCCAGGCGCTCACCACTGACACCGCGTCCACCTTCGACGCCGGAGACATGATGAAGGTCGTCGGCTACGACATGAGCCGGACCGCGGCCGAGCGCGTCTACGCCGACGCCGGCGTAGGGCCCGACGACATCGACGTGGTGGAGCTGCACGACTGCTTCACCACCAACGAGCTGATCAGCTACGAGGCGCTCGGGCTCACCCCCGAGGGGACCGCGGAGAAGTTCGTCCTGGACGGCGACAACACCTACGGCGGGAAGGTCGTCACCAACCCGTCCGGCGGGCTGCTGTCCAAGGGACACCCCCTCGGCGCCACGGGCCTCGCGCAGTGCGCCGAGCTGGTCTGGCAGCTGCGCGGCCAGGCCGACGCCCGGCAGGTCGAGGACGCCCGGCTGGCCCTCCAGCACAACATCGGGCTCGGCGGCGCCGCCGTGGTCACCCTCTACGAGAGGACCAGCTGAGATGGCCGGATCACCAGCGACCGGCTTGTCCACGCCGCCGTCGACCGTCGATGTAGAGCGCGGACGGCTGAGGCTGTTCGCCAAGGCCATCGGGGAAACCGACCCCGTCTACACCGACCTCGACGCCGCCCGCGGCGCCGGCCACCGCGACCTGCCCGTTCCCCCGACCTTCCTGTTCTGCCTGGAGATGGACCGGCCGGACCCCTTCGCCTTCCTGACCGAGGCCGGAATCAACCTCGACCGGGTCCTGCACGGCGAGCAGAGCTTCACCTACCACGCGCTCTGCCACGCCGGCGACAGCCTGACCTTCGAATCCCGCATCACCGACGACTACGAGCGCAAGGGCGGCGCGCTGCGGTTCCTCGTCCGCCAGACCCATGTCACCAGAGCCGGCCGGCCGATCGCCGACCTGAGCAACGTCATCGTCGTCCAGCAGGAGAAGGCGGAAGCATGACCCTCCTCACCGACCTGCACGAGGGCGACGAACTGCCGCCCCTGCGGCTACCGAAGATCAGCCGGACGACGCTGGCCCTGTACGCGGGCGCATCAGGCGACCACAACCCCATCCACATCGACATCGACGCCGCCCGCAACGCCGGGCTCGACGACGTCTTCGCCCAAGGCATGCTCTCCATGGCCTACCTCGGCCGGCTCCTGACCGGCTGGGTCCCTCAGGACCGCATCCGCTCCTACAGCGTCCGCTTCACCTCCATCACCCCGCTGCACGCCGAGCCGATCTGCACCGGCCGGATCACCGCGATCGAGGACGGCGACGGAGAACGCCGCGCCCGCCTCGACCTCCAAGTGGCCCTGAACGACGGCGCCATCACGCTGCGCGGCCAAGCCCTCATCGCACTGGCATGACAGCACCGGAAAGGACTCCCGTGGGAACACTCGACGGCAAGATCGCCCTGGTCTCCGGCTCCGGCCGCGGCATCGGCCGCGCCATCGCCCTCAAACTCGCAAGCCACGGCGCCCGCGTCGTCATCAACGACCTCGACCCCGAACCGGCCGAGGAGACCCTGACGGCGATCAAAGCCGCCGGCGGCGAGGCCGTCGCCTGCGTCGGCAGCGTCACCGACGAAGATTTCGCCGACCGGTTCGTCGCGACAGCCGTCGACAACTACGGCGGTGTCGACATCGTGATCAACAACGCCGGCTACACCTGGGACAGCGTCATCCAGAAGATGACCGACGAACAGTGGGACGCGATCCTGGACGTCCACCTCAAGGCACCGTTCCGCATCCTGCGCGCTGCCCAGCCGGTCATCAGCGCCCGCGCCAAGGCCGAACAAGCCGACGGCCTGCGCGTCCACCGCAAGATCGTCAACATCTCCTCGATCGCCGGGCTCGGCGGCAACGCCGGGCAGGCCAACTACGGCGCCGCCAAGGCCGGCATCGTCGGCCTCACCAAGACCCTCGCCAAGGAATGGGGCCGCTACGCGGTCAACGTCAACGCCGTCGCCTACGGCCTCATCCGCACCCGCCTCACCGAAGCCGCCGCTGACAGCGACTCCACCATCGACGTGCAAGGACGCCAGATCAAGGTCGGCGTCAACCCCGGCCTGCTCACCGCCATGGAGCAGATGATCCCGCTCGGCCGGGCCGGCACCCCCGAGGAGGCCGCCGGAGCGGTCTACCTGCTGTGCCTGCCAGAGTCGGACTACATCAGCGGCCAAGTCGTCGTCTGCGGCGGCGGCTACTCCTGAACGGACCTAACATTCCCCACGTGATGCCGACCGAGGACAAGACCGCGATGACCCGGACGAGCACGCATCCGGCACGCGGCAGGCGCCCACGTGACCGCAAGGCGCAGATCGTGACCGCCGCCGCCGACCTGTTCCACCAGCACGGCTACCACACCGTCACGATGGACCAGATCGCCGGCGCGGTCGGCATCACGGCCGGGGCCCTCTACCGCCACTTCCGCAACAAGCAGGAACTGCTCGCCCGCACCGTCGACGACGGCCTCTCCGCGTTCGAGACCGCCGTCCGCGGCACCGCACCAGGAGACATCGACACCCTCCTGGACGTCATGGCCTCCCTCACGCTGGACCGCCGCGACCTGGGAGTCCTCTGGCAACGCGAATCCCGGAACCTTCCCGACGCCGACCGCGACCGGCTACGCCACCGCTTCCGCGGCGTCGCCGAGAACACCGCCCCGGTCATCCAAGCGGCCAGACCCGGCCTCACCACAGCCGACGCCGACCTGCTGACCTGGGCATTGTTCGCCGTCTTCGCCAGCCCCTCCCACCACAGCGCCCAACTTCCCCGCGCACGCTTCCACGCCCTCCTGCAGCAACTCGGAGGTGCCGTGATCCACACCGCGCTCCCCGACTCCCAGGAGAGGCCCGACCGCCCCAACACCGAGACCAACACCGGGCTCTCCCGCGCGTCCCGCAGAGAATCCGTCCTCGACGCCGCCGCCCGCCTGTTCGGCGAACACGGCTACCAGGCCGTCAGCATGGAGGACATCGGCGCCGCCGCAGGCATCAGCGGCGCAGGCATCTACAACCACGTGACCGCCAAGTCCGAACTCCTCGTCGCGGCCCTCACCCGCGCCGCCGATGCCCTGCACATGGACGCCGGCCGCATCTTCGCCACCGCATCCACTTCCGGCCAGGCACTCACCCGACTTCTCCGGTCCTACATCGACCTGACCCTGACCTCCAGCCACCTCACCGGCGCACTGATCACCGAGGTCGTCCACCTACCCGACGACCAGCGGCGCACGATCCGCCGCCTGCAACACGACTACGTCGGCGAATGGGTCCAACTGCTCACCACCGAGACACCCGACCTCACCGAACCCGAAGCCCGCGTGATCACCCAGGCCGTCCTCGCCATCGTCAACGACCTGGCCCGCATCCAACACCTGCGCCGACGCCCCCACCTCAACGACGACCTCGCCGCCCTCGGCCAAGCCGTCCTCACATCACCACGACCAGCCACCCCCTGAACCCGGGAGCAAGGTGCCGACGCTTCTTCGGGCATCGACACCTCACACAGGGGACTAGCAGCAGGCGCTGCCCGTCGTGCCCTTCTCAGCGGCTTCGATGTCGATCGTGACCGGGACGGCACTGGTGGTCGAGGCCGTCTGAGGAGTGCAGCACGCCGATGCCTCGGCCTTCTCCAGGGTGTCGGCGTCGGCCTTGACCACGTAGACCTCCCACGGCTCCTTGCCGGGGCCGGTGACCCAGACCTTGTCCTGCAGCGCATAGCAACAGGAAGTGTCTTTCTCCTCGAAGGTGGCCAGTCCTGCGGCAGCCAGGCGCTCAGCCGCATCGGTGACCAGGCCGGAATCTTCTACCTCCACTCCCAGGTGGTCCATGCGGGTGGCCTCCTCGTCCTTGCCCTCGATCAGGACGAGCTTGAGCGGGGGCTCGGCGACGGCGAAGTTGGCGTAGCCGGGACGACGCTTGGCCGGCTCGGTCGTCCTGACGCTGGGGAGGACGCCGGGCCGGCTGCGGGGCCCGGGCACCCGAGCGACCGGCGGCACCCCAGGCCGCTGCGGAATGGGGCGGCGACGCGGTGATGCTCAATCGGCTCGGACCAGAGTGTTCTGGCCGGCGTGCAGCAGCCAGGCCCCGTCGTCCTGCTTGGTCATGATGTACAGCGGGGTGCCCTCGGAAGCGCCGTCGGGGGCGTGGTAGACCTGCCTGACCTTGACGGCCGCCACGTCCGGCCGCAGGAACCGGGTGTGGACGGCTTGGTAGGTGACGTCTCCGTCCCAGTCGCCCTCGGTAGCACGGCGCGGGTGAACTCGGCGATGGCGTCCAGACCGACCAGGACCTTGCCTTGGGCGGTCGTCCACAGCGCGTCGGGGTGGAACAGTGCCAAGAAGCCCTCGGTGTCCTTGGTGCACTGGGTGTGTTCGACGGCGGCCACGACCCGTGCGATGGCGCTGACGTCGGTGGATGGGGTGGGATCGGGGTTCATGACGATCTCGCTTTCTGCCGATGCGGACGGTAACGTCCCGTAGCAGGATCGACGACGGTAGGCGGGCGGCTCCGTCCCCGCCCGGACCGGCGAGGCGAGGTTCTGCAG
>NZ_VCKZ01000404.1 GCF_005889745.1 Actinomadura geliboluensis
CCCCTGATCCCACCGCCCCTGATCCCACCGCCTCGGTTCAGGCCGGTGGAGGCGCCGGTGGAAGGGCTGGGGCGGGTGAGCAGTCGTCCACGGCGGGAATGCCGCGTGGACTGGTCGGGCCCGGACGAGGAACCGCTGACCTGGGCGGGGCGGCGGCGGTACCGGTCAGTGCCTTGCCATCGCCGCGCGGCCTCGCAACGGTCGACCCGGTTCAACTGGACCACGACGAGCTGGCAGCCCTTCACCGCTATGGCCCCTATGGGGACGTCGTGGCGCGGCGAGCCGGGCAAGGGGACTGCGAGGCGATATATGAGGCCGCCGTCCTGCTGGGCCCCCACCACGGACACAAGGCCGTCGGATACCTGCTGAACGCCGCCGCGGCCGGCCAGAACATCGCCTACGACCTCGTTCCGCTGCCCGGCGATCGCATCGATCCGCGCCTGGCGCTCACCCACGCGCGCCTGCTGGCCCATAGCGCCAAGCACAGCGGCGACCACGAGGCTGTTGATGCCTTCCGGGCATGCGCCGCCCGATACGAGGACTACGCTGCGGTCCCACGAGAGGGCTGAGCCGTCGCTGCACGGTCCTGGGCGGTGAACGGCCAGCTCTCGATCTTGGCCGTTCACACTCGATCCCGCCTACCGGTGCCTTACCGGGCTGCGGAGCGCATCTTCAGCGACAGTGATCACCACAGCCTCGGTGGATCGCGCTGGGAAGGCGATGGCCCGACGCCGGTGCGGAAGTGAGACGACGATGAGCGAGTTGCGGCAGGCCATTGCGTGCCACGGGGTATGGGCACAGTATGGGCACAGCGGTTTCCAGCCGACGGCGGCGAGTATGGGTGACAGCGAATGGCTTCAGCCGTAGGTTAGGGCAGCGATCAGATAAGACCGCAAGATCGCGGGCTTCTGCTGCGGATTCGTCTCCGCTACCAGGTTCTCGACTCGGCTGTCGAACGCGCTCTGGGTCAAGACGCCGACACTGAACATGTAGGCCCAGTGATGAAAACCTTCAGGTCTGCCGGGAAGCGCCTGCTTGAGAGCGTCGATGAACGCTCTTGCCATAGGGTCGAACAGCGTTGAGAGGACGTTGCGTTCTTGGCTTGACGGATCTGACGCCTCCCTGAGGACAAGTCGTGCGTACCAGATGTCGTCCGGATTGGCATGCATCTGGAGCACTGGGTCGATCCAGGCATCGATGATTTGTCCCAAGCTCTCGGGAGCGGACAGGTCCTCGATCTGCTGAAGTCGACGGAGCCGCTCTTCGTTGACGTACTGGCGGCGCTCGAAGATCGAGTAGTACAGGTTCTCCTTGGTCTCGAAGTGATACACGAGCAGGGACAGCTTTACGCCTGCTTCACGGGCAATGTCGCGCATGGTGGTGCCGTGGTATCCGTCGATCGCGAACAGACGCTCGGCTGCACGCAGGATCAGCTCACGCCGAGTCGGCTCCGCTGCCGTGCTTGCTGTGGCGCTCGTGGGCGAGTTTGTCGTGGCCATGGCCGGTCAGCACCCCTCTAGGTCGATGGATCAAATCTAACGCTTGACGCCACTGACTGTACGTACGTACTGTTCTCGTGACGGTCGTCACACCCGCCGCTGACGGTGGTGAGTACGGCCGATCCAGGCGGCCGTCACCCGACCGCCCGAACCACCACCCAGCAACGAGGCCCCAGCCACATGACTCAACTGATCGACATCTCAGTCGCACTGAAGACGGGCATTGCATCCGACCCGCCGGGGCTCCTGCCGTCCATCGAGTACTTCAGCCACACCGAGACCGTCGACGACGTGCTGGCGTTCTTCCCGGGTGCCACTCCAGACGACCTGCCCGACAGGGAGGGATGGGCCATCGAGCGGGTGTCCATGACCACCCACAGCGGCACCCACCTCGACGCGCCATACCACTACGCCTCGACGATGGATGGCGGCATCCGCGCCATCAGGATCGATGAGGTACCCCTGGACTGGTGCTTCCAGCCGGGCGTCAAGCTCGACCTCAGGCATCTCCCGGACGGCAGCGTCGCGACGCCCTCAGATCTCCAGGAGGCGCTCAACCGCATCGGACACACCCTGTCTCCGCTGGAGATCGTGCTCGTCAACACCAGGGCAGGAGCCCGCTACGGAGAGCCGGACTTTGTCGAGTCCGGGTGCGGTGTCGGCCATGACGCCACGCTCTTCCTCCTCGAGCAGGGCGTTCGCGTCACAGGCACTGACGGTTGGAGCTGGGATGCGCCCTTTTCCTACACGGCTCGCCGATACGCAGAAACGGGCGACGGCTCCTTGATCTGGGAGGGCCACAAGGCCGGCCGGGAGATCGGCTACTGCCACATCGAAAAGCTCGGCAACCTCGAGGCGCTGCCCGCAACGGGCTTCAAGGTCGCGTGCTTCCCCGTCAAGGTTCACGCCGCGTCGGCGGGCTGGACGCGGGCCGTCGCCATCCTCGACGACTGACGGACCCGCTCTCGGTCTCCTGTGCACCTCGGGCCCCGAAGAGCTCACACAACGAGAGGTAACCAATCAGATGTCCAAGCGCACGCTGATCCGCGGCGGCTACGTCGCGACCGCGGACCCCAGCTTCGGCAACCTGCCCTCAGGAGAAGTCCTCATCCAGGACGGCGTCATCGTAGCTGTCGGCGTCGGCATCACTGCTGACGACGCCGAGGTCGTCGACGCGACCGGAAAGCTTGTCATTCCTGGCATGATCGACACCCACCGCCACACCTGGCAGACCCAGATGCGCGGAATCTGTGCCGACATGAGCCTGCTCGGCTACATGAACACGATCCGGCTGGCCATCTCGCCCAACTACCGCGCCGAAGACGTCCATATCGGCAACCGTGTAGGCGCACTGGAGGCAATCAACGCTGGCGTCACGACCATCCTCGATTTCTCCCACTGCAACAACAGCCCCGAGCACGCCGACGCGGCGATCAACGGTCTCAAGGGCAGTGGCATCCGGGCGCTGTTCAGCTACGGCTTCTTCGATTCCAGCCCTACCACCACGAAGTTCGCAGACCATGCCGAGCGCCTCGCCGACTTCCGGCGCATCGTCGCCGAGAACGCCGGAACGTCCCGCCTCACGTTCGGTGTCGCTCTCACCGAGATGGGGCTGATCCCGTGGGAGGACACCGTCCGCGAGATCAACCTGGCACGCGAACTCGGTGCGCGCATCGCCACCCACACCGGCTGCTTCTGGGGATCCGTCGTCTGCGGCGGCATCAAGGAACTGCACCACGCAGGACTTCTCGGCCCCGACCATGTCCACATTCACGCCAACACGCTCGACGAGGAGGAGTGGCGCTACCTGGGCGAAGCAGGCGTCCACGTGTCCATCTCTCCCGAGACCGAGATGAACATGGGTATGGGCTACCCCGTGTTCGAGCAGTGCCGCGTGCACGGCATCAACGCCACCCTCAGTTGCGATGTCATCTCGCTGAACTCAGGCTCGCTCGTCACCCAGATGCGCCTCGGTATCGCAGCGGACCGGTTCGCTCAAAACGCCCCCATCAACCGGCAGGGCCAGATGCCGGACGTCCTGGCTACCACCTGCGACGACGCGCTCAAATGGGCGACCATCAACGGTGCGGCCGCCTGCGGCCTCGACGACCAGATCGGCTCACTCACACCGGGAAAGAAGGCCGACATCGTCATCGTCGGCAACCCGAACAGCTTCACCGGGCAGCCGGCTATCGACCCGGTCGGCAGCCTGGTGTTCCAGAGCACCCCCGAAGACGTGTGGGACGTGTTCATCGACGGCGTTGCAGTCAAGCGGAACGGTCGGCTGGTCGGCGTTGACCTCACCGCATTGTTCGAGCAGGCCAACGCGTCGAAGGACCGGATCCTTGCGGAGGTCGCGAAGACCTACCCCCAGCTTCCCCCACCGGTTCACGGCAGTAACTTCCAGGCACTCGAAACCGCCGCTGCCAACAACCTCGCGAACGCGCCCAAGGTCAACTGACGTTCGATGCGAGGGCGCCCCCTCGGGGCCGCCCTCGCGTCGAGTTCATCGCGTTCACCAACCCCCGGCTACTTGAACGGACCCAAACCGACTATGAGTGTCGTCATCACCGTCGCCCCGACCGGCCCCATCGCCTCCAAGGCCGACAACCCTGCACTGCCAACGCAACCGGAAGAGATTGCCGATGCTGTCGCCGACGCCTACGAGGCAGGAGCATCGGTGGCGCACCTCCACTTCCGTGACAGCAACGATCGGCCCACTGCAGACCCCGAGATTGCCCGGCGAACCATCAACATCATCCAGGACCGCTGCCCGATCCTGATCCAACTCTCGACAGGCGTCGGCTTGCAGGTGCCTTTTGAACAGCGCGCTGCCCTAGTCGAACTCAAACCAGCGATGGCCACGCTGAATCCGTGCAGCATGACTTTCGGCAATGGCGAGTTCCGCAACCCGCCAAACGAAGTCCGTCGTCTTGCTGCGCGCATGCTGGATCTGGGTATTCGACCCGAACTCGAGATCTACGACACAGGCCACCTGGACGAGTGCTTGAGGCTCAGGGACGAGGGACTGCTGGGCGACAGCCGGGTTCAGTTCTCCATCGTCCTCGGCGTCAAAGGCGGAATGGCCGCCACGCCAGACAACCTAACGACTATGGTTCGTCGACTTCCGCCCGACGCAATCTGGCAAGTGATCGCCATCGGCCGGGCCAACCTTCAGCTCACCGCCCTCGGCCTCGCGCTCGGCGGCAACGCCCGCGCCGGACTCGAAGATACCCTGTATCTCGGGAAGGGTGAGCTGAGCCCCGGCAACCTTCCGCTCGTCGAGCGAACCGTGAGCCTCACCCGATCCATGGGTCTGACGCTGGCTGACACCGCCGCCACCCGTCAGCTGCTCATCCCCTCCTGATGCAGCGGACTGACCACCTTTCAAGCCGACGACTATGGCCCGCACCGACGCGGGCCATAGTCGTCGAACCTTGCAAGACCGGCCTCCGCAACGACCGATCGGGCGCGCACGCCGGGCCGCACGCTCGTAGAACACCGGCGTCCCCGAAGAAGTCGGGGTCCGCCCCAGGGCCCACCGGGCGAGCTCGCGAATAAGCGCATCAGATGCCACAGCCCGGCCGGTTCGAGCAGCACCCTCAACCCTTGCTCACCGGCTGAAAGCCGGGCAGCTTCGCGCCGAGGCGCAGAACACCTCGCGCCGCCCGTCGAGGTCGGCGAACAGCACCTGGCGGCGTTCCAACCAGGTCCAGCACTTGCCGGGCGCGTCACCTCTCCGCCTGCCGGGCCGGTCCGGTCATTGTTGGACCTGGAAACGCCGATCGGCATCGGCTGCCGGTTCCGATGCACGGCTGGTCTGACCGTCCGCCCAGATCGATGACGAGATCATCTCGCTCACTCAGCACGGGTCGGCTCGGGCTTCCGTGTCGATACCTGCCGGCGCCCCAAATGGCCGTCTATGACCGACTGCTGCGCCACCGTCCCGCATCCCAGGGCGATGCCTCGTGACCATGCACCAGCAGTCCTGCCGACCTGCTCTGCATTGACGAGGTGGCTATGTCGAACTCGACAAACGCGGCGCCGGCCCGCTCTTGCAGGTGCCGACCGACCGGGAGGAGACCGCCGGCTCGCGATCGCCTCCTACGGGCCACGGTTGGGCTGGATCAGAGTGTTCACTGCCCCTCGCCTCTGCACCGCCATCGTCGACGGGCCCACCTGCGACGCCACCAACACCGAGACCGGTGCCCGGCCCTACCGCCTCAGCCGCCCCCAGGCCCAACAGGCTACGGCCTCGTCCTAGCCCCAGTCAGACCGGATCAAGGTCAGGTCCGGCCCCCGAAACAGCAGGGAGCCTCGCGCAGACGCGCAGATGGCCGTCCAGCCCCACCCTGTTCAGCAGCTCGGCCACGCGGGCAGGCGGGCGCAGCAGCACCAGTTCCCCGCCGGCGGCACCGGCACGCTTCCACAGCCGGACGAACGCGTTGATTCCCGAGGAGTCACACCCGCTCAACTGCGACAACTCCAGCGCGATCCGCGGCGGTGTCTCCTGCGCGATCAGCAAGCCGACCTGGTCGAGTAGCGCCGGGGCGGTGACCACATCCAGCTCTCCGCCCAACGCGACTGTCAGCCACGGTCCATCAGCCCCCCACTCCACGCTCATCCTGCGCACCGACGAGGAACCATCCGGGCTCGAGGTCATCTCGTCCACTCCTCAACCAGTGGCCAGCAGACCCTCCCGATTATCCCCACAAGCTTCCCCATCGCGCCGCCGGAGAGTAATGATCCACCCAGACCGCGGCGCCGCCGGATGAGGTGCACCGCCGTCCCGGCGACCGCACCCCCTGCAAGCGGCGACGGCGAAACTCATTCGTGATCAAGGCCGCCGAGATCGCTAACTGGAACCACCACCTTCTGATTCTTGAAACCACGGCCTGGCCCGGCGTGTGGTGATCACACGCCAGGTTCCGGGCCACGACCGCGCCGCCCTGTTGTTCACACTTCTCTTCCCCGCACATATGGGGACCAATGCCCCGAAATAGCGAATCTGTGGCAACGTTCACTGCTGTTCACTGGCGTCCACACGGGTTGCCGCTCGTATGCGGTCGTCTTTTCCGCGTCACCGGCGTCCTTTTTCAGGCAAACGGCCCTGGGTGCAGTAAATGTCGCGAAAGCCTCGGATGTGTTGAGGGCGGCCCGCTCCCCTGCCCCTAGAGGAGGAGAAAGGCGGGTCCTGGTTCCTCAGCACGGATGCTTCTCGCCAGCCGCCGGTCTGCCGGCTCCCATCGACAGATTCGTCTAGCGCTGAGGAGACAGTGTTGGAGCAGACGTGGACCATCGCGTGGCCGCTGGGGAAGGGGCGGCTCCCTCAGCGGCACCCCTCGGTCACCGCTCTTGCTTCGGCGCGACTGATCCGGTCGCGCGGTGACCGACGGTGTCGTGGAAGCGGTGCTGGGTCACCAGGCGGTACCCCTGGCAAGACTCGCGTCCCTCGGCGTGCTGCTGTGGGCGGCGCGGTGCGGGTGGACGAAGCCGGCGGTGCCGCAGTTGGCCCCTGCCGCACTGGAGGACTGCCGGCGGGGCGGCTGCCGCGAGCGCGGCGCATCTGCGGTCGTCGCTCTGGACGCCGACCTCCCTGCCGGTCACCTCCGCGGACGCGTCAGGTCCGACCGGTACTGCCCCGGCCGGGCAGCGGTGTCCCCTGGCGGTATGGCGGACGGTCCGGCACACGGGCTCACCGGGGTGATCGGCCTCCTGCTCTCGGATCAAGGAGGGCCGAACCTCACCCCGCTCGTGATAATGGACCCCCCATGGTCCGCACCTGACGGCCGACCCTTCGCTGCGCTCGTTCGCCGGGAAGCCGACAGGCATGAGTTCCTCTGCTCACCTGCAACCAAAGTGCGGGGAACCGAGGCCGCAGAGCCAGTGACACTGCCGACCAGCCGCGGACAGGAGGTGTAACCGCAACCGAAACCAGACGGGCGGCTTCCCCTGCGCATACAGGGGGAGCCGCCCTAGGAAACCGCCCCTACACGTTATCCAGCGCACAAGAAACGGAGTTCCCTGCTGATGAGGCTACGCCACCGCAAGCAGAAGTTGTCGTCTCCTCCCACGCTGCGCTCCCTGCGGCCTACCGCGGTCATCTGCGGAGGGCTCGCCGTCGGCACGCTGGCGCTGTTCGTCCCCGCGATCACTGGCCCGGTCAGCGTCGCCGCCACCACGGTCGTGGCCGTGCTGACCGTCACCGGCCGGGCGGGGAGGGATGAGACTGACTCGACCCGCCGCTAGTGGGCGGGCTATGTCAGCCGGGCCTTTCCCTTGGCGATCTGCCCTAGGGAAGGGTCCAGCTCCGTCCCGAAGAAGGTGAGGGGGCGGATGGAGCCGATGCCGAGCGCGCCGCCGGTGAGGTCCTTCGCGTCCAGCAGGAAGCTCTGGAACGCCATGCCGAACAGCAGCGTCACGGCCGC
>NZ_VCKZ01000405.1 GCF_005889745.1 Actinomadura geliboluensis
CCAAAATCGACACTCTCTCCGTCGTCGGCAGCGTCAGATGTTTATAAGAGACAGGCCCTATGCCGAGGCTCCGTACGAGCCGGCCCCCTACGCCGAGCCCGCCTATGACGAGCGGTACGACGAGCGGTACGAGGAGCCGTACGGCGAGCCGTACGAGGCCGTCCCGCCTCCCCGTCCCGGCGGGCGCGGGCCGAAGCGGCCCGGCAAGGCGAAACGGCAGGGCCGGCCCGAGCAGGCCAAGCGGCCGAAACGGCCCGCCCAGGCGGGTGAGCCGGCGGCCCCCGGCGGGCTCGCGGGCCGCGTCGCCGCGCTCGGCCCGAAGCTGTACTTCGGCGCGGCCGCCGCGCTCGGCGTGCTCGTGCTGATCGGGCTCGCCGCCGTCGTGGTGTTCCGCGACGGGAACGGTCCCGCGGCGGGCAACGCGGCGAACGCCAAGATCGGGAAGCCGGCGGGGAACGGACCGTCCCCGACCTCCTACTCCAGCTCGCCCTCGACGTCGGCGTACGGCGGGATCGCCGCCCGCGGGTCCGACCCCGAGCCGCTGACGGCGGCGGAGGCGTTCCCGGCGGACGCGGCGACGCTGGCCGTCCCCGACGGCGAGGTCAAGGTGAAGCTGCGCGCGAAGCGGCTCGACGCCGACTGCGCCGCCGCCGTGTGGGGCGGCAGCGTGGGCGCCGAGCTGGGCAAGGGCGGCTGCACGCAGGCGGCGCGGGGCATCTACTCCGACCCGAAGCGCGGCTACGGGCTGGCCGTCACGGTGTTCAACCTGAACAGCTCGGCGGACGCGGACCGGTTCGTCGCCCGGCTGGAGCACACGATCGGCGCCGGCTTCGTCCGGCCGCTGGAGGCCCCGGAGCCGCTGGACGACTTCGGCCGCGGCTTCGGCATGGCGCGGGGCCTCGCCATGGGCCACTTCGCCGTGGTCTCGTGGGCGGAGCGGCTCGACGGCAAGGGCACCGAGACCGACGAGACGCTGCTGTCGCTGCTGATCGAGGGCGGCAAGTCCCCGGCGGTGCTCGGCCGCGCCGCCCGCGCGTCCGAGTGACCCGCGTCCGGGTGACCCGCCCCGAGTGCGTCCGAGTGGCCGCGGACGACGGAAAATTTCGGTAGATCACCCGAATTTCGGGGTAAACGTCCCGACCCGGTGATGATGCTCACGCAGGTCAGCGCAATGCCCGCCCCGAACCCGCCACTAGCCTTGGTCTAAACCACTCCGAGATGGCATGCGCGCGGATCGCCGCGGGTAAGTTTCGCGATCCGGTGCAGTCGGGCATGTTCCCGACAGTGATGTAATGTCATCTCACCGCAGCAGGGCCAACGTCGTCCCACGACTGCACTGACACCGAAGCAGTGACACGAGACGACGACGGGAGGGTTGATGGCCGCAGCTGCCTTCACACCTGCTGCCCGCGTACAGGGCCGCCCCGATGCCCAGGGGCTGTACGACCCGGCGAACGAGCACGACGCCTGCGGCGTCGGCATGGTCGCCGACATGCACGGCCGCAAGAGCCACGAGATCGTCGAGAACGCCCTGACCGTGCTGAAGAACCTCGACCACCGCGGCGCGGTGGGCGCGGAGCCGGACGACGGCGACGGCGTCGGCATCCTCGTCCAGCTCCCGGACGCGTTCTTCCGCGAGGTCTGCGGCTTCCCGCTGCCCGACGCCGGCGCGTACGCGGCCGGGATCGCCTTCCTCCCGGCGGACGCCGCCGAGCGCGCGGCGGCGGTCGCGCACATCGAGACGCTGTGCGTCGAGGAGGGCCTGACGGTCCTCGGCTGGCGCGAGCTGCCGCACGACCCCGACTTCACCGGCCCGGCCGCGCGGCGCGTCATGCCGCACTTCGCCCAGCTGTTCATCGCCCCCGCCGCCGGCGGCCCGCACGCGGGCAAGACCGGCCTGGAGCTGGACCGCGCGGTGTTCTGCATGCGCGAGCGCGCCGAGCAGGACGTCCGGGTGTACTTCCCGAGCCTGTCCAGCCGCACGATCGTCTACAAGGGGATGCTGACGACCCCGCAGCTGGAGCCGTTCTTCCCCGACCTGTCGGACCGCCGCTTCACCAGCGCGATCGCCCTGGTGCACTCGCGGTTCTCGACCAACACGTTCCCCGCCTGGGAGCTGGCCCACCCGTACCGGTTCATCGCCCACAACGGCGAGATCAACACGGTGAAGGGCAACCGGAACTGGATGCGGGCCCGCGAGGCGCTGCTGAAGTCGGACCTGCTGCCCGGCGACCTGTCCCGGATCTTCCCGGTGATCGACATCGAGGCGTCCGACACCGCCTCGTTCGACGAGTGCCTGGAGCTGCTGCACCTCGGCGGCCGGTCGCTGCCCCACGCGGTGCTGATGATGATCCCGGAGGCGTGGGAGAACCACACCGAGATGGACCCGGCCCGCCGGGCCTTCTACGAGTTCCACTCCACGCTGATGGAGGCGTGGGACGGCCCCGCCAGCGTCAGCTTCACCGACGGGACCGTGGTCGGCGCCGTCCTGGACCGCAACGGGCTGCGCCCCGGCCGGTACTGGGTGACCGACGACGGCCTGGTCGTGCTGGCCAGCGAGGCCGGCGTGCTCGACATCCCGGCGAGCAAGGTCGTCCGCAAGGGCCGGCTCCAGCCCGGCAAGATCTTCCTCGTGGACACCGCCGCCGGGCGGATCGTCGAGGACGACGAGGTCAAGGCCGAGCTGGCCGCCGAGCACCCGTACGGCGAGTGGCTGCACGAGGGCCTCGTCCGCTTCGAGGAGCTGCCGCAGCGCGAGCGGGAGATCCCGACGCACGAGACGCTGGTCAGGCGGCAGCAGACGTTCGGCTACACCCTCGAAGAGCAGCGGATCATCCTGACGCCGATGGCGAAGACGGGCGCCGAGCCGATCGGGTCGATGGGCACCGACACCCCGATCGCGGTGCTCTCGGAGCGGCCGCGGCTGCTGTTCGACTACTTCAAGCAGCTGTTCGCACAGGTCACGAACCCGCCGCTGGACGCGATCCGCGAGGAGCTCGTCACCTCGCTGCAGTCCACGCTCGGCCCGGAGGGCAACCTCCTGGAGCCCGGCCCGGACTCGTGCCGCCGGCTCGTCCTGCCCACCCCCATCCTGGACAACGACGAGCTGTCCAAGATCATCCACATCGACGACGAGGGCTCGCTGCCGCACCTGCAGGCCCACGTCGTGCAGGGCCTGTACGAGGTCGCCGGCGGGGGAGAGGCCCTGGAGGCCCGCCTGGAGGAGATCAACTCCGAGGTGAGCCGGGCCATCGCCGCCGGCGCCCGCATCATCGTGCTGTCGGACCGCGGCGCCGACTCCGCCCGCGCCGCGATCCCGTCGCTGCTGCTCACCGGCTCGGTCCACCACCACCTCATCCGGGAGAAGACCCGCACCCGGACCGGCCTGGTGATCGAGACGGGCGAGGCCCGCGAGTGCCACCACATGGCGCTGCTCATCGGGTACGGCGCGTCCGCGATCAACCCGTACCTGGCGATCGAGACCGTCGAGGACCTGGTCCGCGGCGGGGCGATCGAGGGCCTGGACCCGGCGAAGGCCGTCCGGAACCTCGTGAAGGCGTACGGCAAGGGCGTCCTGAAGGTCATGTCGAAGATGGGCGTGTCCACGGTCGCGTCCTACACCGGCGCGCAGATCTTCGAGGCGATCGGCCTCGGCGAGGACGTCGTGGCGCGCTGCTTCACCGGCACCACGTCCCGGCTCGGCGGCGTCGGGTTCGACGTGCTGGCCCGGGAGGTCGCGCAGCGGCACGCCCGCGCCTACCCGCCGGGCGGCAACGACCTCGCGCACCGCACCCTGGAGGTCGGCGGCGAGTACCAGTGGCGCCGCGAGGGCGAGCCGCACCTGTTCAACCCGGACACGGTGTTCAAGCTCCAGCACGCCACCCGCACCCGCCGCTACGAGATCTTCAAGGAGTACACCTCCACGGTCGACGCGCAGGCCGAGAAGCTGATGACCCTGCGCGGGCTGTTCAAGCTCAAGGAGGGCGAGCGGGAGCCGGTGCCGATCGAGGAGGTCGAGCCGGTCTCGGAGATCGTCAAGCGGTTCTCCACCGGCGCGATGTCGTACGGGTCCATCTCCGCGGAGGCGCACGAGACCCTCGCGATCGCGATGAACCGGCTCGGCGGCAAGTCCAACACCGGCGAGGGCGGCGAGGACCCGGCGCGCTTCACCCCGGACGAGAACGGCGACCTGCGGCGCAGCGCCATCAAGCAGGTCGCGTCCGGCCGGTTCGGCGTGACCTCGGAGTACCTCACCAACTCCGACGACATCCAGATCAAGATGGCGCAGGGCGCCAAGCCCGGCGAGGGCGGCCAGCTGCCCGGCCACAAGGTCTACCCGTGGATCGCCAAGACCCGGCACTCCACGCCCGGCGTCGGCCTCATCTCGCCGCCGCCGCACCACGACATCTACTCGATCGAGGACCTGGCGCAGCTCATCCACGACCTGAAGAACGCCAACCCGGCGGCGCGCGTGCACGTCAAGCTCGTCGCCGAGGTCGGGGTCGGCACGGTCGCGGCCGGGGTGTCCAAGGCGCACGCCGACGTGGTGCTGATCTCCGGGCACGACGGCGGCACCGGCGCGTCCCCGCTGACGTCGCTGAAGCACGCCGGCGCCCCCTGGGAGCTGGGCCTCGCCGAGACGCAGCAGACGCTGCTGCTCAACGGCCTGCGCGACCGCATCGTCGTGCAGACCGACGGCCAGATGAAGACCGGCCGGGACGTCGTCGTCGCCGCCCTCCTCGGCGCCGAGGAGTACGGCTTCGCGACGGCGCCGCTGGTGGTGTCGGGCTGCGTCATGATGCGGGTCTGCCACCTGGACACCTGCCCCGTCGGCGTCGCCACCCAGAACCCGGTGCTGCGGCAGCGGTTCTCCGGCAAGCCCGAGTTCGTGGTGAACTTCTTCGAGTTCGTCGCCGAGGAGGTCCGCGAGTACCTGGCGGCCCTCGGGTTCCGCTCGCTGGACGAGGCGATCGGGCACGTCGAGATGATCGACATGCGCGAGGCCGTCGACCACTGGAAGGCGTCCGGCCTGGACCTCGCCCCGATCCTGCACGCCCCCGAGGTCGCGGACGGCGCGTCGCTGCGCCGCACCGCCGTGCAGGACCACGGGCTGGAGAAGGCGCTCGACAACACGCTGATCCAGCTCGCCGAGGGCGCGCTCTCGTTCGGCGACCCGGTCAAGCTGGAACTGCCGATCCGCAACGTCAACCGGACGGTCGGCACGATGCTCGGCCACGAGCTGACCAAGAAGTGGGGCGGCGCGGGCCTGCCCGACGGCACGATCGACGTCACCTTCACCGGGTCGGCGGGCAACTCGTTCGGCGCGTTCGTGCCCCGCGGCATCACGCTGCGGCTCGTCGGCGACGCCAACGACTACGTCGGCAAGGGCCTGTCCGGCGGGCGGCTCACGCTGGCGCCCCCGGCGGACGCCGGGTTCGCGGCCGAGGAGCAGATCATCGGCGGCAACGTCATCCTGTACGGCGCGACGTCCGGCGAGCTGTTCGCCCGCGGCGTCGTCGGGGAGCGGTTCTGCGTCCGCAACTCCGGCGCCACCGCCGTCGTCGAGGGCGTCGGCGACCACGCCTGCGAGTACATGACCGGCGGCCGCGCGGTGATCCTCGGCCGGACCGGGCGCAACCTCGCGGCCGGCATGTCCGGCGGCATCGCCTACGTCCTGGACCTGGTCCCCGAGCGGGTCAACGGCGAGATGGTCGACCTGGAACCGCTCGACGCCGGCGACGCGGAGTTCGTCCGGACGCTGGTCGAGCGGCACCTGGCGGAGACCGGCTCGGCCGTCGCCCGCCGGCTGCTGGACGGCTGGGACGCGGCCGCCGCCCGCTTCACCAAGATCATGCCGCGCGACTACCGGCGCGTCCTGGACGCCATGGCCAAGGCCGAGGCCGAGGGCCGCGACGTCGACGAGGCCGTCATGTCCGCGGCGCAGAGCTGAGAGGGGGACTCCACATGGCTGACCCGAAGGGTTTCCTGACCGTCCGGCGGGAGCTCCCGAAGCGCCGCCCGGTCGACGTGCGGATCAAGAGCTGGTCGGAGGTCTACGAGGACTTCGGCACCGACCGGCTGGAGAAGCAGGCGAGCCGCTGCATGGACTGCGGCATCCCGTTCTGCCACCAGGGCTGCCCCCTCGGCAACCTGATCCCCGAGTGGAACGACCTCGTCTACCGCAAGGACTGGCGGGAGGCGATCGAGCGGCTGCACGCCACCAACAACTTCCCCGAGTTCACCGGGCGGCTGTGCCCCGCCCCGTGCGAGAGCGCCTGCGTCCTCGGCATCAACCAGGACCCGGTGACGATCAAGCGGGTCGAGGTCGAGATCATCGACCGGGCGTTCGCGGAGGGCTGGGTGCGCCCGCAGCCGCCCGCCGTGAAGACCGGCAAGACGGTGGCGGTCGTCGGCTCCGGGCCCGCGGGCCTCGCCGCCGCGCAGCAGCTCACCCGCGCCGGCCACGACGTCACGGTGTACGAGCGCGCCGACCGCGTCGGCGGCCTGCTGCGCTACGGCATCCCCGAGTTCAAGATGGAGAAGCGGCACCTCGACCGGCGCCTCGCCCAGATGCGCGCCGAGGGCACCGCCTTCAAGACCTCGGTGAACGTGGGCGTCGACGTCACCGCCGACGAGCTGCGCGAGCGCTACGACGCCGTCGTCCTCGCGGGCGGCGCCACCGCGTGGCGCGACCTGCCCGTCCCCGGACGCGACCTCAAGGGCGTCTACCAGGCGATGGAGTACCTGCCGCCGTCCAACAAGGCGCAGGAGGGCGACTACGACGAGTCGCCGATCTCCGCGAAGGGCAAGCACGTCGTGGTCATCGGCGGCGGCGACACCGGCGCCGACTGCATCGGCACCGCGATCCGGCAGGGCGCCGTGTCCGTCACCCAGCTGGAGATCATGCCGCGGCCCCCGGAGTCCCGCCCGGACTCCCAGCCGTGGCCGACGTACCCGATGCTGTTCAAGGTGGAGAGCGCCCACGAGGAGCTGGCGGACCTGGGCGGCGACCGCGTGTACGCCGTCTCCACCACCGAGTTCGCCGGCGACGCCGACGGCAACGTCCGCGCGCTGCGGCTGGTCGAGGTCGGCGGCCCCGAGACCCGGTTCGCGCCGGTCGAGGGCACCGAGCGGGAGATCCCCGCGGAGCTGGTCACGCTCGCCATGGGCTTCCTCGGCCCGCAGCGCGAGGGCCTGCTGGAGCAGCTCGGCGTCGAGCTCGACCAGCGCGGCAACGTGGTCCGCGACGGCGACTACAAGACGTCCGTGGACGGCGTGTACGCCGCGGGCGACATGGGCCGCGGCCAGTCCCTGATCGTCTGGGCGATCGCCGAGGGACGCGCCGCCGCGCACGGCGTCGACGCCTACCTCACCGGCCGGACCGACCTGCCGTACCCGATCCCGCCGACGGCGCGCCCGATCGCCTGAGCGCACCGCACCGAAGGCCCCGGAGGGACGTCCCTCCGGGGCCTTCGTGCGAGCATGGGGAGCATGCGGAACTCGGCCCCCGTGCTGGACACCGGCGTGCTGCGGCGGATGCGGATCGCCCGGGACGCCATGGACCGCGAATGGGCCGAGCCCCTCGACGTCGCCGCCGTCGCCGCCCGCGCCGGCTACTCCCGCTACCACTTCGTCCGGCTGTTCAGCGAGGTCTACGGCGAGACCCCCGGCGCCTACCTTGCCCGCCGCCGCATCGAACGCGCCCAGGACCTGCTGCGCACCGCCAACCTGACCGTCACCGAGATCTGCATGCTCGTCGGCTTCACGAGCCTCGGCACGTTCTGCACCCGCTTCAAGCAGCAGACCGGCATGACGCCGACCGAGTTCCGCCGCCGCGCCCGCACCGGCGGGGCCGCCGCCATCCCCGGCTGCTACGTGCTGCTCCTGTCCCTTATACACCTCCGCCCCTTCCCC
>NZ_VCKZ01000406.1 GCF_005889745.1 Actinomadura geliboluensis
CCCCTCGGCCTCGTCTCGGTACCCCCCGCGCACCCGCTCATCGACACCGCTCCCGACCCGATCCGCGCAGCCATTTCGTCGCCACCACTCCGGCTCCATTCCGCGCGCAGCCGTTCACCCCAACGCCCTCGGCCCGTCCCGCGCGCCCGACTCGTCACTACCGCTCGCATCCCGTGAGTCGTTCAGCGCCATCGTCACCGCCCGCGATCCGCCCGGTGCCGCTTCACTCATCACCGCCCCGGCCTCATGCAGTCCTCCCTCCTAACCCGGCCGGACCCATCCCGACCGTCGGTATGGCCCGGGCCCGTGACGTGCCTGTCGTTACGGACGCATAAGCGAGTGGTGCCTCCCGGCTGGCAAAGGCGCGTGGCAGTTGCTCAACCGGGAGGGACGCGCACTTGCGGACGCCGAGTCCTCCTGCACGGCGTCACCTGCAAGGCCGACATCGCCGACCAGCGCGAGTCGTCGGCCCGCCCGGCGGCGTGGCCGGGGCCATGGTCGTCTTGCCGTGCGGCGCGAACGCCAGCCCGTGCTCGCCGCAGAACGCGGCGAGCGCCGCGATGTTGTGGTCCAGCGCCGACCGCCGCGCCACCATGACCGGCCAGGTGAACGGCCGCCGGTCACGAGGTTGGGTGCCGCGTCTGGCTGACGGGCGGGGAAGCGGCGTCGGGGCCTACACCGGGCTCGGTCGCGGCGGCCACTTGGGCTTGGACCATCAGGGGTGGAAGGCCGATCGCGGCCGGGGGACGCACCGCGACGGAGACGTCCACGTGGACGGTGGCCTCGTCTCGGCGCACTCGCACGGTCGCGCCCTTCGGGACCGCCCGGATCACCAGTTCGCGCACCGCGGTGAGGGACTCACCCCGGGCTGCCACACGAGCCCCAGTGCGGGCGGCGTCCGTGCAGGTGAGTTGCACGGACACCGCCATCAGGCCCCACAGCGCGGCCGCCGTGATCAGAACAAGGGCGGGGAGAGCCACGGCGATCTCCGCCGTGGCCATCCCTCGGTCCCTCAGCTCGCGATCTTGAGGGCCTTCTCGATGATCTGTAAGAGCAGCGACCTCACCTGCGAGCTCGTCACAATCTTGAACAGCAGGCCGGCGAACGCCGCCGCGGCGATGGTGCCGACCGCGTACTCCGCGGTGGACATTCCTCGGTCCGCAGACATCCTGGACCATCGACGCATCACCATCTTCATCGCCCGCATGCGGGCTCCTTTCGCTCGTGATTCGCCTTCAGGCTGCCGGGCGGGTGCCACGGCCGGTGAGCGAACCGAATTCTGTGGAAAACCCGGCTCACCTGGGCAGGAGGATCGTCGCGGCGATTCCCGCGACGGCCGGGACGACGCCGAGCAGCACGAAGGCAGGCAGGAAGCACAGTCCGAGAGGGGCGAGCGCTCGGATTCCCGCCGCACGGGCCCTGGTGGCGGCCGCCGTCCGGGCTACGCGACGCTGGTCGCGCGCGAGGCGGCTGAGAGAGGGGGCCAGGGCCGCGCCTGTGGTCGTCGCTCGGACGGCCGTACGAGCGAGCGGCGCGAGCATCGGTTCCCTTGTGAGCGCGAGCCAGGCGTCCGCCGGGTCTGCACCGAGGCTGATCTGAACTGAGACGTCCCTAAGTTCGTCCCCCAACGGGCCTCCCACCGCATCCGCGACCGCAGTGACCGCGCCATGCCAGGGAGCACCGCCACGCAGGCAGGCGGCTAACAGGTCCACCGCGATGGGAAGGTCAGCGATAAGGCGCGCACGTCTGCGCCGGTCCTCCGCACCCCCAACGCGGCCGAACCAGAACCAGACGGCCACCGCGGCGCCGGCTCCGACTACGGCACCCAGCAGACCGCCCAACAACACCAGGCACAACACGCCTGCGGAGCCCGCAACTGCACGCCGTAGGAGAGCGTCACGCCGTCGCCTCTCCTGTGAGTCGCCTTCCTTCTCACCATCGGCCCGAACACGACCATCGTGCCCCGAGCCCCTGGGCATCAGAGCTCGCTCACCTGCGATGCCTTGCCTCGGACGAGAAGTTTGGAACTGACCCTCCAGCCTCTTCTCGGCGGTGTTCGTCCCCCTGGGAAGAAGAAACGCCGACAGCGCCGCACAAAGTACGGCCGCCAAGGCGATCATCACCTCACCTGCCCCTCTCACCTCATAGCCACCTAGGACCTCCGTCCCGCGACATCAGGCCCCCACCGCAGAAAGGGATGCGGACCCCGGCCGTCGACACACAGCCCGTAGAGCTCCACGCGAGGCGATCAGCCGCGCGACAGCGAAGAGCACCCTCCTCAGGGCACCGACACACCTGCTTGGCACGCCGCCGGCGTCGCCGACGCGCCGTACTCCCCCGTCGCTGCGCTGCTCTTCCAGGACGGCCAGATCAACAGCCTCGGCCTCGTCTCCATGTCTTCGGCAACAGGCGGTGCAGCGGGCTCGCTGCTGTTCGGCTGCACCTGGAGGACGTGGTGCGGGTTAGTTGGGGGATTCGGCGGATCGGGCCAGGCGGCGGGTCCAGTGGAGGCCGAGCAGGTTGAGGGTCGTTCCTGTGATCAGGCACGCCAGGCCGGGGAGGGTGCCGCAGAGGAAGGGGATCGGGTGGGCGCCGAGGGCCGCCGCCATGCCCAGGCCGAGGAGCGGGAGGGCGGCGAGCAGGCGGGCCGTGGCGCGAGGCCCCGCCAGTTGGACGGCCACGTCCTGGCGTTGGGCTTCTTCGTCGCGGAGAGCCCCCGCCAGGCCGTCCAGGACGGTGGCGAGGGTGCCGCCGCGTTCCGCACCGATGCGCCAGCAGGCCGCCAAGAGGCGCAGGCCTTCGGCCCCCGGACGCGTCGCCAGGTCGTCCAGGTGCTCGGGGGGCGCGCGAGTGGCGTGGAGGAGTTCTGCGGACACCTGAGGGTGAAGGACGGCTGCTGCGGCCTTGAACGCCTCGTCCGGAGTTCGGCCGGCGGCGAGTTCGGCCGCCATGGCGTCGCAGAGTTCGATCACCGACGTCCGCCATCGTTGCGGTTGGGCTCTGCGCTCTTTCAGTGCGTCGACTCTGGCTCTCAGCAGGTGAAGGGGGTGCGTTGAGCGAGGCGTTGTGAGGCGGTCAAGGCGGCGTCGGGCGACAGGGGGCGCGAGGACCGTCCAGACGGCGGCGGCCGAGCAGAGCGCCACGAGCGCGATGATCAACGGTCACCTCGCAGCCGGGCGTGCAGCGCGGGGGCGCCGTCGGCCGGGACGACCTCGCCGGACGCGGTGAACGAGACTGCGGGAATCACGCCTACCAGCCCGTCGGGCGCTCTGTGCAGGACGCAGATCTCGGCCACGCGCCGCCGCCCACCGGCCGGGTCGCGCGCCAGGTGGACGACAATGTCCAGCGCGGCGGCCAGTTGGCTGTGGACCGCCTCCCGGCTCAAGCCCGCCGCGCAGCCCAAGGCTTCAAGCCGGGCGGGCACGTCTGCGGCGGTGTTGGCGTGGAGGGTTCCGCAGCCGCCTTCGTGGCCCGTGTTGAGCGCCTGCAGGAGAACAACTACCTCCGGGCCTCTGACCTCCCCGACCACAAGGCGGTCGGGACGCATGCGGAGCGCCTGGCGGACGAGATCGTTCAGTGTCACTCCTCCGGCGCCCTCCATGTTCGGCGGACGGGCCTCCAGCCTCACGACATGCGGATGGGACGGTTTCAACTCGGCGGAGTCCTCGACGAGGAGTAGTCGTTCGGCCGGGTTCGCCAGGGACAACACGCTGCTCAGGAGGGTGGTCTTGCCGGTTCCGGTACCGCCGGTGATCAGGAACGCGGCGCGCGACTTGATCAGGGCGGCGAGGATTTCGGCGCCCTCGGGTGGGATGGTCCGGGCCGCGACCAGCTCGTCCAGGGTGAACGCGCGACGCCTGGGCAGCCGGAGCGACAGGCACGTGCCACTCGCGGCCACCGGAGGCAGGACGGCATGGAGCCGGACCCCGCCCGGCAGGCGGGCGTCGGCGTAGGGGGCCGCGTCGTCGAGTCGGCGTCCGGCTGCGGCGGTGAGGCGCTGCGCCAAGCGCCGCAGCGTCGCCTCGTCCGTGAAGCGGACCGGCGTGCGGACGAGACCGGTGCCCGTGTCAGCCCACACCTCGTCCGGGCCGTTGACCAGGACGTCGGTGACGTCCGGGGAACGCAGCAGCGGTTCCAGCGGCCCCGCGCCGACGAACTCGGCGCATAACTCGTCCGCCAGGGTCAGTACCTCACGATCACCGAGGAGGCGTTCCTCCGCCCGCAGCGCCGCGGCGACCCGGCCGGTCGTCGCCTCCCCGCCACTACCGGCGAGCCGATCCCGCACCGCGTCCGACAACCTCGTCATACCGCCTCTCCTCGTCTCCTTCTGAGTGATGCCTTGTGGTCCACACCGTCGCCAGCGGGGCGGGTCAGGCTGCTTCTCGGTAGGCGTAGGGCTGGAGGGCCAGGTCGGCGAGGGTCTTGGTGCAGAAGTCGGCCAGGGGGCCGCGGCGGCAGGCTCGTTGCAGGTCGCCCTCTTCGACGGCTGCGGGGAGGCGGCGGTCGCGGTCGTAGGTGCCGGCGGACGGGATGTCGAGGGCGTGGGCGATCGCCTCGGCGGTGAGGCCGCCGGGGGCCGGGCCCTGGACGACCAGGCGCAGGTCGGTCGTGTAGCGGCGGAACGTCGCGGCTATGCCGGCGGCCGCGACGGTGGCGCGGACCTCGGCGGGGACGAGCAGGAAGGTGGCGGCGGCGGCGCTGAGCGCGGCGCGGCCGATGTCGCCGGGGTAGCGGGGGACGTCGGCGATGACCAGGTCGAAGCCGCGGGCGGCGGCGTCGAGCAGGGCGCGCACGGCCTCGTCGGGTATCGGGACGGGTTCGCCGCGCCGCCAGGACAGGACGGACAGGTCGCCCGTGCCGGGGAGGGTCTCGCGGAGGGCGGCGGTGTTCAGGCGGCCGCGCCGTTCGGCGAGGTCGGGCCAGCGGACGCCCTCGTGGCCCTCCAGACCCAGCATGAGGTCGATGCCGCCACCGAACGGGTCGGCGTCGAGGAGGAGGGTGCGCAGGCCCTGGCCGGCGGCGGCCAGGGAGAGCGCGGCGGCGAGGACGCTGGCACCGACACCGCCGCGGGAGCCGCCGACGCAGACGGTGGTGGCCCAGCCGCCCTCGGGTTCGCAGGCGGCGGCGAACGCGTTGATCAGCCAGTCCTCGTGGTCGGGGAGCACGGCGACGTCCTGCGCGCCGGCCTCGACCGCGAGGCGGTACGCCTCCGGTGTGTCGCCGTCGCCGGTGACGAGGACGATGCCCTGGCGGCGCGGGAGGCCGGCGGACGCGACGTCCTCGGCCATGTCGGCGCCCACGAGGATCAGGGCGGGCCAGGTCCAGGCGGGTCTGGCCTCGTCGGCACCGTAGGCGACCTCCGCGTGGGCGTCGGCGGCGGCCGCGAGGCGGAGCAGGCCGTCGGCGAGGGCGGGGTCGCTCGTGACGATCAGTGCCGCAAGGTTCATCGGATGCTCCCTCGATGTTTCCGGAGACATCCACCTTGCGGAGCGGGGCGGCGCCCGCGACGAGGTTCCTCGAACTGTGGATAACTTCGCCGGCGGGCGGGCGGTGGCGGGGAACCGCCACCGCCCGGCCGCTCGACGACTGGGCGACCCCCGCCGGGGGGGAGAGCGGGGGTCGCCGGGCGGTCCGGCTCCGGGGGGGTAGAGCCGGTCCGCTTTCCCAGGAAAGTCTCAGTGGAGTTCGGGCCGAGCCGTGCGTAAGTCCGCCTATGGGAGAGGCAAACTCACTGACTCCAGTCTAGGAAGTACAACATATGCTGCCCGATCGTCGAGAGTTCCGTCGAGACGCAAACTCACCCGGCGCATGGCGATTTTCTCATCCGCCGGTACGACGCGCTCGCCGGGGCGCCCGCACGGCGCCCGTGCCCCTCCACGGCAGGGCCTCCCGCGCCCGCGCACGGCCCGCGTGCATCGGGGCGGAAGTGGGAGCGTACAGCAGAACTAAAGATCTTTCCGGCCGCATGGCAGATCGGCCGCCAAAAAGAAACGATCACAGTGAGTGATCAATTCTCTGACCGGCATGGCGGTTACGGATAGCCCGGAATATCCCGCAGCGGCCGCACCGGGCGCCGGCGTCCCGTTCGGCGCCGCCCGCCACCGCGGTCGGCACTTTGCGAATAGGGGCTTGTCAACAGGGAGAATGAGGCGTAGACAGGTTGTTAGGACCACGGTCCTGGCACGGCAACCGGGCACCCACGCGCGACCAGCCGCGGGAGGCGCGTCGAGACGGGCTTGACCCGATCCGACGGATTTGAGGTGCACGCTTGGTAACCCGGTGTGACGTGCTTGGCGGCGGCGCTCCCCGGTGGGGCGCCGCCCGCTTCGTGTCCGGCCGGCGCTAGTCGCGGACCTCCAGCCCGAGGGCCGTCGCCAGGGCGATCGCCTGGTGCGGGTCGATCACCGCGCCCTTCAGCACGGTGGCGGACGGGTCCACGGCCGAGAGGTCGCTGCCGCGCAGATCGCAGCCGGACAGGTCGGCTCGGTGGAGGTACGCCCCCGACAGGTCGACCCGGCGGATCTCCGCTTCGGCGCACCGCGCGCCCGTGAGGTCGGCCTCGCGCATGCGGACATCGGTGAACGACGTGCGCCGCAGGTCGGCGCCCGGCAGGCCGGTGAACGACCAGTCGCCGCCCTCCACCTTCAGCAGGTCGTACGTACACGAGTCGAACATGCTGCCCACGAGCTTGCAGCCCGCGAAGGTGGCGTCGAAGAAACCGCACCGCACGAAGGTGCAGTTCACGAACGCGGCGTCCGTGTGGGTGGACGCGTTGAAGCGCACCCCGCGGAACGTGCACTCGGTGAAGACGGCGCCGGTCCCGGTGGCCTCGGTCATGTCCACGTCCACGAACAGGACGTTCTCGTGGTGCTCGCCCGTCAGGTCACGCGAGTCCCAGTTCGCCGACGCGATCGTGGTCTCGGTGGGTGCCGCCGGTCGTCCGTGCATGCGTTCGGCCATGCGGTCCAGCATGGCCGAACCCTCCGACAGAACTCAGCCCCGCATGAACGCTTCGCAGATGGCCTGCGAGTCCCGGGCGGCGGCGGCCACGGCCGTCGAGCAGTGGACGACCCACCGCGCGACGCCCTCGGACGTGCCCGACGAGTAGTCCCGCAGGGCGGGCGCGTAGTCGTCCACCAGTTCCAGGTGGCCGACCTCGGGTGCGACCAACGATTTGGGGTCGAGCCCACGGGAGACCAGCGTGAGCCGCTGGGCGGCGCGTGCGACCAGCCCGTCCCCCCAACCGAAGGGGCGCAGCATCAGCAGTTCACCGTGCACGATGGCCGCGACCACGAGCGCGGGGGCCTTCGTGGGGGAGGTCAGCAGCCCGCTGAGCGCGTCCAGGCGCGCCGCCACCTCGGACGGCGACGGCGGCTCACCGAGGCCGAGAACGTCCTTCACGGCGGCGTCGGTGGTGCGGGGGCGTCCGAGGTCGGCGCTGTCCACCACGTCGGCCGCCGCCAGGACGTGGAGCCGGGCGAGCGCCTGCCGGGGAGCGTTGCGCCAGACGTCCGTCAACGTCCCGAGCTCGGCCGACACGCGCAGCGAGCCCTGTACGACGGGGTCGGACGGGCTCTCGGTGGTGCGGAGCTCGTCCAGCGTGACCGACGCGCCGTCCAGGACGGCCGAGGCCCTGGCGCCGCGCAGCGCGGACTCCGTGGACACCTCGGCACTGCGCCGCCGCAGGATGCGGTGGCCGAGCAGCCGGTCAACGGCCTTGCGCGCGTCATCGACGGCGCCGGCCACCCCGGGCAGTTGTGCTACATCAGCAAGGGCATCGGTCACGGCCCGACTTTATGCGGTCCCCATCCGCGCCCGCGCAACGCCCCGCCCTGTCTCTTATACACTTCTCCGAGCCCACGAGACCCTAAGACAACTCGTATGCCGTCTTGTGCTTGAAAAAAA
>NZ_VCKZ01000407.1 GCF_005889745.1 Actinomadura geliboluensis
GTGCTGAAGATGGCCTTCCGCCGCAGCCCGTCCCCCTCGCCGCGGACATTAGGCATTCCCAGTGAAACGCTCATCCCTCTCCGCAGAGAAAGCGGTAACGGTCCTGACGACCGCCTCGGGACATTCCCGGGCCGGGGCGGAGCGCGGGACGAACCGCCGGGGGCGTGGTAACTGACTCGTCAGTCACTTCGCTAGAGTGAACCGAGTCGGATTCTGCCCATGCCGCCCACAGGGTGCGAGCGAATTGCAGCAGGTAGCAAGCAGTAGGGAGCGCGCGGATGCGGACTGGTCTTGACGGAAGAACGGCCCTGGTCACCGGGGCGTCCCGGGGCATCGGGAAGGCGATCGCGGCGGCGTTCGCCGCCGAGGGCGCCAACGTGGTGATCTCCTCCCGCAAGCAGGAGGCGCTCGACGAGGTCGCGAAGGAGATCGGCGCGGCCAGCCCCGGCGCCAAGGTGCTCGCCAAGGCGGCGCACGTCGGCCACGCCGACGAGGCCGCCGCCTGTGTGGAGGCGGCCGTCGCCGAGTTCGGCGGCATCGACATCCTGGTCAACAACGCCGGGACGAACCCCTACTACGGCCCGATGGCCGACATCGAGCCCGCCGCCGCGGCCAAGACCGTCGAGGTCAACCAGTTCGCGATCGTCCAGTGGACGCAGCTCGCGCTGAAGGCGGGACTGGCCGAGCGCGGCGGCGCCGTCATCAACATCGCCTCCGTCGGCGGCATGATCACCGAGCACGGCATCGGCTACTACAACGCCACCAAGGCCGCCGTGATCCACCTCAGCCGGCAGTTCGCGATGGAGCTGGCGCCCAAGGTGCGCGTGAACTGCATCGCCCCCGGCCTGGTCAAGACCCATCTCGCCCGTGCGCTCTGGGAGCCGAACGAGGCGGAGATCAGCAAGCACATGCCGCTGCAGCGGCTCGGGGAGCCCGAGGACATCGCCAACGCGGCCGTGTTCCTCGCGGGCGACGCCTCGTCCTGGATGACCGGGCAGACCCTCGTCGTGGACGGCGGCGCCACCATCCGCGCGTCGATCGCCTAGGAGGCACGCATGTCACGCTGGGGACTGACCATTCCGCTCACCGGGCTCCCGCTGGCCGAGCACCGCGAGCTCGTCGCCGAGCTGTCCGGGCTCGGCTACACCGACGCCTGGTCCGCCGAGACCAACGGCACCGACGCGTTCACCCCGCTGGCGCTCGCCTCCCAGTGGGGCCCCGAGCTGCGCCTCGGCCCCGCGATCGTCCCGGTCTACACGCGCGGGCCGGCGCTGCTGGCCCAGCACGCCGCCACCCTCGCCGACCTCGCGCCCGGACGGTTCGTGCTCGGCATCGGCACCTCGTCCGACACGATCGTCCAGCGCTGGAACGGGATCGCGTTCGACGAGCCGTACAAGCGCGTCCGCGACACGCTGCGCTTCCTGCGCAAGGCCCTCGCCGGGGAGAAGGTGAAGGAGGAGTACGACACCTTCGCCGTCAAGGGCTTCAAGCTGGACAACGTCCCGGCGACGCCGCCGCCGATCGTCCTCGCGGCGCTGCGCCCCGGCATGCTGCGGCTCGCCGCCCGGGAGGCCGACGGGGCGATCACCAACTGGCTCGCGCCGAAGGACGTCCCGACGGTGCGCGGCGTGCTGGGCGACGAGCCCGAGCTGATCGCGCGGCTGTTCGTGTGCCCGACCGACAATGCCGAGGAGGCGCGCGCGATCGGCCGCTGGATGATCGCCGCGTACATGACGGTCCCCGTGTACCGGGCGTTCCACGAGTGGCTCGGCCGGGGCGAGGCGCTGCGGCCGATGAACGAGGCGTGGGCGGCCGGCGACCGGAAGAAGGCGCTGGAGGTCATCCCGGACGAGGTCGTCGACGACCTGATCGTGCACGGGTCGCCCGAGGCGTGCCGCGCCCGCGTCCGCGAGTACGTGGACAGCGGCCTGACCACGCCGGTTCTGGCGGTCGTCCCGGGCGGCGGGCTCTCCCCGGTGGAGGCCGTGCGGGCGCTCGCGCCGAACGCGGACTGACACCTCCTGATCACGTCTCGATGTTTGCCCCCACCCTTCACTGGGGAGGGTGGGGCAGATCCGACAGACAGCCAGAGACGTGAGGAGCTGATCGTGCTCACGCTGACCAGCGGTGCCGTCCAGGTCATTCGTACAGTGACCGCGAACCCGGAGCTTCCGCCGGAGACCGGCATCCGCATCGAGTCCGGGCTCGACGGCTCGGACGCGCTGCGGCTCTCGGTCGCCCCCGCGCCCGAGGCCGGCGACCAGGTCGTCGAGGAGGAGGGCGCCAAGGTGTACCTGGAGCCCACCGTCGCCGAGATGCTCGACGACAAGACCCTCGACGCCCAGGTCGACCCGCAGGGGGACGTGGCGTTCACCATCGCGGAGGGAACCGAGGGCACCCCTACCTGACTCCGCCCGAACGACGTGCGAGGGCCGGGGCCGCCGCGGGCGGCTCCGGCTCTCATGCGTTCAGCGCATGGCCGCGACGACGGCCACCACGGCGAACACGAACGCCACCGTGGTGAGGATCATGAACGCGGCGATCACCGCGCAGGCCAACCCGCGCGGCTGGTCGCGCCATGTGCCGTAACGGTCGCGCACTTGCCGGTCCAGATCCTGGAGTGGAGCGCCAGCGGAGCGGAAGGAGCTGGACCGGCGGCTCTCCTCGGGGGGTCTGGGGGGTCGTCCCCCCAGAGGAGACCCGTCCAAGTCTTCCCGGGACGGCCGTTCCGCGTCGGGGGAGTCGGGCGAAGACGGGGTCGTCACGCTCGCCAGTCTCCCAGATCCACTACTCGGGGAAGGACGGGTGCGGGCCGAGCGCCCAGTATTCGTACAGGCCGTAGCCGGTGACGGCGTCGGTCGGCTGCGCGCCGTCCAGGTACTCGTACCGGCCGACCGCGTCGACCATGCCCCACATGCGGGCGGCGTCGTCCGGCTTGCGGACGTCGTGGGTGACGCCCTCCACCTTGAGGTCGGGCCCCTGGTACATGCCGTGCTTCCAGCCGGGCTCCAGCCCGTAGCCGGTGCCGACCATCATGTGGACGGGCAGGATCGGCGTGGCCCTCACCTCGAACGGCTCGCCGCCGGGCGGTGCGAAGCGGAGCGTGGCGGTGACCACGTCGCGCGTGCCCTCGGCGTACTCGGGACGGTATTCGGGACGTCCGAGATACTCCGCCTCACGGTCGGGCCAGACGCGGGTGGCCTCTTCCAGGACGCGGCGGCCCTTCTCGTCCTCCTGCACGATGCAGAGGATCGAGTGGTCCTCGAACTGGATCGGCGTGTACAGCCAGTAGAACGTGCCGGCGTTCTTTACCTGGATGCCGGGCGGCTCCGCCTCGCCCACGGGGCGGATGCCCCAGGACCGGTCCCGCGAGCCCCACCAGTGGTCGGGCGTGACGTCGATGGTCTCGCCGTCGACCGTGATGGTGCCCGTCCAGCGTCCGGTCTGGGCGAGGCGCCGCGAGTCGAACATGACGCGCTCCTGCCAGCGCAGGTAGTGCGGCGGCTCCAGGGTGGCGGGGATCGACCCCTCCCAGGTCAGGTCGAACGCCAGGCCGTGCTCGTTCTCGTCCAGGACGACCCTGAGCCGCTTCAGCCCCTCGATGACCTCGACGCGGAACGGTCCGACCGTGGTGTCCATGCGGTCGTTCCCCAGCTCGCGGGACGCCCGGACCACCTTGTGGATCGGGCCGCGCCGCACGACGGCGAACGCGTCCATCACCCCGAGGTTCGGGTACTGCCCGACCCCGATGATCAGCATCAGCTCGTCCGAGCAGGGGTGGACGTTGAAGTAGTACCGGTCGTAGAAGTTGCGGTCGGACGTGGTGACGTGCCGCATCACCTCGGGCGCCTGGTGGATCGGGTAGTCGTCGAGCGGCGACAGCGTCACTGGTCCCCTCCGAGGATGCGGGCGAGCAGCTGCGTGCAGTTGTTGTTGTGGGGGAAGTCGGCGGTCTGGTCGATCCAGCCGAAGTCGATCATCGCCTGCCCGATCCGCGCCATGATCACGGAGAACTTGAAGCCGGACAGGATCTCGTAGTACGCCATGTGCCGCATCGGGCGGCCGAGCAGCTCCTCGTACCGGGCGACGGTCTCGGCGTAGGAGGGGAAGCCGTCCAGCCGGGCGGCGCCGACGCCCTCGCTGTGGTGCCGGTCGAGGAACATGAACCAGGCGAGGTCCTCCTCGGGCGCGCCGAGCGCGGCGGTCTCCCAGTCCAGGACGGCGGCCGGCGCGCCCTCCTGGAAGATCACGTTGCCGATGCGGGCGTCGCCCCACAGCGCGACCGGCTCGTCCGGTTCCTCGGGGCGGTTCGCCTTCAGCCACTCCAGCGCCTTGAGCGCCGTCTCCTGCGGCCCCTGGTAGGCCCAGTGCAGGTAGTGCTCGTAGTAGTTGAGCCGCTGGTCGAGGCCGGGCCTGCCCCACTTGGGCTGGTCGAGGAAGCCGAGCCCCAGCTCCCGGACGTCCAGCCGGTGCAGGACGGCGAGGATCTCCAGCGTGGACCACCACATCGCGGCCCGCTCCTCCGGCGCGGCCTCGGTCACCCAGCCGTCCATGTGGTACGGCGGCATGTCGGTGGGGACGCGGCCGTCGACCCGTCCCATCACGAAGAACGGGGCGCCCAGCACGTCCGGGGACGGCTCGTACCAGCGGATCGGCGGCACCGGGACGGCGGTGCGCTCGTCCAGGATCCGCATCAGCCGGTACTCCTCGGCGAACCGGGGCTCGGGGAAGACCTGGTACTTCGCGGGGGCGACCCGCGCGACGAGCGGCTCGCGGCGGGTCTGGCCGCCGTCCGTCCACTCCGCCTCGAACAGCAGGGTCTCGTTGGAGAACCCGCTGGTCTGCGGGGTCTCCACGGCGGGGATCGCGGCGCCGGGCAGCCGCCCGGCCAGCCAGCCCCCCAGCGCGCGTCGGGTGATCTCGGGATCGCGTTGGTCGGGAACGGGCATGCCGCCTCCTTGCGCCGCACCAAAAGTAGAACGTGTTCTATCAACGAGCCGGGGGGCGGTCAATGGGTGCGGCCGCCCCGGCGTGAAAACATGGCCTGATGCAGTTGACGAAGCTCGGGCACGCCTGCGTCCAGATCACCGACGACGACCGCACGATCGTCATCGACCCCGGCGCCTTCAGCGACGGGGCGGCCGGCGCGCTCGCCGCCGCCGACGCCGTGCTGATCACCCATGAGCACTTCGACCACTTCGACGCCGACGCGCTGCGCGCCGCGATGGCGAAGCGGCCCGAGCTGGAGGTCTGGACGTCCCGCGTCGTCGCGGAGAACCTCGCCGACCTGGGCGGGCGCGTCCACCAGGTGGGCCACGGCGACGCCGTCACGATCGCCGGTTTCGACGTCCACGTCTACGGCGAGGAGCACGAGATCCTGCACCCGGACGTGCCGCCCATCCCGAACGTCGGCTTCCTGGTGAACGGCGAGGTGTTCCACCCGGGCGACGCGCTGACCGTCCCGTCCGAGCCCGTCCCGACGCTGTGCCTGCCCGGCAACGCGCCCTGGATGAAGGTCCCGGAGCTGTTCGAGTACACCCGGGCGGTCCGTCCCGAGCGCGCCTTCGTCATCCACGACGGACTGCTGAACGACATCGGCCTCAAGGTGATGGAGACCGCCGTCACCAACGCGGGCAAGGAACAGGACAAGGAGTTCCGCCGCCTCGCCCCGGGCACGACGGTGGATCTGGCTGCCAAATGACCGGTTCCCCCCAGCCCCCCGACCCCGCCCCGGCGCGCGACCTCCGAACCGCACCACCGCTGATCCAGGCGGTGTTCTTCGACATAGGCGAGACCCTCATCAACGAGGGGGAGATCTACGGGCGCTGGGCCGACTGGTTCGGCGTCCCCAGGCACACGTTCCTCGCCAAGCTGGGCGCGCTGCTCGCCACGGGCGGCAGCCACATGGACCTCCTGGAGTACTTCCGGCCGGGCTTCGACCTGGCGGAGGAGGAGCGCCGCCGCGCCGAGGCGGGCGTCCCGAACGGGTTCGGGCCGGACGACCTGTACCCGGACGCGCGGGCCTGCCTGTCCGGGCTCCGCGACCAGGGCCTCTACGTCGGCATCGCCGGCAACCAGCCGGTCGAGGCGGCGGCGCACATGGCGGCGATCGGCCTGGACGCGGACGTCGTCGGCATCTCGGACGTGTGGGGCGTCAGCAAGCCGTCCCCCGAGTTCTTCGAACGCTGCGCCCAGCTCGCCGACGTGCTCCCCGACCGCGTCCTGTACGTGGGCGACCGCATCGACAACGACGTCCGTCCCGCCCTGGAGTTCGGGATGCGGGCGGCGTTCCTGCGGCGCGGCCCGTGGGGGCACATCCAGGAGGACGACGCGGCGCTCCGCGACTGCCTGTTCGTCCTGGACGACCTGGTCGGCCTGCCGAAACTCGTCGCCGAGTACAACGCCCCGTAGCCCCGCGGCACGTCCGGCCGGGCCCTTAGGGGATGTCCCCTAATCCCCGAGTATGGCGCCGGAACGGGCCCTGCGGCCGATGTGGGACGCCCTGCCCGGTTCGTAGCGTGGGTGACGTGGCCGCGAGGAACGCGCGGCCGTGTTCACCGCTCGACGAATCGGGGAGAGAAGAACCCATGAACGGTCTCTACCGCCCGCGCAACGGCCGGATGATCGCGGGCGTCTGCGCCGGGCTCGCGCGCCGGTTCGGCATGACGCCCGGGATGGTCCGCCTGCTCTTCGTGCTGTCGTGCCTGCTGCCGGGCCCGCAGTTCGTGGTCTACCTGGTCCTGTGGGTGATGATGCCGGACGAGGACCGGCACATGGCGGGTGCCCGCTAGCTCAAGATCATCGATAGCGCTCGACCAGGCCCGCCCATGGGTGTTAGATCGGGGCACCACCATCGGACCCCTTCCACCGCCCGGTCGCCCGGGCGGGGAACGCGGGAAGGGGCCCGTCCCTCCGTGGGAAGGGGAGGAGCCAGGTGCCTGAGGAGGCCGCCGCCGCGCGCGAGGCGGAGTACGCGGCCCGGCTGCTGGGCTTCCTGCGCGACCTGGCGCGGGCCCGGCGGCGCCCGTCCCGCGACCTCGCCGGCCACGACCACGTCGAGTGGCTGGCCGACCTGCCCGGCGACGTCTACGTGGAGGCGGACGCCGGGCCCGGCGACGTCCTGTTCAGCGTCCCCGTCATCCCGCTCACGCCGCCCGTCGTGCTGGAGGAGTTCGACGGCTGGCTGGCGCTCCGCAACTGGTACCGGGTCCTGCGGGAGCTGGCCGGGCAGGAGGTCGTGCTCGCGACCGGCCTGCTGTCATGGCGGCCCGCCGTCCACGACCACCTGCTGAGCACGCCCGTCCGCATCGTCGTCGACGAGCGCACCGAACGCGTCGACGTCGTCCTCACCGGGCACACGACCCTGCGCGACCGGGAACTGCTCGCCGGGCATCCCGGGTTCCGGCCCGCCGGCTGGATCGCGGACGCCGTCCAGAACGGCCAGGGCTTCGGGCTGAACCCGTCGGTCGGGGACGTCCTGCGCAAGTGGTCCCAGACCGCGCTGACCGGCCCCGCCGAGTACCGGGAGGACTGGGCGCCCGGCACCGATGCCGGGCCGCCCGCCCCGCGCATCCGGCTCGCGCCCGCGCTGGTCGTCCGGCCGCCGGGCCGCGGCGCCGTCGCCGACCACCACGCCCGGCTGCTCGCCCTGCTGCCGCGGCGCGTCCCGGACGGGCTGGCCCGGCTGGTGTCACCGGGCCGAAAACCGCAGGTCATGCACATCGCGGAGCGGGCGCCGGAGACCGTCCCCGACCTGCTCGCCGGGATGCTGGCGCGCGGCCACCGGGTGCTCGTCGCCACGTCCGGGCCCGGCGCGTCCGCCGCGCTGCGCGCCGCCCTCCCGCCCGGGCTCGCCGCGCTCACCGCGACCGACGCCGCCACGGGCGCGCAGGTGCGGGA
>NZ_VCKZ01000047.1 GCF_005889745.1 Actinomadura geliboluensis
AGATGTGTATAAGATACAGGTACATCACGGCGACCCGGTCGCACACGTGCCGCACCACGGCGAGGTCGTGCGCGATGAACACGTACGCCAGGCCGAGGCGCCGCCGCAGCCCGGCCAGCAGGTTGACGATCTGGGCCTGGATCGACACGTCCAGCGCCGACACCGGCTCGTCCGCGACAACGAGGCGAGGGCCGGTGACCAGCGCCCGCGCGATCCCGATCCGCTGCGCCTGCCCGCCGGAGAACTCGTGCGGGTACCGGTCGGCGTGCTCGGCGCCGAGGCCGACGAACTCCAGCATCTCCCGCACCCGCGGGACGGGGTCGGCCTCGCCCTGCGCGCGCAGCGGCGCCGCCACGATGGAGCCGACCGTGTGCCGGGGGTTCAGCGACGCGAACGGGTCCTGGAAGATGATCTGGAGGTCGCGGCGCAGCGGGCGCATCCGCCGCTGCGACAGCCCGGTGATGTCGCGCCCGTCGAAGGTGATCCGCCCGGCGGTCGGGTCCAGCAGCCGGACGAGCATCCGCCCGGTCGTGGACTTGCCGCAGCCAGACTCGCCGACCAGCCCGAGCGCCTCCCCGGCGCGCACCTCCAGGTCGAGGCCGTCCACCGCGCGGACGGCGCCGTGCCGGGTGCGGAACGTCTTCGTCAGCCCGTCCAGGCTGAGCAGCGGGGTCATCCCGCCACCTCCCCACCGGCCGTCAGCAGATGGCAGGCCGCCGGGTGCGGCGCGCCCCGCAGCGGCGGCCGGTCGGTCGCGCACACCGCGATCCGCTCCGGGCACCGCGGCTCGAACGGGCACCCCGCCGGGGGACGCGACGGCGACGGCGGGGCGCCCGGGATCGGGACCAGCTCGCCGGGCGGCCCGGTCAGCCGGGGCAGCGAGCCGAGCAGGCCGCGGGTGTAGGGGTGCCGGGGCGCGGCGAACAGCGCACCGGCCGCCGCGCGCTCCACGGCCCGTCCCGCGTACATGACCAGGACGTCGTCGGCGACCCGCGCGACCACCCCGAGATCGTGGGTGATCATCAGGACGGCGAGGCCGCGGTCGCGCTGGATCCGCGCGATCAGCTCCAGGATCTGCGCCTGGACGGTCACGTCCAGCGCGGTCGTCGGCTCGTCGGCGATCAGCAGCTCCGGCTCGCAGGCCAGCGCCATCGCGATCATGACGCGCTGGCGCATGCCGCCGGAGAACTGGTGCGGGTGGTCGCGGGCGCGCTCGCCCGGGTCGGGGATGCCGACGTCGCCGAGCAGCCGGACGGCGTGCGCGTGCGCCGCGCGGCGGGACTCGCCGAAGTGCAGCCGGCGCGCCTCGGCGATCTGCTCGCCGACCCGGTAGTGCGGGTGCAGCGAGGTCAGCGGGTCCTGGAAGATCATCGCGATCCGGCGGCCGCGCAGCGCGCGGATCCGCTCCCGGCCGGCGCCGACGACCTCGGTGCCGGCGACGTCGATCGACCCGGTCACCCGGGCCCGGTCGTGCAGCCCCATGACGGCGAGGCTGGTCACGGACTTGCCGGAGCCGGACTCGCCGACGATGCCGAGGGTGCGGCCCGCGCCGACGGTGAACGACAGCCCGTCCACCGCGCGCACCGGCCCCCGCGGGGTCGGGAACTCGACGACGAGGTCCCGGACGGTCAGCGGCGTCATGCGTACCTCACCTGGGGGTCGATCGCGGCGTAGAGCAGGTCGACCGCGAGGTTGGCGAAGGTGATGAAGAACGCGGCCAGCAGCGCGACCCCCATCACGACCGGCTGGTCGGACTTGTCGATCGCGTCGATGGTGAGCCGGCCGACGCCGGGCAGCCCGAACACGCTCTCGGTGATCACGGCGCCGCCGAGCAGCGCGCCGAGGTCCATGCCGAACACGGTGAGGACGGGGGTGAGCCCGGCCCGCAGACCGTGCTTGGCGACGACGGTCCGCTCGGGCAGGCCCTTGGCGCGCGCCGTCCGGATGTAGGGCTCGGCCATCGTCTCCACCATCGACGCCCGCGACATCCGCGCGTACATGGCCGCGTACAGCAGCGCCAGCGCCGCCCAGGGCAGGACGAGGTTCCGCGCCCAGCCGACGGGGTCGTCCGCGATCGGCACGTAGCTGGAGTAGGGCAGCAGGCCGCCGAGCTGGACGACCAGGACGGTCAGCGCCATCGCCGTGAAGTAGATGGGCAGGGACGCGGCGGTGAGCATGCCGACCATCAGCGTCCGGTCCAGCAGGGTGTCCTTGCGCAGCGCGGACACGACGCCGACGCCGACGCCGCCCGCGAGCCACAGGACGGCGGCGCCGACCCCGATCGACAGGGTCGTGGGGAGCCGCTGCATCATCAGGTCCCAGACCGGCATGTTGTTCTGGTAGGAGAACCCGAGGCACGGGAAGTGGCACTGGACGGCCAGGGGCCCCGACCCGTAGGTGCGGCCGGCGAAGATCCCGGCGAGGTAGTCGGTGAACTGGCGCCACAGCGGCCGGTCCAGGCCCATCTGGTGGTGCAGCATCGCGAGCCGCTCCGGCGTGCACGACTTCCCGCACGCCTGCAGCGCCGGGTCGGCGGGGAACACGTAGAAGATCGTGAAGGTGACCGCGCAGATGACGAGCAGCACGCCCGCGACGCCGGCCAGCCGCAGCGCGAGGTAGCGGATCACCGGTCGGCCCCGCGCGGGTCGAGGGCGTCCCGGAACGCGTCGCCGAGCAGCGTGAACGCGAGCACGGTCAGCAGCAGGCACACGCCGGGCACCACGAAGAACGTCGGGTCGACCTGGTACCAGTCGATCGCCTTGGCCATCATCTGCCCCCAGGACGCGTCCGGCGGCCGGACGCCGATGCCGAGGAACGACAGCGCCGCCTCGGTGCCGATGTTGATCGGGATGGTGAGCGTGGCGTAGACGAGCACCGGCGCCAGCAGGTTCGGCAGCACCTCGCGGAACACGATCCGGGTGCGCGGCATGCCGGTGGCGCGCGCGGCGTCCACGAACTCCCGGTGGCGCAGCGAGAGCGCCTGCCCGCGCACGATCCGCCCGATGTAGGGCCAGCCGAAGAAGCCCATGACGACCACCAGCTCCAGCATCCGGTTCGCCTCCGGCAGCACCGACACCAGGGCGATCATGAAGATGAGGTGGGGGAAGGACAGCACGAGGTCCATGGCGCGGCTGATCAGCGCGTCGACCCGGCCGCCGGCGAAGCCCGCGGCGAGCCCGAGGACGGTGCCGGCGACGGTGGAGACGCAGGTCGCCGCGACGGAGATCAGCAGCGAGACGCGGGCGCCGTAGACCGTCCGGCTGAACACGTCGCGTCCGGTGCCGGGCTCGACGCCCAGCCAGAAGTCGCCGTCGATGCCGCCGAACGCGCCCTTGGGCGCCCCGGCGAGCGCCTTGTCGATCTTCTCCGGGTGGAACTCGTTCGGGCCGTGCCCGTTCAGCGCGGTGAGCAGCGGGGCGGCGACGGCCATCAGCACGAACAGCGCGATGATCGCGAGGCCGGCGAGGGCGGCGGGGTCGCGGCGCAGCCGCCCGCCGGCCAGCCGCCAGGGCGACCGGCCGGCGGGCGCCGGCGCGCCGCCCGCCGCCTCGGTGAGCGACGGGACGGCCACTACTTCACCCCGAGGACGGCGAAGTCGAGCTCGCCCTCCCAGATGGGGTGGCCGAACGCGCCGGTGACCTTGGAGCCGTGCAGCAGCGGCAGCTTGTCGTGGATCAGCGGGACCATCGGCGACAGGCCCATCAGGTCGCGGTCGAGCGCCTGCCACCGGGCGGGGTCGTTCGCCGCCACGGCCGCGTCGATCTTCGCGTTGACCCCCTCGTCGTCGAGCTGGGAGACGACGGTGTTGCCCTTCGGCGCGATGGTGCGGCCGTCGAAGATCGGCGGGATGAACGAGCCGGCGGACGGGTAGTCGGCGCACCAGCCGTAGAAGACCAGCTCGTCCTCCTTCTCGATGTCGCCGATGGCGTCGTAGTAGACGCTCTTCGCGACGGAGTTGATCTGGACCTTCACGCCCGCCCGCGCGAGCGCCTGCTGGACGGCCTCCGCCTCGGCCTTGCCCTGCTCGGTGCTGGTCGTGGTCAGGCGGATCGACAGGCCCGCGCTCTTGCCGGCGGCGGCGAGCAGCTCCCGTGCCTTGGCGGGGTCGCCGGTGGGCGGGGCCTTGTAGACGTCCTGGGCCCGCCCGCCGGTCATGGCGGGCGGGAGGTAGGAGCCGGCGAGTTCGCCGACGCCGCTGCCGCCGTGCGCGGTGCGGTACGCCTCCTTGTCGACGGCGAACTGCATCGCCTGCCGCACCTTCGGGTCGTCGAACGGGGGCTTGGAGGTGTTCATCGCGAGGAACCGCGTGCACAGGCTGGTCGCGCTGACGAACCGCTTCTTGACGTCCGGGCGGGTCAGGACGCGGGGCATGCTGGCCGGGGCGACGCTGTAGAGGGTGACGGCCCGCTGGTCCCCGCCCTGGTCGGCGATCAGCCGCTGGTCGATGGTGGGCTGCGCGATGCCCTCCTCGACGACGATCCGGTCGGGGTTGGCCTGCCGGACGCCGTCGGTCGCCTTGCTCCAGTGCGGGTTCCTGACCAGCGCCAGCCTCTTGCCCCGGTCGTAGGACTCCACCTTGTAGGGGCCGGACGAGAACGGCCGCCTGTCGAAGTTGACGCCGGTGTCCTCGGCCTTCGGGACGGGCGCGAACGTCGGCAGCGTCGTGATCTTCGGCCAGTCCATGGACGGTTCCTTGAGCTGGAACACGATGGTCTGCGCGTCCGGGGCCTTGATGGAGGCGAGGCCGTTCTCGTCCTGGTAGGGGCCCTTGTAGCGGTCGCCGCCCGCGAGCATCGTCCTGGCGTAGCCGGGCCCCTCCGGGAGGTCGGGGGCGAAGGAACGCTCCACGCCGTACTTGACGTCGGCGCTCGTGATGGGCGAGCCGTCCTCGAACTTCAGGCCGGGCTTGAGGTGGAACGTCCAGGTCCTGCCGTGGTCGGACGTGGTGCCGGTGCCGGTCGCGAGATCGGGGACGACCTCGGTGCCCGCCTGGCCGGGCTTCGCGGCGTAGGTCGTCAGCGTCCGGTAGAGCAGCCGGGTGCCGAAGTCCATCGCGAACATCACGTAGTTGCGCTGCGGGTCGAGGTGGGCGAAGTCCTCGTTGAACAGGACGGTGAGGGTGCCGCCGGCCTTGGGCGCGGCCCCGTCGCCGCCCGAGCCGCAGGCGGCGGACGCGCCGCCGGCGACGGCCAGCGAGAGGGCGAGGGCGAAACAGGTCCTTACCGGACGTCTCATGGCATCTCCGTGCATCGTCGGGCGGAGTGCCATATAAAATAGTACAGTGCAATTGCACTACAAGGCCCGTTATCGAATCTCCACATCCGGGACAGCACACGGAGGACATGGCCGCCATGGACGACCGCCCCACCGACCGACCCGCCGCCGACCCGCCGGGTCGATCCGCGGCCCCATCCGCCGACCGGTTCGCCACGGGCAGCCATGACCTGCCCGTCTCCGCGGCGCTCGCCTCCTTCATGACCACCGGCTGGGCCGCGCCCGACACGCCGCCCGCCGAGCGGCTGCCGGTCGCGGCCTACGCGGAGAAGCGGCGCGCCGCCCTCTCGGCCCGCTTCCCGGGCGAGCGCCTCGTCCTGCCCGCCGGGCCGCCGAAGGTCCGCAGCAACGACTGCGACCACCGCTACCGCCCCCACACCGCCTACGCGCACCTGTCCGGCGACACCGCGGCGGACACCGGGACCGGCGCCGTCCTGGTGCTGGAGCCGACCGCCGCCGGGCACGACGCCGTCCTCTACCACCGGCCCCGGTCGCCGCGCGGCGACGGCGGCTTCTACCGGGACCGCCGGCACGGGGAGTTCTGGGTCGGCCGCCGCGCCGCCCTCGCCGAGACCGAGGAGCGGCTCGGCCTCGCCTGCGCGCCGCTGGACGACCTCGCCGGCGCGCTCCGCGGGCCGCGCCCCGCCCGCGTGATCCGGGGCGTGGACCCGGCGGTCGACGCGGCGGTCCCGGTCCGGGACGCCGAACGCGACCGCGAGTTCGCCGCGGCCGCCGCCGAACTCCGCCTCATCAAGGACGAATGGGAGATCGCGCAGCTCCAGGCCGCCGTCGACCACACCGTGACGGCCTTCACCGCCGTCGCCGCCGCGCTCCCCCGCGCGACCGGGATGCCGCGCGGCGAGCGCTGGGTCGAGGGGACGTTCGAACGCGTCGCGCGGATGGAGGGCAACGGCGTCGGCTACGAGACGATCGCCGCGTCCGGGGCGCACGCGTGCGTCCTGCACTGGACCCGCAACGACGGCACGCTGCGGCTCGGGGAGATGCTCCTGCTCGACGCCGGCGTGGAGACCGACACCCTCTACACCGCCGACGTCACCCGCACGATCCCGGTCAGCGGCTGGTTCACCCCGCGCCAGCGGCAAGTCTACGACCTCGTCTACCTCGCGCAGGAGGCGGGCCTCGCGGCGGTGCGCCCGGGCGCCCGCTTCCGCGACTTCCACCTGGCCGCGATGCGCGTCATCGCCGAGGGCCTCCAGGAGTGGGGCGTGCTGCGCAGCGCCGAGGAGGCGCTCGACCCCGAGTCGGGCGTCTACCGCCGCTACACGCTGTGCAGCAGCGGGCACATGCTCGGCATGGACGTGCACGACTGCGCGGCCGCGCGCGCGTCCCAGTACCTCGACGCGGAGTTGCGCCCCGGCCACGTCCTCACCGTCGAACCGGGCCTCTACCTGCAGCCGGACGACCTGACCCTGCCCCCGGAGCTGCGCGGCATCGGCGTCCGCATCGAGGACGACGTCGTCGTCACCGAGACCGGCGCGCGGCTGATGTCCGCCGAGCTGCCGCGCCATCCCGAGGAGATCGAGCTCTGGATGCAGTCCCTCGCGGGTTGAGAGCACGCCGGAGGGGCCGTGCCGCACCCGCCACCGGGTGCGGCACGGCCCCGTGTCCCGGGCGATGTCAGCCGCTGAGCAGCGACACGCCCCAGGTGGACAGGGCCCGGCCGATCGGTTCGTGGATCATGCCGCACCCGGAGTTCGGCCCGCCGCTCAGGATGCCGTGGGCGTAGTTGCCGTAGAACACGCCGCTGCCGCTGTCGCCCGGACCGTCGCACGCCGTGCTCCAGGTCATGCCGGAGAGCGTCCGGTTCGGGTAGGAGACGGTGGCGTCGATCTCGGTGACCGTCCCGCAGGTGTAGCCGGTCGTCGAGCCCTGCTTGCAGACGTATCCGCCGACGTAGTCGGCCTCGCTGCCGCGGACGGGCGTCTCGTACAGCACCCAGCCGCGCGGCTGCCACCAGCCGGGGTCGCCGACCGACACGATCGCGGAATCGCCGTACCAGCCGAACGTGTAGTCGGCGACGCCCCCGACGTTCTGGTAGCCGTAGCTGTAGGTGGACACGTCCCACCAGTAACCGAGCTCGGCGCAGTGGCCGGCGGTGAGCATGTAGTACCTGCCGCCCGAGTACGCCGTGAACGCGCTGGTGCACCGCGCCCCGCCGGTGAAGATCGCCAGCCCGGAGCGCAGCGGCGGGTCGCACGCGTAGTCGTCGTAGCAGTAGCGCGGCACCGACCGGTGCGCGTACGCGGAGACCTCCACGGCCGCGCCGAACTCGCGCTTCGCCCAGCTCAGCACGTCCTTCTGGGCGCGGGTGAGCGCGGCGCCGCGCACGCCGCCGAGCTTCACCGCGTTGCGGGACGTGACGATGCCGCTCTGGAGGCCGTTCCGGGCGCCCTCGTTGGCCTTGGCGATCCGCTCGGCCAGCGCGTCCGACACCTTCTGGAGGTGGTCGAAGCCGTACCGGACGGTGGTCGTGGCGGTGTCGCCCATGCCGGACGCCCTGGCGGCGCCGCGCGCCTTGGGCGCCGCCGATCCGGCGGTCACGCCGACGGTGAGCCGGCCGCCGTGCGCCTGGTCGATCCAGGCTCCGCCGTAGGCGGCGCCGAGGTCCGCGCGGATCTCGGCCGCGAGCCTGAGCTGGGCGGGTTGCCGGTCGGCGCGGCGCCGCGCCTCCGCGGCGGAGACGCCGTGGTCCTTCGTGATCTGTGTGACGAGTGCCTGCTCGGCCTCCTTCTGGGTCTGTACCTGGGTGCCGGTACGGGGGGACGGGGCGGGGGGCGCGCCGCGGTCGCCCGCCGCACCGGCGCGGGCCGGTGCGGTGAGCGCGGTCGCGGACAGCGCGGCGGCCAGGGCCAGGGCCAGGGCGGCGCGGCTGCGCTTGTGGCGGACCATCCGGGGTTCCTCCTTCGCGGACCGGGGGGAGTGCCACGGCCCGGTGCCGTGGCGTCCGCTGTGCAATGTGAAATTGCACTGTAAAATGTAAAATGGTCCTTGCCAAGGGCCGGTGCGTCCGGTTCCCCGGAGGACGAGCTCAGGCGGGTGGGGTCAGGCGTCCGCGTTCCGGACGTGGTCGAGGTGGCGGGTCATGATGCCGCCGGCGCGCTCGGCGTCGCCGGCGACCAGGGCGTCCAGCAGCCGGAGGTGCTCGTCGGCCGACGCCGCCAGCTCGGCCGCCGCCGCGGGCTTGACGAGCCCGTGCATGCGGGACCGGTCGCGCAGGTCGAGGACCGTCCGGACGAGGGTCCGGTTGCCGGTGAGTTCGAGCAGCTCGGTGTGGAACCGGCGGTCGGCGTCCAGGAACCGGAGGGCGTCGCCGTGCGCCGCCGCCTCCGCGCCCTCCTCGGCGAGGGAGCGCAGCCGCGCGCGGGCCTCCGCGGGCACGGCCCCGGCCAGCCGCACGACCGCGGGAACCTCGACCATCTCCCGGAGCTCGGTCAGCTCGGCGAGGTCGCGGTCGGACAGCGGGACCACCCGGAAGCCGCGGTTGCGCACCGCCTCGAACAGCCCGTCCCGGACGAGGTCGATCATGGCTTCGCGGACGGGCGTGGCGGAGATGCCGAACTCCTCGGCCAGTGTGGGGGCGGAGTAGACGACGCCCGACCGCAGCGTGCCGCTGGCGAGCGCGTGGCGCAGCGCCTCGGCCACCTGTCCGCGGAGGCTGGTGTGGCCGCCGAGGTCCGGAAGTCCGCCCACGGCGTCGGCCACCGTATCCATATGCCTCCTCCTCACCCGCGATCAGAATACCGTTCCACGCGGGCGAAGCCGCAGCGCAGGCGCCGCGCTCACAGCAGCGGGTGGACGTGCGGATGGGCGTGCCACCAGGCGCCGAACGCCGGATGGCGGTCCGCGTGCTCGACGAAGGCGGCGGCGAGGCCCCGGTAGAGGGCCGCGGCGTCCGCGTCGTTCAGCCGGTCCCGGCGCCAGGCGACGATCAGCTTGGCGACCTGCGGCTCCCCCGCCAGCGGCCGGACCACCGTGCCGGGCTGCGGCGGCCACGACGGATCCACCAGCCGCACCCCGTGCCCGGCCGCGACCAGCGGGCAGGCGGCGCCGCTCGGCGCCTCGTAGCGCACGACGGGCTCGAAGCCGGCGGCGCGGCAGGAGGCGCGCAGCGACGCCAGCGAGCCGTCGTCGGCGCCGGGCGGGCCGATCCAGGACTCGTCCTTCAGGTCGACCAGGTCGATCTCGTCCCGCCCGGCCAGCGGATGGTCCGCGGCGAGCGCCACGAAGATCGGGTAGCGGGGCACCAGCGTGCGGCTGACCACCGGGGCGGTCAGCGCGACGTCGAAGCCCTCCATGATCCCGAGCAGCGCGGCGTCGAGGCGGCCCCGGTTGAGGGCGTCGCCGAGCAGCGCCGAGGACGGCTCGATGCGCAGCGAGACCTCCCGGCCGGGCAGTTCCCCGCCGACCCGCTCGACGATGCTGCCGACGCAGGCGAGGTGCACGCAGCCGAGGGCGAGGGCCGTGCCCGGCTCCGCCGGCGCGGGCAGTTCGCCGAAGAGGGTGTCCAGCTCCGCCAGCACGGTCCGCGCCCGGGCGACGACCTGCCGCCCCAGCGCCGTCGGCTCCAGGCCCGCGCGGCTGCGCTCGAACAGCCGCCCGCCGACGATCTCCTCGACCCTGCGGAGCTGGCTCGACATGGCGGGCTGCGACACCCCCATCCGCGCCGCGGCCCGGGTGACGCTTCCCGTCTCCGCCATCGCGCAGACCATGCGCAGATGACCGATATCGAGATCCATAGCCGGAAATTATGCACCAGCTGATGCCCGCCGTTCCGGGCTCGCGGCAATACTTCCCGTACCTCTCCGGCAGAAGGGAGCACCACCGTTTCCCCGCCGCCGGAAGGGGGCTCCTCACCGCCTCCCCCTTCCGGCGGTCCGGCCCGCGCCGGGCCGGTACGCCCAGGGAAGGCGATCATGATGACGGACAACTCGCGGATCTCCGGGACGGAGGCCGCCCGGTCAGCGAGCGCCTTTCCGGCGTGGCCGCTGCCGCCCGATCCGACGGCCGCGCCCACCGCGCGGTCCATTGCCGGGCGCCTCTCCGCCGAACTGGAACTCTCCCCGTCCGTGACGGACGACATTCGCACGATCGTTTCCGAGCTCGCGGCGAACGCGGTCCTGCACGGCGACCGGTGGAGCGCCGAATTATGGGCCCGGATCGGCCGGCGGAACCGGCCCCATGTCACGTTCACGGTGTTCGACGCCGGCCCCTGGCGCGGACCGGCCATGCTCCCGGCGGGTCCCATCGAGCCGTCCGAGGCCTGCCGGGGCCGCGGGCTCGCGCTGGTGAGCGCGCTGACGGCGGAGATCGGCGGGCGCTGGGGCGTGCATCCCGGCCGCGCCCGGCTCGGCGCGCCCGGCGGACCCGGCCGGGACCCGGTCTTCGGCAAGGCGGTCTACGTCGCCGTCCCCCTGCCGCTGAGGTTCTTGATCGTCCCGGAGTTCGGCGCGCCGTCGCGCGGACTCCGCTGAGTCAGCGGCGTTCGGGGCGGTCGGCCCAGATGCCGCGGATGTGGCGCAGGTGGTGGCGCGTCAGGGCCTCGGTGCGCGCCGCGTCGCCGTCCGCCACCGCGTCGAGGAGTTCCTCGTGCTCGCGGGCGGACGGCTCCAGCTCGCCGCGCTCCGCCAGCCGGGGGACGCCGTAGAGCCGCGACCTGTACCGCAGCTCGCTCACCAGCCGGACGAGGTGCGCGTTGCCGCCGAGCCCGAGCAGCGCGAGATGGAAGCGGTGGTCGGCCTCGATGTAGGCGAGGACGTCCCGCTCCCCCGCGGCCCGCACGATCGCCTCGGCCAGCGGCCGCAGCGCGCGGACCTCGGCGGCCCGGCCGGACTCCGCGACCCGGACGACGGCCGGAACCTCGATCAGCGCCCGCACCTCGGTGATCTCGTCCAGTTCCCGGTCCGACAGCTCGGTGACCCGGAACCCCTTGTTGCGGACGACGCCGACCAGCCCCTCGCGGGCGAGGTCGATCATCGCCTCCCGGACCGGGGTCGGGGACACCCCGAACCGGTCGGCGATCGCGGGAGCGGAGTAGACCGTGCCCGGCCGCATCTCGCCGCTGACGATCGCGGCCCGCAGCGCGTGGGCGATCTGCACCCGGACGCTCTTGCGCGGGCCGAGGGACGGCAGGTTCAGCATCGCGGTGGGCTCTCCCTCCGGACGGACGCTCCGGATAGTGACATGTAGTATTGCACTCGCACCTGACCGTCGTCGCGGCGCTACACTGGCTGTTCGTTAAAGCGAACGCTAGCGAGGGGCGGGCCGGAGCGTGAGCGCGTCAGGGGAATCGGTGCGGGACGTGCTGGCGGGCAACCTGCGGCGCGCGCGCCTGGAGCTCGGCCTGTCGCTGTCCGAGCTGTCCCGCCGCTCGAAGATCGGCAAGGCGACGCTCTCGCAACTGGAGGCGGGCGCCGGCAACCCCACCATCGAGACGGTGTTCAGCCTGGCCCGCGTGCTGGAGGTCCCCGTCTCCGAGCTGCTGGACGGGCAGCAGCCCGCCGGCCTCACCGTGGTCCGCGCGGCGGACGTGGAGGTGCTGCGCGGCGAGGGCGTCGACCTGCGGCCGCTGCGCGGGATCGCCTCCGGCGGCGCCCTGTTCGAGGTGTACGACCAGCGCTTCCGGGCCGGCCGCCGGCAGGACTCGCTGGGCCACGTTGGCACCGAGCACACGATCGTCCAGGACGGGCGGCTCGCCGTTCGGGTGGACGACCGGGACGTCGAGCTCGGCCCCGGCGACTACGTCAGCTTCGACGCCCGGCTCCCGCACTCCTACGCCGCGCTGGACGGCCCCGTCCGCTCGGTCCTGCTCCTGCAGTACGACGCCGACCAGCGGGTCCACTCGGCGCCCGCGGAACCGCCGCACCGCTCCGACGCGCCCTGACGATCCGGCCCGGCCGGGCCGTTGACATCCCGCGCGGGGCCGACGTACGCTCACAATCGTTCGGTTTATCGAACAATGGGAGCCGTGATGATGCGGGTCGTGGTGCTGGGCGCCGGGATGATCGGCGCCGCCTGCGCCCGCGAGCTGGCCCTGGCCGGCTGCGCGGTCACCGTCCTGGAGCGCGGCCGTCCCGCCGCCGCGACCACCGCGCACGGCGAGGGCAACGTCCTGGTGTCCGACAAGCCGCCCGGCCCCGAGCTGGAGCTGGCGCGGCTGTCCCGGCGGCTGTGGCCGGGGGTGCTCGACGGGCTCCCCGGCGCCGGGGGCGCGGAATGGGACCCCAAGGGCGGCATCGTCGTCGCCACCACCGAACCGGGCGCCGAGGCGCTGCGCGAGTTCGCCGCAGCCCAGCGCGCCGCCGGCGTCGACGCGCGGGAGCTGGACGCCGCCGCCCTCGCCGCCGCCGAACCGCACCTCACCACCGACGTGACCGCCGCCGTCCACTACCCCGAGGACGCCCAGGTGCAGCCCGCCGGGGCGGCCACCGCGCTGCTCGCCCACGCGGTGCGGCTCGGCGCGGAGCTGCGCACCGGCTGCGAGGTCCTCGGCGCCGTCACGCGCGGCGGCCGGCTGACCGGCGTGCGCACCCCCGCCGGGACCGTCGAGGCCGACGCGTTCGTCAACGCGGCCGGGCCCTGGTCGGGCGAGGTCGCCGCGCGGCTCGGCGTCCGGCTCGACGTGCGGCCCCGCCGCGGGGAGATCCTGGTCACCGCGCCGCGGCCGCCGACCGTCTTCCACAAGGTCTACGACGCCGACTACGTGGGCGCGGTCGGCAGCGGCGACGGGGAGCTGCAGTCCTCGGCGGTGGTGGAGTCCACCCGCGCGGGGACGATCCTGCTCGGCTCGTCGCGCCGCCGGGTCGGGTTCGACGACCGGACGCGCCCCGGCGTGCTGTCGGTGATCGCCCGCAAGGCGCTGCGGCTGTTCCCGTCGCTGGCCGGCGTGCCGGTGATGCGCGCCTACGGCGGGTTCCGCCCCTACGTGGCCGACCACCTCCCGGTGATCGGCGCCGACCCGGCCCTGGCCGGGCTGTGGCACGCCACCGGGCACGAGGGCGCCGGCATCGGGCTCGCCGCCGGGACCGCCGCCGTCCTGCGCGACCTGCTGCACGGCCGCGCACCCGAGGTCGGAGCGGAGCCGTTCCGCGTCGACCGGCCCGCCGTCAGACCGGAGGGAGCACCCGGATGACCCCGCGACTCGTGCGCGCGGACCGCGACGCCACCGGGCGCCGCGACGTCCCGCTGCGCATCACCGTGGACGGCGCGCCGCTCACCGGCGTCGCCGGCCAGACGATCGCCGGGGTGCTGATGGCGGCCGGCCGCACGGCCTGGCGGGAGAGCCCGTCGGGCACGCCGCGCGGCGTCTTCTGCGGCATCGGCGCGTGCTTCGACTGCCTGGTCACCGTCAACGGCGTCCCCGACGTGCGGGCCTGCCGCCGCCGGGCCCGCGACGGCGACGCCGTCACGACCCAGTCCCGCGCCGGGCGGGAGGCCCGGTGACGCGGCACGTCACGGTCGTCGGCGCCGGCCCGGCGGGCCTCGCGGCGGCGGCGGGCGCGCTGCGCGCCGGGGCGCGGGTGACGCTGCTCGACGCCGCCGACAACCCGGGCGGCCAGTACTACCGGATGCTCCCGGACGCCTACGCCGCCGCCGACCCCGGACGCCTGCACCACGGCTGGCGCGGCTTCGTCCGGCTCCGCGACCACGTGCTCGGGCACGTGCGCTGCGACTGGTGGCCGGAGAGCACGGTCTGGGCGCTGGAGCGCGAAGGGGAGGGCGCGCCGCACGTCCATGTGCTGCGCGGCGAGGCCGACGCGATGGGGCGGGAGCGCCGCGTGCTGCGGCCGGACGCGCTCGTCCTCGCGCCGGGCGCCCATGACCGCGTCCTGCCGTTCCCCGGGTGGGAGTTGCCCGGCGTCCACTCCGCCGGGGCCGCGCAGGCGCTGGCGAAGGGCGAGCGGGTCGTGGTCGGCGACCGCGTGCTGATCGCCGGCACCGGGCCGTTCCTGCTGCCGGTCGCCGCGTCGCTGCTGGAGGCTGGGTCGGCCGTCCGGGCGGTGCTGGAGGCGAACCCGGCGGCGACGGTCGCGCGCGGCTGGACGCGCCGCCCCCGGGAGCTGGCGTCCGAGGCCGGCAAGGCGGCGGAGCTCGCCGGGTACGCCGCGCTGCTCGCCCGGCACCGCGTCCCCTACCGGACGGGCCGCGCCGTGATCGAGGCGAGGGGCGACGGGCGGGTGGAGGAGGCGGTCACCGCGCGGCTGCGTCCCGACTGGTCGGTGGTCCCCGGCACCGAGAAGGCCGTCGCGGTGGACGCGCTGTGCGTCACCCACGGGTTCAGCCCGCAGCTCGAACTCCCCGTCGCGGCGGGCTGCCGGCTGCGCGGCAGCGGCGCGTCCGTCGAGGTGGACGGCGACCAGCACACCACCGTGCCAGGCGTGTACGCCGCCGGGGAGATCACCGGCATCGCCGGTGCCCAGGCCGCCCGCACCGAGGGGCTGATCGCGGGCTGGGCCGCAGGCGGCGGTGCCCCCGACTCCCCCATCGCGGTGTCAGCGCGCCGCCGCCGCGACCGGGGCCGCGCGTTCGCCGCGCGCCTCGCCGCCGCGCACCCGATCGGCGCGGCCTGGCGGGGCTGGCTGCGGCCCGGCACGGTCGTCTGCCGCTGCGAGGACGCCCGGTACGGCGACCTGCTCGACGCGGCCCGCGACCCGGCGGGGGCGTCGGCCCGCGCCGTCAAGCTCGGCACGCGCGCCGGCCTCGGCCCCTGCCAGGCGCGCGTCTGCGGCCCCACGGTCGCCGAACTGCTGTCCGGCGCGGTGGACGCGGCGAACCCGCACCACCGGCCCATCGCCCAGCCGATCCGCCTGGGCGAACTCGCGAATCCCCCCACCGGCACCACTGACCAGGAGGAGAGCGCTCGATGAGCGACACGGAGCTCCGGAGCCTCGGCGGCGTGATCGTCGCCACGGCGCTGCCCTACCGCGCGGACGCCGCCGCCCCCGCCGGGCTCGCCGTCGACTACGACGCCTACGCCGAGCACTGCCGCTGGCTCGTCGCGAGCGGCTGCCGGGGCGTCGGCCCGAACGGGTCCCTGGGCGAGTACTCGGCGCTCACGGACGAGGAGCGGCGCCGCGTCGCGCGCACCGCCGTCGAGGCCGTCGGCGGGGACGGGGTCGTGGTCGCCGGCGTGCACGGCCCCGGCTCCCACCAGGCGAAGCACTGGGCGGAGATCGCCGCCGAGGACGGCGCGGACGGCGTGCTGTGCCTGCCGCCGACCCTCTACCGGGCCAACCCCGCCGAGGTCGTCGCGCACTACGAGGCCGTCGCGTCCGCCGGGCTGCCGGTCATGGTCTACAACAACCCGATCGACACCAAGGTCGACCTGTCCCCCGCCCTGCTCGGCGAGATCGCGCAGATCGACGGGGTCGTGGCGGTGAAGGAGTTCTCCGGCGACGTCCGCCGCGTCCTGGAGATCAAGGAGACCGCGCCGGGGCTGGAGGTCGTCGCGGGCGCCGACGACGTGGTGCTGGAGTCGCTGCTGATGGGCGCGACCGGCTGGTTCGCCGGCTTCCCCAACGTGTTCCCCGCCGCGTCCGCCCGGCTGTACGAGCTGGCCACGGCCGGAAAGCTGGCGGAGGCACGCGCCCTGTACGAGCCGCTGGTGGCCGCGTTCCGCTGGGACTCGCGGACCGAGTTCGTCCAGGCCATCAAGCTCGGCATGGACCAGGTCGGCCGGTACGGCGGCCCGTGCCGCCCGCCGCGCGGCCCGCTCACCGCCGCGCAGCGCGCCGCCGTCACCGCCGACATGGACCGCGCCATCGCCGCGCTCCGGGACGAGGCCGCCTGATGCGCTCCGTCCGGTCGATCACCGCCGTCGACTCGCACACCGAGGGAATGCCGACCCGCGTCGTCACCGGCGGCGTCCCGCCCCTCCCCGGCGCGACGATGGCCGAGCGCCGCGACCACGCCGTCCGGCACCTGGACGGGCTGCGCCGCTTCCTGGTGGACGAGCCGCGCGGCCACTCCGCGATGAGCGGCGCGATCCTGCAGCCCCCGGCCCGGCCGGACGCGGACTGGGGCGTCGTCTACATCGAGGTCAGCGGGTTCCTGCCGATGTGCGGGCACGGCACCATCGGCGTCGCGACCGTCCTGGTCGAGACCGGGATGGTCCCGGTCACCGAGCCGGAGACGGTCGTCCGGCTGGACACCCCGGCGGGGCTGGTGGAGGCGCGCGTCGCCGTCCGCGACGGCGTCGCGGAGCACGTCACGCTCCGCAACGTCGCCTCGTTCGCGCTCCGGCGGGACGCCGCGGTGGCGGTGCCCGGTCTCGGCGACGTCCGCTACGACCTCGCCTACGGCGGCAACTTCTACGCCATCACCGACCTGGCGCCGCTCGGGCTGCCGTTCGACCGGGCCCGCAAGGACGACATCCTCAAGGCCGGGCTGGCGGTGATGGCGGCGATCAACGACGCCGATCCGCCCGTCCATCCGGCCGACCCGCTGATCGCCGGGTGCAAGCACGTCCAGTTCCTCGCGCCCGGGTCCACGGCGCGGCACTCCCGCAACGCCATGGCGATCCATCCCGGCTGGTTCGACCGGTCGCCGTGCGGCACCGGGACGTCCGCCCGGATGGCGCAGCTCCACGCGCGCGGCGAACTGCCGCTGCACACCGACTTCGTCAACGAGTCGTTCATCGGCACCCGGTTCACCGGGCGGCTGGTCGGCACCGCCGACGTCGCCGGGGTCCCCGCCGTCGTGCCCGAGTTCACCGGACGCGCCTGGATCACCGGCACCGCCACCTACCTGCTCGACCCCGCCGACCCCTTCCCCGAAGGCTTCGTGCTCTGACGGGTCGCGGTCCGGCGGGTCAGCCGAGGGCGGCGGCGTCGATGACGAACCGGTAGCGGACGTCGGACGCCAGGACCCTCTCGTACGCCTCGTCGACCTGGTCGGCCGAGATCAGCTCGATCTCGGCGCCAAGCCCTTCCACCACCCGGTCGTCGGGGACCTGCTCCTGACCTACGAGTCCATGGAGCTGCCCGCCGACGACCTCACCGTGGTCGCCTACGGCACCGAACCCGGCGGCGACTCCGCGGAGAAGCTGCGCCTCTTGGCCAGCTGGGTCGCCGAGCAGGCCGAGCACGAGCCCGCGCTCGGGGACTGACCGGCGCCCCGGTCAGTCGAGGCAGAACTCGTTGCCCTCGGGGTCGGCCATGATGATGTGGCCGGCGCCGAGGGGCGGGGCCGGCTCGTGGCGCCGGAGGCGGGCGGCGCCGTGCGAGACGAGACGGTCGGCCTCGGCTTCGAGGGCCGCCATCCGGTCGTCGCCCTGGAGTCCGGGGGCGGCGCGCACGTCGAGGTGGACGCGGTTCTTGACCTGCTTCGGTTCCGGGACGCGCTGGAAGAACAGCCGCGGGCCGGCGCCGTCGGGGTCGACCACCGCCGAGGCGTCGTTGCGGTTCTCCGGCGGCACGCCCATGGCCTCCAGGGCCTCGTCCCAGGTGGCGAAGCCGCCGGGCGGGTCCTGCAGCCGGTAGCCGAGGGCCTCGGCCCAGAACGCCGCGAGGGCGGCGGGGTCGGCGCAGTCGAAGGTGATCTGGACGTCGCGGGCCATGTCAGCGCGCCTCCTGGTTCTGGTTCTGGTTCTGGTGCTGGTGCAGGTACAGGTCGCGGAGCAGGCACACCTCGCCCAGGTGGTGGATCACCTCGCGGTTGATGTGCAGGACGAGGGTCGCCATCGGGTACTCGGTGTACGGGGCCTCCGCCTCCCCGCAGGGGCGGGCGAGGCCGGTCTCGCCGAGCGACTCGACCCCGTCCAGCCAGGCGGCGTACTCGGCGTCGAGCTGGGCCAGCGCCTCGGCGGCGGTCGCGGCGTACGGGAACGACCCGTAGTCGGTGGGCGTCCGGCCGAAGTGGCCGGCGTTGCGCACCGCGAGGACGCCGACGATCACGTGCGCGAGCCGCCAGGCGATCGTGGTGAACGGCGGCGGGTCGGGCTGCGGGAACGCGAAGTCGATCGGCGGGTCGCCACCGGGGCGGACGGTCCAGCAGCCGGGCACCGGCTCCCAGAAGTACTCGTCGTCGGTGAGCCCCTCCAGGCGGGCGCGCAACTGGTGGTCCCAGTGCCAGGTGAGCTGTTCCCGGAGCAGGGAGTTCATGGTCGGGTCGGTCATGGCTCCAGCCTGGCGGCAATAGCGGACAGGTTCGTTCCGCGATCTGTGGGACGATGCGCGGATGGCGGTGGAGGCGACGGCCGAGCGCGTGCTGCGGCTGCTGGGGCTGCTGCAGCGGCGGCCGTCCTGGACCGCCGCCGAGCTGGCGGACGAGCTCGGGGTGACCGACCGCTCGGTGCGCCGGGACGTGGAGCGGCTGCGCGCCCTCGGCTACCCGGTGCGCGCGGCGGCGGGCGTCGGCGGCGGCTACCGGCTCGGCGCGGGCACCCGGCTGCCGCCGCTGCTGCTGGACGACGAGGAGGCGATCGCCACCGCGGTGTCGCTGCGGCTGGCGTCCGGCGGCACGGTCGCCGGGTCGGGCGAGGCGGCGCTGCGCGCGCTCACCAAGCTCGACCAGGTGATGCCGCCCCGGCTGCGCGCGGAGGTGCGGGCGGTGCACGGCGCCACCGACACCCTGGCCGCGCCGGGCGTCGAGGTGGATCCGGAGCTGCTGGTGACGCTCGCGCGGGCGTGCCGCGACGCCGTGCGGGTGCGGTTCCGCTATGCGGGGCGCGGCGACGCCGACCGGGAGCGGACGGTGGAGCCGGTGCGGATGGTCGCCACCGGCCGCCGCTGGTACCTGATGGCCTGGGACGTCGACCGCGGCGACTGGCGCACCTTCCGGCTGGACCGGATGCGCGAGGCGGCCGCGACGACCTGGCACTTCCGGGCGCGGGAGCATCCGGACCCGGCCGCCTTCGTGCAGCGGGCGGTGGCCGAGGCGCCGTACCGGCATCTGGCCCGGGTGCGGCTGCACGCCCCGCCCGGACGGGTGCGGGAGCTGGTCCCGCCGCAGGTGGGGCGGGTCGAGGACGACCGCGACGGCTGGTGCGTCCTCGTCGTCGGCGGCGACGACCTGGAGTGGCTCGCCGTGCGCGTGGTCGGGCTGGGCTTCGAGGCGGAGGTGCTGGAGCCGCCGGAGCTGCGCGACGCCGCCGCCCGGCTCGCCCGCCGCCTCGGCGCGATGGCCGCCGGCTGAGCGGCCCGTCATCCGGGCGCGGCCCCTCCTTCGGGCGCGGCCCGCTCTTCCGGCGCGGCCTGCCATGCGTCCGCGGACGGCAGCAGCCGGGGCGCCACGGCGGCGCCGAGGGTCGCGACGGCCGCCGACAGCGTCACGACCGTCCAGGCGCCGGGCCCGAGCGGGGTGCAGCCGAAGAACTGGCTGATGCCCGGCGTCTCGACGATGCCGAACAGCGCGGCGGCGGAGACGGCGCAGGTGGCCAGCAGCAGCGGGCTGTGCCAGCGGGCGATGAGGGTCTGGCCGAGCTGGGCGCCGACGAGCGCGGCGAGGCCCATCGTGGAGGCCCGGCGGCGGCCGCCGGGGACGAGCCCGGTGAGCCGCCCGGTGTGCCAGGACGCGAGGGCGGCGGCCGCGGTCGCGGTGCCGCGCACGGCCAGCACACGGCCCATGTCCTGCCCGGTGAACCCGCGCACGGGCGCGGTGCCGAGCGGCACCTCGTCGGCGGGCCGCGGGTCGGCCGGGGTGATCGCCACGGCGAGCGACGGCAGCATGTCGGTCAGCATGTTCACCACCAGCAGCTGGCGGGTGCTGAGCGGGGCGTTCCCGCCGAGCGCCGTGCCGAGGACGGTGAAGGCGACCTCGCCCGCGTTGCCGCCGACGAGGATCGCGGCGGCGTCGCGGACGCTGTGCCACAGCGCGCGGCCCTCGCGCAGCGCGTCCAGGATGAGCGCGGTGTCGGGCGCGGTGAGGACGAGGTCGGCGGCGTTGCGGGCGGCGCCGGAGCTGCGCCCGGCCACCGCGATGCCGACGTCGGCGCGGCGGATGGCGGCGGCGTCGTTGGCGCCGTCCCCGGTCATCGCGACGACCCGGCCTACCCGGCGCAGGTCCTTGACGATGCGGACCTTGTGGGCGGGGGTGACGCGGGCGAAGACGGCGGCCCGCTGGACGGCCCGGCGCCGCTCGCCGGCGGGCATGGCGTCGAGCTCGGCGCCGGTGACGACCTCGCCGGCGCCCGGGATGCCGAGCTCGGCGGCGACGGCCGCGGCGGTCGCCGGATGGTCGCCGGTGATCATGGTGACCCGGATGCCCGCCTCGTGCAGCCGGTGCACGGCCTCCTCGGCGGTGGGGCGCGGCGGGTCGGCGATGCCGATGAAGCCGAGCAGCGTCAGGTCGGCGACGTGCTCGGCGATCTCGCCGCGCGCCTCGGCGGGGCCCGCGACCGGCCGCTCGGCGATGGCGAGGACGCGCAGCCCCTCCCCCGCCAGCCGCCGCACCGTCGCGGCGGCGGCGCGGCGCCGGGACGCGGTGAGCCGGCCGCCCTCCCCGTCGAGCCGGCTGCACTTGGCCAGCAGCACCTCGGGCGCGCCCTTGACGGCGATGACCCACCGGTCGCCGTCGCGGCCGAGCGAGGCGGAGAACCCGCGGGTGGTCTCGAAGGGCAGCTCCTCCTCCAGCCGCCACCGGCGGTCGGGCGGCAGGCTGCGGGCGCGTTCGAGGACGGCCCGGTCGGTGGCGTGCGGGGCGGTCCGGCCGCCGGGCGGCGGGCAGGCGCGCGCGGCGACCCGCAGGACGCGCCGCGCGTCGTCGCCGGTCAGCGGGAGGGCGCGGGCGGGCCCGGCGGCGCGGACCAGCCGGAGCCTGCCCTCGGTGAGCGTGCCGGTCTTGTCGAAGCAGAGGGTGTCCACCCGGCCGAGCGCCTCCAGCGCGCGGGTGGAGCGGACGAGCACGCCGAGCCGGGACAGCCGACGCGCTGCGGCGAGCTGCGAGACGGTCGCGACCAGCGGCAGCCCCTCCGGGACGGCGGCGACGGCGACCGCGACCCCGGACCCGAGCGCGCTGCGCAGCGGCAGCCCGCGCAGCATCCCGAGCACGGTGACGGCCGCGCCGCCGAGCGCGGTCGCGGGCAGGGCCTGGTGGGTGAGCTCCGCCAGCCGCGTCTGCATGCTGGCGGAGGCGTCGGCGGCGCCGGCGAGCGCGGCGGCCCGCCCGGTCTCGGTGGCGTCGGAGGTGGCGACCACCACGGCGGCGGCCTCGCCCGCGACGACGATCGTGCCCTCGTAGACCATGCAGTGCCGGTCGGCGGGCTCGGCGCCGGGGCACGGCTCGGTGCCCTTGTCGACGGGGACGGACTCGCCGGTGAGCGTGGCCTCGTCCACCTCCAGCGACTCGGCCCACAGCAGCCGGGCGTCCGCCGGGACGACGTCCTCGGAGCGCAGCAGGATCACGTCGCCGGTGCGCAGGCTCGCGGCGGTGACGCGGTCGCCGCCGGCGGTCCCGAGCCGGGCGAAGCCGTCCGGGCCCCGCACGGTCTCCAGCGCGGCGGCGGGCACCCGGCGGGCGTGGATCTGCTGGCCCAGCATCAGCTCGCCGAGGGCGCGCTCGGCCCGCATCCGCTGCGCGCCGCCGATGAGGGCGTTGCCGGTCATGACGCCCGCGACCAGGGCCGCGTCCACGCTGGACCCGACGACGGCGGAGGCCGCCGCGCCGAGCGCGAGGATCGGGGTGAGCGGGTCGTCGAGTTCCTGCCGGACGGCCGCGGCGAGGCGCAGCCCCGCGCGCAGGGGCCCGGCCGCGCGGCGCAGGCCCGGCACCGCGGCGAGCCGGGGCTCACCGGCCTCGCCCTCGTCGGCGGCGGCGGGGGTGAGCCGCCGGTACGCCTCCGCCGCGCTGAGGGCGTGCCAGGCGTCCCGGACGACGGGCGGCGGCAGGGGGCGGTGGTTGAGGCGCCGGGCGCCGACCGCGTTCGCGAACATCGCCGACAGCGCGGCGGCGTGCACGGGCGGGACGTCCTGCCAGGTGCCGGTGATCCGGCCCAGCGGCCCCCGGCGGGCGGGGCGCCGGGGCCGTCCCGCGATCAGCAGCGCGCCCAGCGCGGACGCGCTCAGCGCGAGCTGCGCCGAGCGCTCGCTCGCGCGCCGCGCCGCCGGGACGGCCGCCAGCAGCCGCCACGCCTCCGCAAGGCCGGGGCCGCAGACCAGGTCGGCGCGCCAGTCGGCCAGCCCGCGGCCCCGCAGGACGCTGACGCCCACGTCGGCCGCGTCGAGGGCCTCGCCGCGGCCGGTGGAGAAGGCCAGGACCACGTGGCCGTCGCGCTGCAGCGCCGCGACCGAGCGCGCCAGGTCCGCGGCGGCCACCGGGGAGTCGTCGCCCCAGGCCAGCAGCTCCCTGGTGCTCGCGTGCTCGGTCAGCAGGACCACGTCGGCGGCCCGGTGCGCCGCCGCCAGCAGCCCCTCGGCCAGCCGGTCCATCGAGGTGCCGACCCGGACCCGGCCGCACCGCTCGCCCCGGTCGTCGAGCAGGTCGAGGGTGATGCCGTCCGGGTCGCCGGGGCCGCCGGACGGCGCGTCCGGCGCCCGTGCGAGCCGCCGCCCCGCGCCCGCCCACGGGCCGGGCCCCTCCAGCGCGGCGCGGCCGTGCTCGGCGAGCACCTCGCCGGCCGCCCGCCACACGTCCGCGTCGTCCAGCCCGGCGCTCGTGGAGACCGCGGAGAGCAGCCGCAGCTCGCCGTCGCACAGCACCGCCGAGTCGAGGACGACCGCGGTGACCCGGTCGAGCCGGCGCAGCGCGCCCGGATCGAGGACGACCACGCCGCGCCGCGCGAGGTCGCGGCCGAGCACCGCCGCGAACGCCTCCCGGCCGAGCCGCGCCGCCTTGGGCACGGTCGCCAGCAGCACCTCGGCGGCGGCGGACGCGTCGCGGGTGGTCGCCAGGATGCCGCCGGAGCCGAGCAGCTGGGCCAGCGCGGTGCGCCGCGCCGCCCGCTCCACCGGCCCGTCCGGGAGGGGGCGGGGCCGCTCGGCGGGGACTCCGCACTCGTGCGGCTGCCGGCCGGGCACCGCCAGCTGCGGCTCGCGGCGCCGCCACGTCTCGCGGTGGGCGCGGAACTCGTAGAGCTGGAAGACGCGGTGCACGGCGTCGGTGACCGGCGGCGCGATCCCCTGCCCGGCTCCGTGGACGGCGGCGGTCGCGACGCCCAGCAGGGCGTCGGCGCGCAGCACGCCGAGCCGGCGCTCCAGCACTGACCGCAGGGGCGGGACGGTCTCGGCGAGCGACACCGCCGCGCGCACCGGGGTGGGGACCGGCGGGAGGACGAGCAGCCTGCCGATCATGGCGGCGGCGACCCCGGCGCAGTCGGCCGCGAGCGCGCTCACCGCCGCCGCCCGCGCCATGTCGTCGTCGGGACGGCGGAAGTGGACCGCCTCGTCGAAATGGGCGGCGTCGTGCGCGTCCTCGACGGACTCGACGGTCTCGACCAGGGTGTCGACGTCGACCGCGTCCTCCGCGTAGGTGATGAGGACGTTCCCCGCGACCGCGTTGACCTCCGCCCAGTCGACGCCGGGCAGGCCGCGCAGCGCGTCGGTCAGCGCCCGCGCGTACCGCCGGTGCCGGAGGCCGTCGCCGGCCAGGCCGTTCGCCTGGATGTGCGCCCGGCCGCCGTGCGCCCACACGCGGCGCCGGGGACCGCCGGCCGCGAGGGTGGCGACCGAGCCCAGGGCTCCGGTGCCGGCGCGCACGGTGGTCCGCACTCCCGCGGCGGCACCGCGGACGGCCGTCCTCGACACCGCGTTCGGTACGGAAAGCACCGTCCTGGCCAGGGACATCCCTGGAATCCCCACCGACCGTTTCCTCCCCCTGCGAAACCGCGACCGGCCAGGCACGGCGAGTACCCCGCCGGGGGCGCCGCAAACGGCCGCCTCCCCGGGGCCACCCCCCGGAGAGGCGGCCCTCACCAGCGGCCGGCCTCCTCGGTGTCGCGCAGCACCGGTCGGCCGCCGACGAGGTCGTAGCGGTTCATGGCGGCCAGCGGCGGGGAATAGGCGTGCACGCTGACCGCCGGGGCGGCGGAGGTGTTGCGCACCTCGTGGACGTACTCGGGCCCGAACGCGCGGACCTCGCCCGGCGCCACCGTGCGCACCACGCCCGGGTCGCGCTCCTCCAGGGCGCCGAGCGCGACCGCGAACGCGCCGCGCGAGCCGCCGTGGTCGTGCAGGCCGGTGCTCTGGCCGGGGAGCCAGCTGATCAGCCAGATCTCGCGGTCGCCGTCGCGGTGGAGGCGCTCGTACCAGCGCCCCCGCGGGTCGAACCGCACCCGCGCCAGCCATTCGGCGCTGTTCTCCGCCAGCGCCGCCGCCGTGGCGGCCAGTGCGCCCTCCGTCACCAATGCGCCCGCCGCCGGGGCGCTCGTGCTCGTCGTCATCGTGCCGGGTTCCTCTCGCTGGTTCACGGGTGTCGCTGCGCTGCGCCGCCGAGGGACGCGGCGGCGCGACACAGCGCGCTCGCCAGGCGCCCCAGATCGACGTGCGGCCGCGTCCACAGGGAGGTCCGTGGCCACGGAGAGGTCCGTGCGTGCATGCCGACCAGCATGGCCGCAATTCCCTACCAAGTCAATTGGAATTAGCGGGAATCTACGAGGCGGCTGGCAGCTCCCCGTCCAGGGCGGCGGCCAGGGCGGCGTTGAGCCGGTAGGCGACGCGGACCTCGCCGATGACGCGGTCCTGCTCCGCCTCGTCCCACGGGACCGTGTCGAGCAGGCTCCGGTAGCGGTCCTTGAGCGACTTCGGCCGGTCGTCGAAGCGGTAGAAGCGGACGCCGTCCACACCCGCGAGACCGTAGGTCCGCGCGACCCGCGCGCCGATGACCTGGCCGCCGGACAGGTCCCCGAGGTAGCGGGTGTAGTGGTGGGCGACGAACCCGGCGGGCCAGTCGAAGCACACCTCGCGCAGCCGGTCGCAGTAGCGGCGGGTCGCGTCGTTGGGGCGGACGCGCGCCGCCCAGTCCGGCCCGTAGTAGAACTCCAAGTCGGCCTGCAGCGCGGCGCGGCGCCGCAGCACCGGGAAGTCGAACCGGCTCGCGACCTCGTCGGCGCTCATGCGGTCGGCGGCCTCCTCCAGGACGTCGTAGACGAAGTGCAGCTGCCCGATGAGGGCGGCGTACTGGTCGCGGGTGAGCCGTCCGTCCAGCAGGGCGGTCATGTACGCGGTCTGCTCGGTGTCGCCGTGGTCGGGACGGGTGGCCGTGCGGAGGCGGGCCGAGAAGCGCTCAAGGGTCTGTGTCATGTCGTTTCCTCGGTCATGTCGTTTCCTTGCGGTCGGGTGCCGGCGGGCGGTGCGGCAGCACCAGCGGGCGGGCCGTGCGGGGATGGGGCATGACCTCGATGTCGTGCCGGTAGACCTCGCTGAGCAGCGCGGTCGTCAGTACGTGCGGGGGCGGCCCGCAGGCCGCGATCCGGCCGTGCGCCAGCACCGCGACGCGGTCGGCGTAGGCGGCGGCCAGGTCCAGGTCGTGGACGACGGCGATGACGGCGCGCCCTCGCGCCGCCTCGCCGCGGAGCAGCGCGAACACCTGCTCCTGGTGCCGGATGTCGAGGGCGGCGGTCGGCTCGTCGAGCAGCAGCGTCCCGGCGCGCTGGGCCAGCACGCGGGCGAGCGCCGCCCGCGCCTGCTCGCCGCCCGACAGGGCCGGGAACGGGCGGTCGGCGAACGCGGCCACGTCCGCGTCGTCCATGGCCCGCGCCACGGCGGCGTCGTCCTCGTCCTCCAGCTCGGTGCCCGCCCACGGGCTGCGGCCCATGCGGACGACCTCGGCGACGGTGAACGCGAACGCGAGCGTGTGGCGCTGCGGCAGCGTCGCCCGCCGCATGGCCTGCTCGCGCGGCGTCCACGCGTCGAGCGGACGGCCGTGGAGGGCGACCCGCCCGGCCGACGGGCGCAGGTCGCCGGCGAGCGCCGACAGCAGCGTCGACTTCCCGGCGCCGTTCGGCCCCACGAGGAGGAGGGTCTCGCCGTGCCGGACCTCCAGGTCGACGCCGTCCAGGACGGTCCGGGCGCCCCGCTTGACGGTGACGCCGTGCGCGGCGAGCGCGACCGAGCCCGGCTCGGACGGCCCCGGGAGCCGCACGCGTCGGCGCAGGGCGATCATTGCCACCCTCCCGCGCTGGTCCGCGTCCGGCGCAGCAGCCAGAAGAAGAACGGGCCGCCGACCAGTGCCGTCAGCACGCCGAGCGGGAGCTCCTGGTAGGCGATGGACGTCCGGGCCACCACGTCGGCGGCGACGACGAGCACGGCGCCGCCCAGCGCGGACGCCGGGATCAGGACGCGGTGCCCCGGGCCCGCCGCCATCCGCACCAGGTGCGGGACGACCAGGCCGATGAACGCGATGATCCCGCTGAACGCCACGGCCGCCGAGGTGGTGAGGGCGATGACGGCGATCCCGGTGAAGCGCAGCCGCTCGACGTCCACGCCGAGCTGCCGCGCGGACCGCTCGCCGAGCGCGAGGACGTCCAGCCGGCGGGCGCACGCGCAGGCGACCGCGATGCCGGCGGCGGCGCACGGCGCGACGGCCGCCACCGCCGGCCAGGTCGCGGACGCGAGGCTGCCGAGCTGCCAGGACGTGATGGCTCGCAGCGCGTCGTTGCCGGAGGCGAACATCAGCAGGCCGAGCGCGGCGGAGGTGACCGCGTTGACCGCGATGCCGGTGAGCAGCAGCGTGACCACCTCGGTGCGGCCGCCCGACCGCGACACCGCGTACACCAGCAGCGTCGTCGCGAGCCCGCCGGCGAACGCGGCGAGGACGACCGTCCAGCCGCCGAACGCGGTCAGCCCGAACACGATCACGGCGGCGGCGCCGGTCGCGGCGCCCGACGACACGCCGATGACGCCGGGTTCGGCGAGCGGGTTGCCGAAGACGCCCTGCATCATCGCGCCGCCGCAGCCGAGCGCCGCGCCGGTGACGACGGCGAGCGCGACGCGCGGGAAGCGGACGACCCACAGCGCGTTGTCGGCCTGCGGGCCGGACGGCATCGGCCCGATGTCGAGCCCGAGCCGGTGCGCGAGGGAGCCGAGCACCTCGGCGGGCGGGATGTTGACCTGCCCGAGGCTCGCCCCGGCGATGACCGCCGCGACGAGCGCGGCGGCGAGCCCGCCGATGAGCAGCGTCCCGCGCAGCCGCGCCGGGCGCTTCCCGCCGCCGGCCTCCGCCGGGGCGGCGGCCTTCTCCTGGACGGCGGTCATGGCGCGCACGGCCGATGGACGGCGGCGGCCAGCGCCCTGATGGTCGCGCCGGTGCGGGGGCCGAACGTGAGCAGGCTCCCGTCGTCGGCGTCCACCACCCGCCTGTTGCGCCCGGCGGGCGTCTGCGCGATGCCGGGCAGCGCGACCAGCCCGCGCACGCCGCCGACCGACTCCAGCCCCTTGGTCAGGACGAGGATCACGTCGGGCGCCGCGTTGATCATGCCTTCGCTGGTCAGCGGCCGGAAGCCGGACAGCCCGGCGGCGGTCCCGGCGTCGGTGGCGCCGATCGCCTCGATCAGCGCGTCGGAGCCGGCGCCCTTGCCGCCGATGAGGTAGACCCCGGCGGTGCCGCGCAGGTAGAGGAACGCGACGCGCAGCGGCGCGGCCGACGCCGCCGCGGCGCTGCGGCCTGCCTCGATCTCCTCGTCGATGCGGGCGCGCAGGGCCTTGCCCGCCGCCGGGACGCCCAGCGCGGCGGCCACCGCCGTGACGTGCTCGCCGATCGCGGGCAGCGTCTGGTCGTCGCCGACGAGGACGACCGGGACGCCGGCCGCGCGGAGCTGGTCCATCGCCTCGGGCGGCCCGATCCCGGCGTCGGCGATGACGACGGTCGGGTCCAGGCGCAGGATCGCCTCGGCCGACAGGTCGTGGCCGTTCGTGGTCACGAGCGGCAGGTGTGCGGCGCCGCCGAACGTGGTGGAGGCGTCCCGGCCCACCATGCGGTCGCCGAGGCCGAGGCTGTAGACGATCTCGGCGAGCGACCCGTACATGTTGAGCGCCAGGACGCGGTCCGCGCTGCGGACAGTGACGTCCCGGCCGTCCGCCGACCGCACCGTCACGGGCAGTTTCGGCTCGGGCGCGGGCCCGATCGGCTTCACGTCGCGGCCGACCTCGACCGTGGACGGCCCGCAGGCCGCCGCCGGGTCGGCGGCCGTCCCCGATGCGGCGCCGGTCCCGGACGCGGCCGTGCCCGCGGCGCAACCGCTCAGCAGCAGCCCCACCAGGACGACGGCGGACGCGCCGAGCAGGCGCGGTCTGGCGACGTTCACTTCGCGTGCTCCGCGCCGTTCCGGCGGCGGCGCAGCACGAGCACCGCTCCGCCGGCCGCGGCGACGGCCGCCGCTCCGGCACCGCCCGCCCAGACGACCGCCGGCATCCCGCCGCCGTCGAAGGAGACGGGGACACGGACGTCCTGCGTGCGGTCCGCCGTGCGGGTGTGGTCGGCGCGGCTGGCGACCACGCACCGGGTCTCGGCGCAGTCGACGGTGCCGGAGAGCTTCGCCGCCACGTTCAGGGTGACGCTGAACGTGCCGCCGGTCCCGTAGCGCACGGCGAGGTCCCGCCCGTACGGGGGCGGGTTGTCGGAGATCCAGTGGGACGCGCCGGCGGAGCCCGTCGTGTCGGCGCCTCCGCCGCACGGGCTCGGCGCCTTGCCGGGCCCGTTGTCCTTGCAGAAGGCGATGTAGACGCCCTTGCGGGTGTCGAAGCCCTTGCCGCTGACGGTGACCGTCTCGCCGCCGGCCTTCAGGCCGGACGTCTTGGACACCGTGAGGGTCTGGCCCCGGGCACCGGTGGCCGAGCCGGCGTCGGCGTGGGCCGCCGCCGTTCCGGTCCAGGCGGTCAGTCCCAGGGCACCGAGCAGGAGGGGTGTGCGCAGCGGTCTCATTCGTCCGTCCCAAAGCCTTTGCCGTGCTGACCCGGCGTTCTGCCTCTTTACGCCGAGCGGATCATTACCTTAACTTAGCCTTACCTAACTTTCATTAGGCAAGCCTTACCTAACTAGGAGTCGTCAGTCGTGAGCCGGTGTCAGCGCATCCTCGGTCCGGTCGTCGCGGTCGCCGCGGCGGGCTTCGGCCTCGTCGCCGTCGCGCCGCCCGCGCACGCGGCGTCGCTGCGCGTCTCGCCGACGGCGAACCTCGCCCCGGGCGGCCAGTCGGTGACGGTCTCCGGCTCCGGCTTCGACGCCGCCCGCAACAGCGGGTTCGGCGTGTACGTGGTCTTCGGGCCGCGCCGGGCCGGCTTCCACCGCAACGCCAACGCGTTCGCGTCGGCGGTGTGGGTGCACCGGGGCGGCAGCGGCGGCGGGCAGGCCCGGATGTCCGCCGCCGGGACGTTCACGGTCACGCTCACCGCGAAGGCGAAGTACACCGACGGCGACGGGCGCGCCGTGGACTGCGCCGCGACCGGCTGCTACGTGATGGCCTTCGCCGCCCACGGCGTGCCCGACCGCAGCCAGGACGCCTTCGTCCCGGTGTCGTTCCGCGGCTCCCGCTCCTCCGGCGGGACGTCCCCGGGCGGGACGACCTCGGGCGGCGGCTCCGGCCCAGCCGCCGCGCCGAGCGGCCGGACGACCGCGGCCCCGAACGCGACGGCGGGCACGGCCGCTCCCCCCGCCGCCGGGGCGGCGCCGCAGGCGTCTCCGGCCGGATCGGCGACGCCGCTCGCCGTCGAGCCGTACCGCGTGACGGCCGCCGGCGCGCCCGCGCAGTCGCCGTGGCCGTTCTGGCTCGCGGTCGGCGCCGTCGGTGTCGCCGCGCTCGCGGTGCGGCGCCTCGCCCGGCGCCGCTGACCGCTCCACGGAACCCCCTCCACCGAACCCGCCTCCGCCGTGCCGCCCGGCCCGGCGGCCACCCGTCTCCGGCGCGCTCCCGCGCCGGTGTCCCCTCCCCGCTAGGAGAATCCATGAGATCCACCCTCGGCCGGACGTCGCGCCGGACCGCCGTCCTCGGCGCGACCGCCGTGCTCGGGCTCGGCCTCGCGGCGGCGCCCGCGCTCGCCGCCGGGCCGTCCACCACCGTGACGCCGACGACCGGCGCCGATCCCGCGGGCCAGGACATCCGCGTCACCGGCGGCGGGTTCGACCCGGACAAGAACAACGGCTTCGGCGTGTACGTGGCGTTCGGCCCGAAGAAGGGCGCCGACTGGTACCTGAACGCCAACGCGTTCCAGGCCACCAAGTGGGTGCACAAGAACGCGTCCGGCAGCGCGGGGCAGGCCAAGATGAACGCCGACGGCACCTTCGACCTCACCCTGGCCGGCGTCAAGGCCCAGTACACCGACGGCGACGGCAACAAGGTCGACTGCCTCACCACGCAGTGCTACATCCTGACGCTCGCCGCCCACGGGTCGCCCGACCGCAGCCAGGACACCGCGACCCCGGTCACCTTCACCGGCGGAGAGAACCCCGACCCGGACCCGGGCGGCGGGGACCCCGGCACCGGCGAGCCGGGCGGCGGCACGGGCGACCAGCGCATCACCGCCAACGTCACCCGGACCGGCGCCCTCAGCATGTCGATGGCCGGCACCGACGTGGCGCTGACCGACGCGGCGCCCGGCGACAGCGCCACCGGCGCGCTGCACAAGGCCACCGTCACCGACGCGCGCGGCACCGACGCGGGCTGGAACCTCGTCGGCCAGATGAGCGACCTGTCCTCGGCCGAGGGCGGCACCATCCCGGCCGCGAACCTGGCGTGGACGCCGAGCGCCGCGGTCGTCGAGGACGGCTCCGGCGCCGCCGTCGCCCCCGGACCGCAGGTCCGCGGGCTGCACACCGCGCAGACCCTGGCCACGTCCGCGGCCGGGGCCAGCGGCGGCGTCTTCGAGGCCGGCGCCGGGCTCGACCTGCTCGTCCCGGCCGGCGTCACTCCCGGTTCGTACACCGGCACGCTCACGCTGACCCTGTCCTGACC
>NZ_VCKZ01000408.1 GCF_005889745.1 Actinomadura geliboluensis
CGAGATCTCTCTGTGTTTCGTTTTTTCAGGCAGATGAAGGCATACGAGGTGTCTTAGGGTCTCGTGGGCTCGGAGATGTGTATACGAGACAGCCTGGAACCTGCACGAACTCACCAAGGACCGCGGGCTCCAGTCGTTCATCGTCTACTCCTCGACCACCGGGACCCTCGGCAACGCCGGCCAGGCCAACTACGCCGCCGCCAACGCCTTCGTGGACGCGCTCACCGCGCACCGGCGGGCGCGAGGGCTGCCCGCCCAGTCGCTCGCCTGGGGGCTGTGGGCCGAGACCAGCACGATGACGGCGCGGCTCGACCAGGCCGGGCAGGCCCGCCTGCGCCGAGGCGGGATCATGCCGCTCGCGTCCGCGGAGGGCCTGGAGCTGTTCGACGCCGCTCTAGCGCTCCCCGGCCGGCCGCATCTCGTCCCCGCCCGGCTGGACCTGGTGGCGCTGCGCGCCCGCGCCGCCGACACGGCCGTGCCCGGGATGCTCCGCCACCTGCTGCGGCTGCCGCCGCGCCGCACCGGGGCGGACGCCTCCTCGCTCGCGCGGCGGCTGGCGGGGCTGGCGGAGGCCGAGCGGGCGGAGCTGCTGCTCGACCTGGTGCGCGGCCAGATCGCCGCCGTCCTCGGGCACGGCTCGGCGGACGCGGTCGCCGCGGAGCGCCCGTTCCGGGACCTCGGCTTCGACTCGCTCACCGCGGTGGAGCTGCGCAACCGGCTCGGCATCGTCTCCGGGGTGCGGCTGCCCGCGACCGCCGTGTTCGACCACCCGACGCCCGTCGCGCTGGCCGGGTTCCTCGGCGAGCGGGTGGCGCCGCCCGCCGAGGCCGAGCCGGGGCTGGCCGAACTCGACGCGCTGGAGGCCGCGCTCGCCGGCGCCGCGCTCGACGAGGAGGCGCGCTCGCGGTTCGCGGCGCGGCTGCGCGCCCTGGTGTGGAAGTTCGACGAAGGGTCCGGCGCCGAGGAGGACCTGGCGGCCGTGTCCGACGAGGAGCTGTTCGGCGTCCTCGACAACGAGCTCGGAATCTCCTGAACCTTTGGTGAGGTCTGCATGAACGCGGTGAACGAGCAGCGCCTGCGCGACTACCTCAAGCGCGCGACGGCCGATCTGCGCCAGGCGAACCGGCGGCTGCGGGAGGCCGAGTCGCGGGAGCACGAGCCGATCGCGATCGTCTCGGCGGGCTGCCGGTTCCCCGGCGGCGCCGGGTCGCCCGAGGAGCTGTGGCGGCTCCTGGTGGACGGCGCCGACGTCCTGTCGGACCTGCCCGCCGACCGCGGCTGGGATGCCGGCGAGCTCTACGACCCCGACCCGGGCAGCACCGGCCGGACCTACGTCCGCCGGGGCGCGTTCCTGGACGGCGCGGACCGGTTCGACGCCGGGTTCTTCGGCATCAGCCCCCGCGAGGCCCTCGCGATGGACCCGCAGCAGCGGATCCTGCTGGAGACCGCCTGGGAGGCGTTCGAGCGCGGCGGGCTCGTCCCGGACGCGCTGCGCGGCAGCCGCACCGGGGTGTTCGTCGGCGGCAACGGCCAGGACTACGCGCGGCGGCTGCTGAACGACCTGGAGACCGTCGAGGGTTACCTGGTGACCGGCACGTCCGCCAGCGTGGTGTCCGGCCGGATCGCCTACACCTTCGGGTTCCACGGTCCCGCGGTCACGGTGGACACCGCCTGTTCGGCGTCGCTCGTGGCGACCCATCTGGCGTGCCAGGCCCTCCGCGGCCGCGAGTGCGACATGGCCCTCGCCGGCGGTGTCACCGTCATGGCGACCCCGGCCATCTTCACCGAGTTCAGCCGGCAGCGCGGCCTCGCCCCCGACGGGCGGATCAAGGCGTTCGCCGCCGCCGCCGACGGCACCGGGTGGGGCGAGGGCGCGGGCCTGCTGCTGCTGGAGCGGCTGTCGGACGCGCAGGCGAACGGGCACCAGATCCTCGCGGTGATCCGCGGCAGCGCCGTCAACCAGGACGGTGCCAGCAACGGGCTCACCGCGCCGAACGGGCCATCGCAGCAGCGCGTCATCCGGGCGGCGCTCGCCGACGCGCACGTCTCCCCCGACGGGATCGACGCCGTCGAGGCCCACGGGACGGGCACCACGCTCGGCGACCCGATCGAGGCCCAGGCGCTGCTGGCCGCCTACGGGCAGAACCGGCCGGACGACCGTCCCCTCTGGCTCGGGTCGATCAAGTCGAACATCGGGCACACGCAGGCCGCCGCAGGCGTCGCCGGGATCATCAAGATGGTCATGGCGATGCAGGAGGGCGTCCTGCCCAAGACCCTGCACGTGGACGAGCCCACGCCGCACGTCGACTGGGAGTCCGGTGCGGTCTCCCTCCTGACCGAGAACACCGCCTGGCCGGAGACCGACCATCCGCGCCGGGCCGGGGTGTCGTCGTTCGGGATCAGCGGCACCAACGCCCACATCATCCTCGAAGCCCCGCCCGAAGCCGCCGCCGAGGAGACGGCCGCCGGACCGGCGGACGCACCCGAGCCGGAGATCGTCCCGTGGGTGCTGTCGGGCAAGACCGAGCAGGCGGTGCACGACCAGGCCGCCCGCCTCGCCGAGCACCTCGACCGGCATCCCGACATCGACGCCGCTACCGTCGCCCGCACGCTGGCCACCGCCAGGGCCCACCACGAGCACCGCGCCGCCGTCGTCGGCCGGACCCGCGAACAGCTCGTGTCCGGGCTGGCCGAGATCACCGCACGGCAGGCCCGCGACGGCAAGACTGCCTTCCTGTTCACCGGCCAGGGCAGCCAGCGCCCCGGCATGGGCCGCGGACTGTACGAGGCGTTCCCCGTGTTCGCCGAGGCGCTCGACGCCGTGTGCGAGCGCATGGACCCGCACCTCGACCGTCCCCTCAAGGAGGTCATGTTCGGCGACGGGGACCTGCTCGACCAGACCCGCTACACCCAGGCGGCCCTCTTCGCCCTGGAGACCGCGCTGTTCCGGCTCGTGACCCACTGGGGGCTGCGGCCCGACCACCTCGCCGGGCACTCCATCGGCGAGGTCACCGCGGCCCACGCCGCCGGAGTGCTCTCACTGGACGACGCGTGCGTCCTCGTCGCGGCGCGCGGGCGGCTCATGCAGAGCGCCCCCGCCGACGGGATCATGCTCACCGTCCAGGCGTCCGAGGAGGAGGTCCTCGGCTCGCTGGACGGACGCGCGGGCACCGTCGCGATCGCCGCCGTCAACGGCTCGCGCTCCACCGTGGTCTCCGGGGACGAGGAGGCCGTGCTGGCGGTCGCCGCCCACTGGGCCGAGCAGGGCCGCAAGAGCAAGCGGCTGAACGTCAGCCACGCCTTTCACTCCCCGCACATGGACCCGGTGCTGGACGAGTTCCGCGCGATCGCCGCCGAACTGCGGTACGACGCGCCGCAGATCCCGATCGTGTCGAACCTGACCGGCGGGATCGCCGACCCGGACCTGATCCGCACCCCCGGCTACTGGGCCGACCACATCCGCATGCCGGTCCGGTTCCGCGACGGCGTCCGGGCGCTGCACGAGGTGGGCACGGTCGCCTTCCTCGAACTCGGGCCCGGCGGCACCCTCACCGCGATGGGCACCGACGCCCTCTCCGACGCCCCGGACGGCGACTGGGCCGTCCTGATCGCGGCGCTGCGCGGACGGACGCCCGAGCCCGAAAGCCTGGTCACCGCCTTGGCGGACGCCCACACGCACGGCGTCCACGTCGACTGGGAGACGTTCTTCCCCGGCCCGGCCCCGGCCGCCGCCCGTCGCGCCGTGCCGCTGCCCACCTACCCGTTCCAGCGGCAGCGGTACTGGCCGGAGAGCGCGGTCGGCGCCGGAGAGCCCGGCAGCCTCGGGCTGGACACCGCCGACCATCCCCTCCTCGGCGCCGCCCTCACCCTCGCGACCGGCGACGGCTACCTGCTCACCGGACGCGTCTCCGCCCGGACGTCCCCGTGGCTGGCCGACGACCCGGTGCTGCCGGGCGGCGTGTTCGTCGAGCTGGCCCTGCACGCCGCCCGCCAGACCGGCGCCGACCGGGTCGCCGAGCTGGAGCTGCGGGAGCCGCTCGACCTGTCCGGCGACGGCGGCGCCGTCCAGCTCCAGGTCGCCGTCGCCGCCCCCGACGACACCGGGCACCGCGCCCTGACCGTCCACTCCCGGCCCGTCGCGGCGCAGGGCGACGACGGGGCCTGGGTCTGCCACGCCACCGGCACGCTCGGCGGCGACCCCGGCGAAGCCCCGCCCGTGGATTCGCGGAACGGCGGCGGGCGGGACGCCGACGTGGCGCTGCCCGAGGAGCTGCACCCGCAGGCCGCCCGCTTCGGCGTCCACCCGGCGCTGCTGGAGGCGGCGCACCGGGCCGTCGCCGACGAGGACGAACGGCCGTTCTCGTGGTCGGGGATCGCCCTCCACGCCACCGGTGCGACCAGCCTGCGCGTGCACCGGTCACCGTCCGGCGCGCTCTCCCTCACCGACCCGTCGGGCACGCTCGTGGCCGCCGTCGAGAGCGCCGCGTTCCGTCCGCTCGCCGCCGCCGAGCGCGACCGCATCCGGCTGCGCGACTCGCTCTTCCAACTGGAATGGACGCCGGTCTCCGCTCCGGCCTCGGCACCGGCACGGCCGGTCGGCCCCGCCCACCCGGGCATCGCCGCGCTGCGGTCGGCCATCGCGGAAGGCGCCGACCTCCCGGACACCGTCCTCGTCCACTGCGCCGGCGACGACCCGCACGCGCTCGCCCGCGAAACGCTCGCCCTCCTCCAGGAGTGGCTCGCCGACGACCGGCTCGACGGCTCCCGTCTCGTCCTGCTCACTCGCGGCGCGGTCGACGATCCGGTGGTGGCGGTGGTCTGGGGCCTGGTCCGGGTGGCGCAGAACGAGAACCCGGACGTCTTCGTCCTCATCGATCTGGACGGCACGGACGAGTCCGCTGTCCCGGCGGCGCTGGCCACCGACGAGCCGCAGCTGGCCGTCCGGGACGGGCGTGTCTACGCGCCGCGTTTGGTCCGTGCGCAGCCCCCGGCCGACGACAGGCCCTCTGGTCTGGACGCGGACGGCACCGTCCTGATCACCGGCGGCACCGGCACCCTCGGCGCCCTCGCCGCCCGCCACCTCGTCACCCGGCACGGCGTCCGGAAGCTGCTGATCGTCAGCCGCCGAGGCCCGGACGCGCCCGGGGCCGACGAACTCGCCGCCGAACTCACCGAGCTGGGCGCCGGCGTCACCGTCACCGCCTGCGACACCAGCGACCGCGCGGCCCTGGCCCGCCTCTTGGAGGACGTGCCGGACCTGACCGCCGTCATCCACACCGCCGGCGTCATCGACGACGCCACCGTTCCGAACCTCACGCCCGACCGCCTGGACGCGGTGCTGCGTCCGAAGGTCGATGCGGCCTGGCACTTGCACGAACTCACCCAAGACCGCGACCTGTCGGCCTTCGTCCTCTACTCCTCCGCAGCCGGAACCCTCGGCAACCCGGGACAAGCCAACTACGCCGCCGCCAACACCTACCTCGACGCCCTCGCCCACCACCGCCACGCACAAGGACTCCCCGCCACCTCCCTCGCCTGGGGACTCTGGCAACAGGCCAGCGCCCTCACCCAACAGATCGACGTCGACCGCAGCCCGCTGACCCCCCTCAGCACTCACCAGGCCCTCGCCCTCCTCGACATCGCACTCGCCAGCGATCGGCCCACCCTCATCCCCGCGCAGCTCAACACCGCCGCGCTGCGTGCGCGGATGGCCGACGGCGAGGTGCCGCCGCTGCTCCGGGGGCTGTTCCGCGCGCCTCTCCGGCGGCTGGACGCGGGCGGCGGGCAGCTGACGGAACGGCTCCGGGGACTGGCGGAGGACGAGCAGCAGAGCATGCTGCTGGAGTTCGTGCGGACGCAGGTCGCCTCCGTCCTCCGGCACGACGGCCTCGGCTCCGTCCCGCCGGACCGGCCCTTCCAGGACCTCGGCTTCGACTCGCTCACCGCCGTCGAGCTGCGCAACCGGCTCAACGCCGCCACGGGGCTGCGGCTGCCCGCCACGCTCGCCTTCGACTACCCGACGCCCGCCCTGCTGGCGCCGTATCTGCGGGCGCGGCTGCTCGGCGAGGCGGACGCGGCCGCGGCGGCGCCCGTCACCGCCGCCGAGCCGGACGAGCCGATCGCGATCGTCGGCATGGGCTGCCGGTTCCCCGGCGGCGCGGACTCGCCCGAGGCACTCTGGGAGCTGCTCGCCGAAGGCCGCGACGCCGTCTCCGGACTGCCCACCGACCGGGGCTGGGACGTGTCCGCGCTGTACGACCCGGACCCCGGGCGGCGCGGCAAGACCTACGTCCGCGAGGGCGGGTTCCTCTACGACGCGGGCGACTTCGACGCCGAGTTCTTCGGGATCAGCCCCCGCGAGGCCCTCGCCACCGACCCGCAGCACCGGCTGCTGCTGGAGACCGCCTGGGAGGCCGTCGAGCGCGCCGGGATCGACCCGGGGACCCTGCGCGGCAGCCGCACCGGCGTGTTCGCCGGCGTCATCGCGCAGCACTACGCGGTCGGCGCGAACCTGCCGGAGAGCACCGACGGGTACCTGGTCACCGGGACGACGACCAGCGTCGCCTCCGGCCGCATCGCCTACACCCTGGGCTTCGAGGGGCCCGCCCTCACGATCGACACGGCGTGCTCGTCCTCGCTCGTCGCCCTGCACCTGGCCTGCCAGGCGCTGCGCAAGGGCGAATGCGACATGGCCCTGGCGGGTGGCGCCACCGTCCTGTCGGTGCCGATGGTCTTCACCGAGTTCAGCCGGCAGCGCGGCCTCGCCCCCGACGGCCGCTGCAAGCCGTTCGCCGCCGCCGCCGACGGCACCGGCTGGGGCGAAGGCGTCGGCCTGGTCGTGCTCGAACGCCTCTCGGAGGCCCGGCGCAAGGGCCACCACATCCTCGCGGTCGTCCGGGGCAGCGCCCTCAACCAGGACGGCGCCAGCAACGGGCTCACCGCACCGAACGGGCCGTCGCAGCAGCGCGTCATCCGGGCTGCGTTGGCCGACGCGCGCCTTACCCCTGACGAGATCGACGCCGTCGAAGCCCACGGGACGGGTACGACACTCGGTGACCCGATCGAGGCCCAAGCGCTCCTTGCCACCTACGGGCAGAACCGGCCGGACGGCCAGCCCCTGCGGCTCGGGTCCATCAAGTCGAACATCGGACACACGCAGGCCGCCGCAGGTATCGCCGGGATCATCAAGATGGTCATGGCCATGCAGGAGGGCGTCCTGCCCAAGACCCTGCACGTGGACGAGCCGTCCCCGCACGTCGACTGGGAAACCGGCGCGGTCTCCCTCCTCACCGAGACCACCGCCTGGCCCGACACCGGACGCCCCCGCCGGGCCGGGGTGTCGTCGTTCGGGATCAGCGGCACCAACGCCCACATCATCCTCGAATCCCCGCCGGCCGCCGAAGAAAGCGACTCTTCGGAGGAGAGCGGCGACGGCGACGCTTCAGAGGCGAGAATCGTGCCGTGGCCCATTTCGGCGAAGTCCGAGAAGGCGCTGTGCGATCAGGCGGCGCGGCTCGCGGAATTCGCCGCCGCCGATCCCGGACTCGTTCCCGCCGAGGTAAGCCATTCGCTCACGTCGAAGCGAGCGGTATTCGACCATCGCGCCGTAGTCATCGGCTCCACGCGGAAAGACTTCCTGGACGGCCTGCGCGCATTCGCCGAAGGCGAACCCGCGGAGAACGTCGTCTCCGGAGAATTCTTCGGCGACGATCCGAAGATCGTGTTCGTTTTTCCGGGGCAGGGGTCGCAATGGCCCGGCATGGCCGTCGACCTCCTCGACGCCGAGCCCGCGTTCGCCGAACACATGGACGCCTGCAACCAAGCACTGAAACCCCACACCGGAACCGACCTCATCCACACCCTCACCACCCTGGACCCCACCC
>NZ_VCKZ01000409.1 GCF_005889745.1 Actinomadura geliboluensis
CCCACATCGGGGGTCCGGGGGTCGCCCCCCGGGTAAACATGACGAAGGAGTGGCAGCCTGCGCTCTCCGCAGGCACACCACTCCCAACTCCGAGTGGGGAACCGATGAAACCCGCTAACCAGCATCAGCGCAGGGTCTCGTCCACCCCGAATTCCACGCTAGGGAAGATCATCTTCCACGGGGCCTCCACCCGCGCCGGACGCCAACGCCTCTAGGGTCTGGGCGGTCATGTCGAAGTCCAGGAAGCCGCCGTCGGTTTCGCGGAGGCGCCGCCAAGCGCGGTAGCCGGTGAGGATGGCCTTCTCCCAGTCGGCGGCGCGGCGAGTGGACACCTCGAAGCTGGGCGGTGATGGAGCGGATGGTCTCCAGCAGGGCGTTGTCGACACGGGCCTTGCCTTCGAGGTAGTTGTGCTCGCTCGCGTAGGCGAACACCAGCGCGGACATGGCCTCCTCGATGGCGATCGCCCTGCCGCCGTCCTCGGCGAGGTCGATGTCGGGCCGGGAGCGCCGCTTCAGCTTCATGAGGGAGCGGATGACCGGGGACCGGTCGAGCACGGCGGCATGTGCTAGGTGGAAGACGTCGTGCAATCGGTAGTGGTCGTCGATGGGAGGCGTCGGTAAGCGGATCACCGACCTGCTCACGGTGCCTCCTTGTTGGGCTCTCGGTCGGTGATGGTTTCATCTCTGGGCGCGGTGTTACGGGTGTGGTCGTGGATGCGGGCGAGGTGGTCGAGCAGGGCCGGCGGGCTGTGGACCTCGAAGGGGCAGTCGAGGGACAGGAGGCGGAGCGCGAGCCATTCGACAGTGTCGCGGGCGCTGCGCCATCGCGTCCGGTCGCCTTCGGGGGTGAGGGTTCCGTCGCCGAGGTGGTCCTGGAGCCGGGTCGTCGCTGTGGCGAGGGTGAGGTGGAGGGTGACGTCGGCGCGGTAGACCGGCGCCATGGCCAGGGCGGCTCGCGCGAGGTGGGTCTGCAGGTCCTCCTCGGGCAGGTGCCGGGAGGTGCGGGCGCCCGTGCCGCGCGGAGTCTGGATGCGATCGGCTCGGAAGGTGCGCCAGGCGTCGCGGTCGATGTCGAAGGCGAACAGGTACCAGTGGCGGTGAGCGCTGACCAGCCGCTGCGGTTCGACGTGCCGGGTGGTGATCGCGCCTTCCCGGTCCCGGTAGCGCATCCGCAGCCGTTCCCCGCCCGCGATGGCGGTGGCGAGAGCGGTGAGGACGTCGGGGTCGGCGGTGCGGCCGGGGGGCATCCAGCCCGAGATCGAGCCGCCCAGGGCGCGGACGCGGTGGCGCAGGCGGGTGGGCAGCGCATTGCTCAGCTTCGCCAGGGCCCGGATCCCCGCCTCCTCCAGTTCGGGCAGACCTTGCGCCGCGACGGTGCGCAGCCCCAGCGCGACGGCGACCGCCTCGTCGTCCTCCAGCAGCAGTGGCGGCAGTGCCGAGCCCGCGACGAGCCGGTAGCCGCCGTGCGCGCCGAGGTCGGCCTCGATCGGATAGCCCATCTCGCGGAGCCGCTCGACGTCCCGCCGGACCGTGCGATGGGTGATGCCGAGCCGCTCGGCCAGTTCGCTCCCGGGCCAGGTGCGCGGCGTCTGCAGAAGCGAGAGCAGCGACAGCAGCCGCGAAGTGGGTCCGGACATGGTGCACAGGATGCCCGGCATCTAGGACCGGAACAAGCCTAGATCCCGCCTACGTTCGTCTTCGACAGCCGAGCGACAAGAAGACAGGATCATGATGTCCGAGCAGATCAGCGCCGCCCCCGAGGGCTACACCAGCGTCGCGCCGTGGGTCGTCACCGACGACACCGGAGCCTTCCTCGACTACGTCTCCCAGGCATTCGACGGCACCGAACTCGGCCGGGTGGCCACCGAGGACGGGCTGATCGGCCACGGCGAGATCCGCGTGGGCGACACCGTCGTCCTCGCCTTCGACCGACGTCCCGACTGGCCCGCCATGCCGAGCCTCCTGCGCGTGTTCGTACCCGACGCCGACGCGGCGTTCGCCCGCGCCGTCGAGGCGGGCGGCACCGTCGTCACCCCCATCGCCTCCGACGCCTTCGGGCAGCGGGGCGGCCGGATCAAGGACCCCTTCGGCAACATCTGGTGGGTGGTCGCCCACGTCGAGGACGTTCCCGAACAAGAGATGTGGAAGCGCCTGCAGGAACCCGTCTACGCGGCGGGCATGCGCGTCGCCCAGGAGACATTGGACGCCGAACTCAGCGGCCGCGTCCGAGGCCGCAGCAGCGCACCGGTCCGGCTGCCGCACTGACGGGGACAATGGGGCCGCTCGCCCCCTCGCGGGCCGGCGGCCACGCAGCCCGCTGCGCTCACGCGCCCCGAGCTCTCAACGTGACCGGCTGTTCGGGAGCAGCTTCAGACCTGCTTCCGAGCGGGGTGCCGTCGGGTGTGGGCGCGGGATACCCGACGAGTTGCTGTCACACACCTCACCCGGCCAAAGCGGCAAAGCCAACTTCTTCGGCGTCATGATGTGGACGTCGGGGCGGATCCGGCCGCTCTCGACGGCTGCAGATGGTGACCTCTTCGCCCCGGCCGCGCGAGAGCCGACAGACGCACGATCGCGCAGTTTCGTGGTCGGCGTGGCCACTGATCAGATGTTCGGTGAGCCGATGCTCCGCCCGGCACGACGGCGCGGCGTCATCGGTTCGCCGGCTGGCCCCCGGTCGAGGGCGCGGCGGATTTACGGTGGTGGGAGGCGCGGGCTTTGGCGCGGTTGCCGCAGATGTCCATGGAGCACCAGGTCCGGCGCCGGTTGCGGGAGTGGTCGTAGTAGGCCCATCGGCAGCTCGGTTCCCGGCAGGCTTTGAGCCGCGTCCACGTGCCGTCCGCCACGGCCTCGGCCACGACGGCGAGCAGGCTCGCCAGCGCCGCCTCCACCGGCGCCCGGGTGCGGGCGACCAGCCGGGGCGGGGAGACGGTCACGTCGAGCATCAGCGGGAACTCGCGGGTGAGGTCGGCGAGTTCGGCGCGAGCGGCGGGGTTCAGGCCGTCCGGGCGCGGGCTGGAGACCGGCTCGGCATTGTTGTCGGCGATCAGCGCGCGCAGCCCCTCGCGGATCCGTTCGCCGCGGTCGCGCTGCTCGGCGTTCACCACCGTGCCTGCCGGCATGAGGCCGCGGGCGTGCAACCACGTCGCCAACTGGTCCGGGGTCGCGATCTCGTCGCCGTCCCGGCGGCGGGTGTTGACGAACTCCTCGATCACACGCAGCGGCATCGGTGCCGTCCCGGTCGTGAGGTTGTCCGGCACGGGCTCGGCGGCATGCTCGTTCATCACGACTCGCACCCTACCCGGCTATCAGAGATGGTAGGTTACCTAACCGACGTAACCGATACGTCAGTTAGATCAGAAGGGATCGCTGGTGAGCATCAGCATCGGCAACATCTGCATCGACACCAACGACCTGGCCGGTAGCACCGCCTTCTGGCAGGCGGTCACCGGCTACCAGGTCGCGTCCTCGGACGAGGGCACCACCTACCTGGAGGACGCGAACAAGAGCGGCGTCGGCCTGTCCCTGCAGGCCGTCCCCGAACGCCGGGACGGCAAGAACCGGCTGCACCTGGACCTGTTCACCGACGACCTGGCAGGCGAGGTCGACCGCATCCGGGCCGTTGGCGCGAGCGAAGTGCGGCGCTTCGACGGCTGGGTCGTGCTGGCCGACCTCGAAGGCAACCAGTTCTGCGTCGTCGCCGCGTAGACGCGCTCACCACCGCGCGAGACCGGTTCCCACCACTACGGAAGAGACAGACATGGCCTCCGTGCAGAAAGAGATCATCATCGATGCCGACCCCGCGGCCGTGTGGGCGGTCATCAGCGACTTCACCGACGGGCCCGTCCGGATGGCCCCGGGTTTCGTCACCGACAGCCGGCTCGACGAACCGGACGTCAGGGTCGTCACGTTCGCCGACGGAACAGTGCTGCGGGAGCGGCTCATCGCGCTCGACGATGAACTGCGCCGGCTCGTCTTCTCGGTCATCGGCGGCACCATGCAGACGGCACACGACAACGCGTCGATGCAAGTCGTCCCGCACGGGGACGGCCGCAGCCGGTTCGTCTGGATCCACGACGTGCGACCGGACGAGCTCACCATCCCGATGGCGGCCGGAATGGACCACGGCCTGAACATCTTCAAGCAGGCGCTGGAGTCCACCAAACACCCCGGCTAGGTCAGTCGCGCGACTCCAAGAACCCCGACGGCCCCGCCCTGGTGCTCATACCACCCACCAGAACAGCAACCTGCTCCGCCAGGTCAAGACCGGCCGGCACGACCTGTAACCCAGGCCGCGCACCAGACGGGCCTCGACCGATCCGAACTCGGTCGAGGCCCGCCCGCGTCCATCATCATCACCCGCCGACCAGGTTGCCGTGCCAGTCGACGCCCGCGCAGCAGCGGTCCGCTGCTGATGCCGTGGCCGGCGGGGATGAGCGCCCACCGAGCGGGGCCGCCGCAGCCAGCCCGCGGCAGACCAGTCTCGCCTGGCCGAGCAAGAACACGGCCACGGTGATCGAGACGTTCACCCGGACCCGCGCGTCGTGTTCGCTCATCGTCGCCGGGCACCGGTCGATCACCGGCTGCGGAACGGCTGACGCCCCATCCCCGGCACACCCCCTGCGAATACTCGCCCGGGAGCTGCGAGCCAGCCGAGCTGCGGCGCCTTTACGCTGCGGCGGACGTGACGATTGTCAGCCGCGCCGCCGGGGCCACCAGGGATCCGGGCCGCTCATGGACGCCATCCGGCACGGCGACGCCGGACGGCTGGCCTGCACACCCCCGAGCAGGCCCTGGCCCGCTTCACCGCCCCGCACGCTCGGCTTCCGCACTGACCGGATGACCTCCTCATGACCGGCACACCGGCCGGCCGTACCAGGAACGAGCGCTACGGAGTTGTGTGCGACTCGTCGGCGATCCACTCCACCATGCCCCCGTGGGAAGGGCGGCGGATGGTGGTCGCCTGCTCCACGGCTTTCCGGCCCCGCGGCGGGGCGCGGCCAGGTGGGACGGCCTGCGGCACGGAACGGAGTGGTATCTAGGACCGGAACTGCCCTAGACGGGGGTTAGCGTCACCACCGCATGAGGGCACTCAACATCCCAGGAGGCAGTCAGATGTCCGTCAAGCCGGTTCCCCAGGGCTACCACACCGTGACGCCGTGGATCATCTCGCGCGACACGGTGCAGCTCATCGACTACATGAAGAGGGCCTTCGGCGCGGAGGAGTTCGCGTGCCTTGCGGGCAAGGACGGGGCCATCGAGCATGCGGAGGTACGGATCGGCGACTCAGTGGTGATGATGTTCGACGCGCGGCCGGAGTGGCCGCCGACCCCTGGCTTCCTCCGCCTTTACGTCGAGGATGCCGACGTCGTGCACCATCAGGCCGTTGCGGCCGGCGGCACCTCGGTCACCGAGGTCACCCACCTGTTCTTCGGAGACCGGGTCGGGCGGGTACGCGATCCGCTGGGCAACCTGTACTGGATCCAGACCCGTGTGGAGGACCTGAGCCCGCAGGAAATGGAACGCCGCCTCGCCGACCCAGAATTCACCAAGGCCATGGAGTACGTCCAAAGCGCCGACTTCTTCCCCGCCCGAGGATCCAACCTCGGCTGACGTCTAGGAGCGAGAAACGGCTGCGGAGTTGCGACCGTCCTCGACGACGGCACCGGCGGCATCCGCCGATCGTCATCGGCGGGTTCCCTCGGTGCCGTCGGGGTCGTTTGTCGGGGCTGTCGGCGAGGCTGGGGTGGTGCGGGTGCAGTGGGAGTTGGGCGGCGACTTCTAACCCGCCTGCGAGCAGCGGGCCGGCATGCAGCCGTCCGCCGAGTGAGGTCGCCCGTTCGCGCATACCGATCAGCCCGTACCCGGAACCGGGCGTTGCTCCAGCGGGTGGAGTTCCTCCGGGGTCGGTGATGGTGATGTCGAGCCGGTCGGTGGTGTAGCGGAGCCGCACGTGGGCTTGCGCAGCTGGGGAGTGCTTGGTGACGTTGGTCAGGGCTTCCTGGATGATGCGGTAGGCGCCCAGGTCGGGGCTTCGTCAGTAGGTGCACACGACCTGTGCACCGCTCACGCTCGCAGATCAACATCCCCGGGAACGCCCGCCCCGGCCGTCAGGGACGATGCTCCAGAGCCGGGGCGGGACTTCGAGGTTGATCACGGGGGATTGCGGGCGAGGCGGCGGCGGTGCCCTTCGGCGGTGTCGGCGAAGTCCTGTTCGTCGCCCTTGCGGTAGTGGCGGTAGAACCATTCGGGTACCCGGGTGGGGTCCAGGCGGGTGCGGAGGATGCCGTCTTGGATGTCGCGGGTTGCCTCGCGTAGGCGGTTCCACTCGGGGTCGGTGATCGGGCCGGGCTTTGCGTTTCGCAGTTCGGTATCAACGGTCTTGGCAAGGCGTTCGCGTTCGTCGGCGAGGCGCTGCTGGCCGGCCCAGATCTCGATGGCGATCTGGTAGGCGGCCAACGAGGGGACAAAGAAGCTGAGCAGGGTGTCGGGCAGAGTCACGTCCGCGACGGCCAGGCCGGCCGCCAGGCCAGCCGCGGTCCAGACGGCCGCGGCGGCGGCGACGAGGTGGCTGTAGCGGCGGCGCAGCCGGGTGTCCCATGCCAGGTTCTGTTCTTGAGCGATGAGCACGTCGTATGGATGGTGAACGTCGGCGGTGGAGTCGTACCAGCCGTCGGTGATGCGCTTGTCCTTGGCCGAGCCGCGCTGCAGTTTCCGGGCAAGCCGGTGCACATCCGGGTCGGGTATGGGATCACCGGCGACGGTGGCGCGCCAGGGCAGCAGGAACAGCGCGGTGTCGAACATTTCCTGGAGTAGTGCGCCTTGGCGTGCGGTGGCCGCCGCCATGCGTTTGAGCAGGAACGCGGAGATCAGGAACCACACGAACCCGGCGATGGAGACCCAGGGGCGCCCGTGGTCGAGCAGGGTGCTCAGGACTCCGGCGGCGGCGAGGACGGCGGCGGCGCCGACGCGGACGGCCTCGATGAGCTGGCCGCGCTGGTGGCTTGCCGACGCCGCCCGTTGCAGGCGCAGCATGTCGTCCTCGAGTTGACGCTCGTGGATGGGCCGCGTGGGCACACCGTGCACGCCGCCGCTGTGGTGGGCCACCACAAACCGGACCCGAGGGCCGGGGTGCTCTGCTGCGCGTCCGCCCCTTCGGTCCCTGCGGTCACAGGAGACTGGCCTCCGTAACGACGAAGACCCCGGAGCTTGCCTGCTCCGGGGTCGTTTCGTCACTGTGGGGCCACGACTTTCGTCTGTACCCCCGAGTGGGCGAGGAGGGATTTGAACCCTCACATCCTTTCGGACACACGGACCTGAACCGTGCGCGTCTGCCGTTCCGCCACCCGCCCATGGGTGCCGTCCCGTTTCCGGGTGCTCGAAAAGGCTAGCACGTGCCGGGCAGTGGTTAGGTATCCAGATACTCCTAGCGAACCTTCGCACCGATACGATCGTCTACCAGTGGGGAAGGGAGGTGCCCGTGGGCGTCATTCAGCGCTTCGAGCGACGGCTGGAGGGCATGGTCGAAGGGGCCTTCGCCCGTGCGTTCAAGTCGGAGCTGCAGCCGGTCGAGGTGGCCAGTGCTGTGCAGCGCGAGATGGACGACAGGGCTGCGATCGTGGCGCAGGGCCGCACCCTCGTGCCGAACGACTTCGTCGTGGAGATCTCTCAGCAGGACGGGCAGCGGCTGCAGGTGTACGCCGACAGCCTGAGCCAGGAGCTGGCGAACCTCGCGCGCGAGTACGCGAAGGAGCAGGGGTACTCCTTCGTGGGGCCGGTGCGGGTGCGGTTCGAGAATGCGGGCGATCTCGCCACGGGAATGTTCCGGATCCGGTCGGGGGTGATCCGGGGCTCGACGGTGGAGGGCGGGGAG
>NZ_VCKZ01000410.1 GCF_005889745.1 Actinomadura geliboluensis
CCACATCTTCTGGCCGGCCACGCACACCGAGCGGATGGTGCGGCTGTACCGGGAGCGCTACGAGCACCACGGCCACGGCCTCGACCCGTTCGCCGCCCCGGCCATCGGCCTGACCGGCCCGGGCGCGGTCTCGACCGCGCGAGTCCTCGCCCTGGCCGCGCTCGACGAGCACGGCGACGACTCCCTGGTCGTGATCCCACGCCCCGACGCGACCATCCTTTTCGGGTTGGCCGAAGACGAGCTGCTCGACGACGACACGGCCGGGCTCTTCATCCCGGGCAATCTCGACGCCGCCCTCGCCTACCTGGAAACCGAACTCGCCATCCGGCAGAACACCGGAGTGACGAAGGCACGCCGGCTCCTCCTCGTGGCCGACTGCACCCAGGAACCCGACCGGATCAAGGCGCTCCTCGCCCGGCATCCCGGCGGCGCCTCAGCGATCCTCGTCGGCCCCTGGACGGGCGAGCGGGCCACCATCGACGACACCGGGCTGGTCACCGCCCCGGCGAGCCTGGCCTCCAGCCTGCCCGGCCACGTTCCGGCGCTCTCCCGCACCGAGGCCCGCGACCGCCTCCTCGCCGCCCTGGCACGCCACAAGAAGCCGGGAAAGCCCTCCCCCAAACGACGCTCCTCCTCCCGTCGCCCCTGACCATGACCGTCCCCAAGACCGTCACACCGCCCACCCTTGGACACAACCGCCCGCCCCAAGGCACTGACAGAGGCACCCTCCATGACGCCGGGATCGCCGCCGGTCAGGAGGCGGCCTGCTCGTGGCCTGCGAGTTCGGCTCTGACCGTGCCGAGGCTTCGCAGCGCCCGGCTCAGGAGCGCGATGTCCGGCGGCTGTTCGGCGTCGCCGTCCACGTAGGCGAAGCAACGCAGCATCCAGCCGCGCACCACGTCCTCGACATGGGCCTCGGACTCGCGCTTCTTGACGAGGGTCAGGTGCCGTTTCTCCTCGGCGATCTCGCGTGCCAGACCGTCGTCCGCCCTCAGCGCCTGAATGTCGGAGAGGGCGTACCGGCCGAGCCGGTCGGTCGTGAGTCCGCGTTCGCTCGCGACGCGGTCGAACGTCCGGCGGGGCCAGTCGAGTATGGACATCGCGCCGCCCACGTCGACAGAGTCCATGAGCGGCCCCTTCCTCGTCGAGACGACGGCACGGACGGTCTCCGGGTCGAGCCGGTCCAGGTCGCGCATGAGGTACACCGGGTACCCGCGGAACGTGCTGACGACGTCGAGGGCGCCCTGGGCGACCAGCACCTCGACGTCCCGCCGTTCCACGTCGAGGCCCACCCTGGCGGCCAGGCGGGCCGCCGCGCGCGCGGAGCCGATCGGCGGTTCATCGCCGAACCTGGCGATGACCTCCTTGCCAGCCTCCGCGGCGCTCTCGGCCAGGTCGGCGGACCACCGGCCACCGTCCAGGTCGGGCGCGGGGAGGACGCCGTGCTCCAGGCCCACACGCAACTGCCACCGGGTGAGCCCCAGATGACCGGCGAACTGGTGGGCGCCGTACTGTGTGCGGTCGATCTGCGCGGCCATTGCCATGCCTTTCGTCGCGGGTTCGACATTGACGCCACTCAGCCTCGCGGACGAGAACTTCCGAGAGCTACGGAACGCGATTCTGTGGACAATCCATAGATGCATAGCGGATTAATCGGATAACTCGGGCGATCGACCCGGTCTTCAGGAGAGAGCGCGGCATGCGAGGCTGGATCCATGGAGCGCTTGGGAATCGGGCTCGCGGCCTTGGGGCGGCCCGCTTACATCAACGTGGGCCGGGCCGGTGAACTGCCGCCCCAGCGGAGCGTGGACCTGATGCGCGACGCGACCTGGGACGTCCTCGACACCGCCTACGCGGCCGGTATCAGGTGGGTGGACACGGCACGTTCGTACGGCAGGGCGGAGGAGTTCCTCGGGGGCTGGCTCAACGCTCGCGGTGCTGACGATGTGACCGTATCCAGCAAGTGGGGCTACACCTACGTCGGCGACTGGAAGACCGACGCTGCGGTGCACGAGGTCAAAGAGCATTCTCTTGGCCGCTACCGCGCCCAGTACAGGGAGACTCGCGAACTGCTGGACGGGCACCTGTCCGTCTACCAGGTCCACTCTCTGACCGAGGAGAGCTCGCTATTCCAGGACGTCCGCCTACAGGAGGCTCTGGCTGAACTGAGCGCCGAGGGCATCCGCGTCGGTTTCTCCACGTCGGGCCCGCGGCAGGCCGACACGATCCGCCGAGCCATGGCGCTCGACGTCTCCGGTCAGCGACTCTTCACCTCCGTCCAGTCGACCTGGAACGTCCTGGAGACGTCGGCCGAGGACGCTCTGCGCGACGCACACGACGCAGGGCTGCATGTTCTACTCAAGGAAGTGCTGGCCAATGGGAGGCTCGCCGTACAGCCACCCGCTGCCGTGCTGTCCGTCGCGTCCAAGAACAACGTGCGGCCGGACGCAGTGGCGCTGGCGGCGGCGCTCAGCCGTCCTTGGGCCGGCACAGTCCTGATCGGTGCGGTCAGCCCGGCCCAACTCGAGTCGAACCTTGCGGCGTCGACGCTGTCCCTAGACGAGGACGAGTTGCGGGTACTGGCGGACCTGCGCGTTCCACCGGAGCGCTACTGGGCCGAACGGAGCGCGCTGCCCTGGACTTGAGCGCCGCGCGCTGCCGGGCGAGTGTCCGCCCATGGCACGATTAGGCGCGGCCCACCATGATCGGATCCTCCCCTTGTCCATGCAGTCAGAACTTCCAGATGTGATCGGCCCCTACCGTGTGGTCGCCCGGCTCGGTGCCGGTGGGATGGGCGAGGTGTTCCTCGGTGCGTCACCCAGCAGGCGCCTCGTCGCCGTGAAGGTGATCCGCCCGGAGCTGCTGGACGATCCGCGGTGGCGGGAGCGGTTCCGCCGTGAGGTGACGTCCGCGCGGTCGGTCAGCGGCTTCTACACCGCACCCGTCGTCGACGCCGACCCGGATGCGGACCGGCCGTGGCTGGCGACCCAGTACATCCGCGGGGTGAGCCTCGCCAGGGTGGTCCGGGAGAAGGGTCCCCTTCGCGAGCGGGCCGCGTGCCGGCTGGGGGCGGGGCTCGCCGAGGCGCTGATCGCGATCCATCGTGCGGGCATCGTGCACAGGGACCTGAAGCCGTCGAACGTCCTGCTGGCGTCCGATGGGCCGAGGGTCATCGACTTCGGTATCGCCAGGCCGCTGGACGCACTGCCACTGTCCCGCACTGAGATCCTCGGGACACCCGCTTACATGTCGCCGGAGCAGGCCCTCGGCGACCCCGTCCACCCGGAGAGCGACGTGTTCTCCCTCGGCTCGACGCTCGTGTTCGCGGCCACGGGAGCCGCCCCCTTCGGCGGCGGCCACAAGGTCCGCGGGCGCATCGTGCACGGCGAACCGGACCTCACCCGTCTGCCCGCACCCATGCTCGGGCTCGTGAACCGCTGCCTGTGCAAGGACCCTGGGGAACGTCCCACACCAGAGCAAATCCTCGTCGCACTGTCCACGCTGCTGGACGCGCACTATGGCGAGGAGTGGCCGCCCGTGGACGTCGAACAGCTCATCGGCGTGCAGGAGCGAACCCTGATCGACATCACCGCCGAGTTGCCCACGCTCAAGGAGTAGCAGGACGCCCTGTTACGGCAAGCCCTGCGCGAGTGCGTCCCAGAAGGCGGTCTCGTAGGCGTGCAGGAGGCGGGCCGCACGAGCGGCCTCGACCGGGTCGTCACCGGCCGCCAGCCCTGACGCGATCACGTCCAGGGCCTGCTCCTCGAAACCGGGCGGGGATTCGGTGAAGAAGTGGAAGAAACCGACCGCGTCCCCGGAGAGGCCGTACCGCGTCTGGAGGGCCCGCGCGGTGCGCGCACAGTACGAGCCCCACTCCTCAAGGTTGGCCAGCATGGCCAAGGCGACCTCGCTGGCCGTCCCGAACGCCGCCTTCTGCGCGAGAAAGGCCGGGTACGCCTGCGCCATGGGTTTCGGCTCGTACGCCATGAGATTCTTCTCACTCTGCCCGAGCGCGGCGACGAACTCCCGGAGCAGCCCCAGGGCCTGCGCCTCGCCCTGGGCGAGCCCCAGGAACAGCTCACCGGACGACGAATCCGGAAACCGCGCCGCCAGCAGGGCGAAACTCCGCCGATCGCTACTAACGATCCGATACTCCTCGCCCGCCAGCCAGACCAGGCGATCTCGGGGCATCTCACCTGTCTCCAGCATGTCGACGAAACGGTTCGCGCGCGCCCCGGCCGCGAGCTCCGCGCGAGTGCGCGCGACGAGTTCCGCGGTCCCGTGATCGGTCATGGCTCCACCGGAACACCCGAGCCGCGCCTCCGTCAACCGGGACGGGCCGGATTAGCGTTGGTGATCACGTGGATACGATGAAGAGAAGAACGTCTACGCAGGTGTGGACCCAGTTGGGAGTGAGCGAGTATGTCGGACTTCGAGCTCGACCACGCGGGCGGCCGGATGCCTCTGGAGGTCGCCGAGGCGACCGAAGGGCCGTCAGGGCTGGTCGTGGGCAGCCTCCTGAAGGAGACGGGGCATGTCACGCTCGATCCCGGCTTCACCAACACCGCGTCCACCACGTCGGCGATCACCTACATCGACGGCGAGGCGGGGATCCTCCGCTACCGGGGCTACCCCATTGAGGAACTGGCGGAGAAGTCGTCCTTCCTCGAGGTGGCCTACCTGCTGATCTACGGCGAACTCCCGACGACCGACCAGCTCGACACGTTCACCGACAAGGTGCGCAACCACACGCTGCTGGACGAGAAGTTCCGCGCGTTCTTCTCCGCCTTCCCGCGCCGCGCCCACCCCATGGCCGTGCTGTCGTCCGCGGTCAGCGCCCTGTCGACGTTCTACCAGGACAGCCTCGACCCGTTCGACCCCGAGCAGGTCGACCAGTCGAGCATCCGGCTCATCGCCAAGCTGCCCACCATCGCGGCCTACGCCTACAAGACGTCCAACGGGCAGCCCCTGCTGTACCCGGACAACTCCATGGGCTATGTGGAGAACTTCCTCCGCATGATGTTCGGCCTGCCCACGCAGGCCTACGACGTCGACCCCGAGATCGCGCGCGTGCTCGACATGCTGTTCGTCCTGCACGCCGACCACGAGCAGAACTGCTCGACCTCGACCGTACGGCTGGTGGGCTCCAGCCAGGCGAACCTGTTCTCGTCGGTGTCGGCGGGCGTGGACGCGCTGTTCGGCCCCCTGCACGGCGGCGCCAACCAGGCCGTCCTCGAAATGCTGGAGCGCATCCACGAGAACGGCGACGACATCGACTCGTTCGTGGCGCGAGTCAAGAACAAGGAGCCCGGCGTCAAGCTGATGGGCTTCGGCCACCGCGTCTACCGCAACTACGACCCGCGCGCCGCGGTCGTGAAGAAGGCCACGGGCAAGGTCCTGGACGCGCTCGGCAAATCCGACCCCCTCCTGGACCTGGCCATGCGCCTCGAAGAGGTCGCGCTGAGCGACGACTACTTCATCGAGCGCAAGCTCTACCCGAACGTGGACTTCTACACGGGCGTCATCTACAAGGCGATGGGCTTCCCCACCAACGCGTTCACCGTCCTTTTCGCGCTCGGCCGGCTGCCCGGCTGGATCGCCCAGTGGCGCGAGATGATGAACGACCCGGCCACGAAGATCGGGCGTCCGCGTCAGGTATACGTGGGCCCGGGCGAGCGCCACTACGTGGCCCCCTCCGACCGCTAACAACTCCCCCCGCACGCTCACCCGGATCGTCCGACCGCCCTAGGCGGCCGGACGATCCGCTTTTCAGGCCCGGTGGGCATCCGGCCCTCTATCCACAGAATCGCGTTCTAGTGAAGGAGCGCGACGGCCTCCTCGAAGCTGGGCAGCGAACGCCGGTCCAGGCCACGAGGAGGCTGCAATGCGCGTCACCATCACGGTTCCCGAAGAGACGACCACCGGCTTCGTCATCGCGGCCGACAGCGACCCCGGCGACATCCCGTCAACCATCCGCCGGCATCTCCCGGTCCCGTTGAGCACGGCGGCGGCAATGCGCCTCGGCACGCCGCACCTCATGATCGCCTGCCATCCCGCCAACGATTCCCCCTGGGATCTGAGCACCGTGGTCGGCGAAGACGAGGACGACGCAGAAAGGCTCCACCACGCCGCACGGCACATCGGCGTCACCTCCGTCCTACCGGTCGGTGACGTGCCGTCCGGCCCTCATGTCGCGCGGGCCACGGCCAGGGCGATCGCGGAATCGCTCTGCGGAGTGCTCGTGGACCTCGCCACCGGCCGGACACTGCCCCTGCCGCGCCTCGGCCGCCCGGACGGCTTCGCCCTCGCCGACGAGTGGCTCGGCACCGGCCTGCCGCCCTACCGGAACTCCGGCCGCTGCACCGCCGACGAGGACGACATCGACGGCTGCGCCTGCGTCGCCCTCCACACCACCGGGCTGCACCGCTTCGGCGTCCCCGAACTGGAGATCACAGAGGTGGCATGCCCGCACGACCTGGCCGCGCTGAACCTCCTCCGCACAACCGCACAACGGCTGCTCCCCCTAGGGCGGCACCCAGGCGACCACACACTGCCGAATGAACTCATCCTGACGAGCGCGGACTTCTCCGCATTCTGGGGCAACCAAGACCCGATGTGGGACGACGGCCCCATCGCAGTGCAGCTGGCCGAAGCCGCACCCAACCGGCTGAGCATCCGCCCGCCCAGAAGCTTCCCGGGCACGCTCAACGAATGGCTCTGGGACGAACTCCCACCCGTCCTGCACGAAGTCCTGACCTGCGAACCCGACCGCACACCCACACCGAACTGACCACCGGACTCCGGCCCCCAACGCCGAAGGTCGGCAGAGCGACTCGCCCGTGCCGACGGATCAGTCGCGGGGCGGCGGATTGGCTAGCGTCGTGCGGCATGGACGATGTTGAAGCGCCCGGGGCGTTGGAGACCGTGCTGGCCGACGTCAGAAGCGAACGTCATGCCCAGGACCGCATGTGGGGAGTCCAAGAGTTCCCTGATGGGAGCGGCCCCGAGTTCAGCGACGAGGCGGAGCGGGCAAAGCGGGAATGCGCCGCCGCGTGGACGAAAGGGGAACTGACGTGGCGGCACATCCTGGCCGAGGAATTCTTCGAGGCTCTCGCCGAATCGGATCCGGCCGCTCTCCGAAATGAGTTGGTGCAGACCGCCGCCGTCGCCGTCAAATGGGCCCAGTCCCTGGATCGGCGCCACGGCGCGGTGGTCCATTCGGCCAAGGAAGGAGGTGGATCCCCCGAGAAGCTGGTCCGCGACCGGATACCCGAGATCATCCGGGCGTCCGGCCGGGAGCCGGAGACCCGCGTCGCCGACTCGGGCGAGCACGCCGCACGGCTGCGCGCCAAACTCGTCGAGGAAGTCGGCGAGTACATCGCCAGCGGCGACCCAGGTGAACTCGCCGACGTCCTGGAGGTCGTCCACGCTCTCGCCGCGACCCACGAAATCACACCTGCGGACCTTGAGAGGCAACGTTCGGCCAAGGCGGCCGAACGAGGCGCCTTCAACGACCGGGTGATCCTGCGCCTCCAGACCTGACACTCGCCCCAACCCGGAGCCACGGCCCACGCAGGAAAGTCGTCCCACAAAGGCCCGGGGCCCCAGGCCACTAACAGAAAACCGTTGTCGCCGCAGGCCCGACACGGTGCGACAAGACCTCAAAGCAGCGTCCACGCTGGCAATTGGCGTGGTTCGTCCTATCCCGTGCGTGAGCTTCCCCCGGTTCCACGGACACCCCATCTGAGTTGACCTTGATCAACTTGGGAAGGAAGTGTCTCGTGCCACCACCTCACCCGCCCGAGTTCCGGCGTCGCGCCGTCGAACTGGCCCGGACCGGCGACAAGTCGGTCACCGCGCTGGCCAA
>NZ_VCKZ01000411.1 GCF_005889745.1 Actinomadura geliboluensis
GGTGGGCGCTGGTGGCGGCGGGTGCGTTCGTAGCGGCGTGACTGGGTGGTCCAGGTTTGTCCGTCCCAGTAGCGTTCGCGGCCCATCCACTCTGGATCTGGGTACCACCCAGGTGGTGTGCTCACCGGAAACCCGCCTCCCCGTCAGGAACAGAGCAAAGGCTTGCGCACCCCGCGACAGGGAGTCAACGGGATCGTCACAGCTTGGGGGTGAAGGGGCGGCGGTGGGCCGGGTCGTCGGGCTCGGCGAGGCCGCGCAGGGCCGTCTCGACGAGTTCCACGGCGCGCAGGACGGCGACGAGGCGGGCGCCCTCGCGGCGGTAGGCGTCCAGCACGGACTCGACGCCGTGCGGCGGGACGAGGTCGCCGAGGTCGACGCGGGCGGTGCGGAAGCCCTCGCGGGCCGCCTCGACGGACGCGGCGACGTGCTGGCGGGCCATCCGGGCGAGGGTGATCGGGTAGCGGCGCAGCACGCCGTAGCGGCGGTAATCGGGCGGGACGAGCTCGAGCAGCCAGCCGAGGGCGGTGTCCTCGAATCGGTCGGTGCCCGGTGGATGCACCTGCGAGGGCCAGCCGGGCGGGACGTAGGTGCTCACGAGGGCAGGATAACCCGTGTTCGAACTCGTGTTCGAGTGCGGACGTGCCCTATTCGTCCGGCGGGGTGCGCCGAATACGGATCTTGCCGGAGTCGAGGTCGTCGCGGGTGCGGCCGGAACCGGTCTGCTCGTGGTCGTCCTGCCGCATGACCTTCTGGCGCTCCTGCTCCTCCATCTTGACCTTCTTGGAGCCCTCGAACGCCGCGGCGAGGTCCTCGAACATGCCGCCGCCGAAGCCGGCGCCGGTCTCGCCGTCGCCGCGGATGGCCCCCATCAGGGACGACTTGCCCGTCCCCTCGCGGGGCCACTCGACTGTCTCCGGCTCGGCCGCCTCGGGGCGGTTGCCCATGGGACGGCCCTTGACGCGCTTGCGGCGCCGAAAGGGTGATTTCACCTAGTCCTCCGAAGGATTCCCCGGCCCTGAGGTGGGTGAGGAGTTCGTGCTGTGAGAAACGAGTCCACGGACATCCGAATTCCCTTACGCGCACCTGGCGAGTGTGTAAGGTGCCGGTCATGCGGACGGCGTACAAGTGCCGGGCCTATCCCGATGCCGAGCAGGCGGCCGTCTTCAACCGTACGTTCGGGTGCGTGCGCCTGGTGTGGAACAAGACGCTCGCCGAACGCCACCGCGCCTGGCACGCCGACGGCGAACCTACCTCCTACAAGCAGACTGACGCCGCGCTGACCGCATGGAAGAAGACCGAGGAACTGGCGTTCCTGAGCGAGGTGTCCTCGGTCCCGCTGCAGCAGGCGCTGCGGCATCAGCACGCAGCGTTCGCCGGCTTCTTCGCCGGACGCGCCCGCTACCCGCGGTTCAAGACCCGCACCGGCCGACAGGCGGCGCACTACACCCGCTCGGCATTCCGCATGAAGGACGGGCAGTTGTGGATGGCGAAGACGGCCGCGCCGCTCGTGCTCGTGTGGTCGTTCCAGGACGTGGACCCGGCCACGCTGGACCCCACGATGGTGGTGATCTCGCGGGAGCCGGACGGGCGCTGGTACGTCACCTTCGCCGTCGACACCCACGCCCCAAAGCCCGCGCCGCAGACCGGGCACCAGATCGGCATCGATCTGGGCGTCAAGTATTTCGCGGTGACGTCGGACGGGGAGCGCATCGCCAACCCGCGCCATGTGGAGCGCAAGGCGGCGAACCTGGCCCGGTACCAGCGGCGCATGGCCCGCAAGCAGCCCGGCAGCGTCAACCGCCGCAAGGCCAAGAACAAGGTCGCCCGCGCCTGCCGCAAGGTCCGCAACGCCCGCCAGGACTTCCTCCACCGCACCAGCACCGGCATCGTCCGCCAAGCCGACACCATCGTGATCGAGGACCTTGCGGTCGCGAACATGGCCCGCAACCGCAGGCTCGCCCGCGCCATCAGTGATTGCGGGTGGGGGGAGTTCCGCCGCCAGTTGGAGTACAAGGCCGAGCGTGCCGGACGAGCCCTGGTGGTGGTCGACCGGTGGTATCCCTCGTCCAAGACCTGCTCGGCCTGCGGGCACCTGCTGGAGAAGTTGAGCCTGTCGACCCGGCACTGGACGTGTCCGGGCTGCCGCACCCGGCACGACCGGGACCACAACGCGGCCAAGAACATCCTTGCGGCTGGTCGAGCCGTAGCCGGAGGCGGCACCTCCGGTGATGTCTGTGGAGCTGACGTCAGACGGCAAGGGCACTCCCTTCCGCAGTCGGCCGCGAAGCAGAAACACCCACGGCGCGAGCCGTAGGAATCCCCTCCCACCAGGGAGGGGAGGCAGTCAAACAGACTCCAACGCGATGAGTCTCCAGATTGATCCCGGCGGACGGTCAGGTTCCGAACGACCACCGGGTGGGAGAACCGGTGAAGTCTCCCTGGCGGAGCCCGAACACCGATTGTGGGCGCACCGCGACGGTGGCGTTCACCTCCGGGTCCAGGAAATCGACACGATAGCGGGTCGCGTACTTGGAGTTGACCAGGTCGATGAACCGCTGGAGGTCCTTCTGCTCGGTGAGGATCTCGGCCCGGCCCTCGATGACGACGGGGTTCTCGGCCTCCTCGGTGGTCACCACGACCTGCGGGTTCGCCCGCAGGTTGACCATCTTGCGGGACGGGACGGCGCTGCTGAACAGCAGGGCGTCGCCCGACCAGGCGCCCCAGACGGGCATCGCGTGCGGGCGTCCGTCCGGCCGGACCGTGCACACCCAGAAGTTGCGCGCGGCGCGCAGCCGCTCCACGGCCCACGCCCACGGCAGCAGGCCGCTTCCCTCGTCCGGCCCCTGGATGCCGTAGCCGGGCATGTACGGGCGTTCCGCAGTGGGCTCCGGTCCCGCGGCGCCGGCGTCCGACATGGCGTTCTCCCTTCCCTCGTGCACTGTCCCGTCCATATCGTTACAGACCGCGCCGCCCCGCGGTGACGCTCGGTGGCTCGTTGGGAGCGGCTGGGCGCGGTAGCCTGCGGGACGTGCGCCTATCCCATGTCATCACGGTTCTGGAGGAGCTTTACCCGCCCGCGTGGGCGGAGTCCTGGGACGCCGTCGGACTGGTCTGCGGAGACCCCGATCAGGAGGTCGGCCGGGTCCTGTTCGCCGTCGACCCCGTCGCCGCCGTGATCGACGAGGCGCTGGAGTGGGGCGCCGACCTGGTGGTCACGCACCACCCGCTGCTGCTGCGCGGCGTGCACTCGGTCGCCGCCACCACCCCCAAGGGCCGGCTGATCCACCGGATGATCACCAGTGGGCTCGCGCTGTACACCGCGCACACCAACGCCGACCGGGCCGATCCCGGCGTCTCGGACGCGCTGGCGCGGGCCGTGGGCCTGACCGGCGAGCTGCGCCCGATGGTCCCCGCCGACGACGACCCGCGCCGCGGCCTCGGCCGGATCGGGGAGCTGGCCGAGCCCGTCACGCTGCGGGAGTTCACCCGGCGCGCCGCCGTCGGCCTGCCGTCCACCGCCTGGGGCGTCCGCGCGGCCGGCGACCCGGACGCGGTCGTGCGCACCGTCGCCGTCTGCGGCGGCTCCGGCGACTCCCTCCTCGGCACCGCGCGCGCCGCCGGTGTCGACGCCTACCTCACCGCCGACCTGCGGCACCACCCCGCGTCGGAGTTCGCCGAGCACGGCGGGCCCGCCCTGGTGGACGCCGCGCACTGGGCGACCGAATGGCCGTGGCTGGCCGACGCCGAACGCCGGCTCGCCGCGTCCTCCCCCGAAGCGGGCAAGTTGGAGACCAGGGTGTCCACGCTCGTCACCGACGCGTGGCGCCTTCACGAAGAAGGAGCACTGTGAAAGCCGCACCGCAAGCCCAGCTTCGACTGCTCGACCTGCAGGAGCTCGACAGCTCGCTGGACCGGCTCGCGCACCGCCGCCGGACGCTGCCCGAGCTGGCGGAGATCGAGCGGCTGGAGGGGCGACTGACCGAGCTGCGCGACGCGATCGTCGCGGCCGAGACCGAGGTCGGCGACCTGCAGCGGGAGCAGAAGAAGGCCGAGCAGGACGTCGACCAGGTCCGCACCCGCGCCGACCGCGACCAGAAGCGGCTCGACTCCGGCCAGGTGACGTCCGCGAAGGACCTCAGCAGCCTGCAGGCGGAGATCGAGTCGCTGCAGCGCCGCCAGTCCGACCTGGAGGAGGTCGTGCTGGAGATCATGGAGCGGACGGAGGAGGCCGAGGGGCGCGTCGCCGCGCTCCGCGCCGACCGGTCCGCCGCGCAGGAGGAGCTGACCGGGCTCACCGAGCGCCGCGACACCGCCCAGCGGGAGATCGACGAGGAGTCGGGGACGACCAGCACCGCGCGCACCGCCGTCGCCAAGGACGTCCCGGACGACCTGCTCGCCCTCTACGAGAAGCTGCGCGGCCAATTCGGCGGCGTGGGCGCGGCCAAGCTGTTCCGCGGCGCGTGCCAGGGCTGCCACCTGGCGCTGAACACCGTCGACCTGAACAACATCAGGGCCGCGGCGGAGGACGAGGTCGTCCGCTGCGAGGAGTGCCGCCGCATTCTCATCCGCACGCCAGAGTCGGGCCTGTGAGCGCAGTTGCCGGGGGGCGTGGGGGGTCGTCCCCCCACAGGGGCGCGAGCCCACGCAAGCTGATCGTCGAGGCGGACGGGGGCTCGCGCGGCAACCCGGGGCCCGCGGGGTACGGGGCCCTCGTCCGGGACGCGCTGACCGGCGAGGTCCTCGCCGAGGTGGCCGAGTCGATCGGGCACGCCACCAACAACGTGGCCGAGTACCGGGGCCTGATCGCCGGGCTGACGGCGGCGGCGGACCTCGACCCGTCCGCCCGCGTCGAGGTCCGGATGGACTCCAAGCTCGTCGTGGAGCAGATGTCCGGCCGCTGGAAGATCAAGCACCCGGACATGATCCCGCTGGCGCTGCGCGCGAAGGAGCTGGCCGGGGGCCTCGGGTCGGTGTCCTACGGCTGGATCCCGCGCAACCGGAACGCGCACGCCGACCGGCTGGCGAACGAGGCCATGGACGCCGCCGCCCGCGGCGAGCACTGGACCCGCAGGGTCGAGGAGGCGCCGCGGGAGCCGGAGCCGCCGCCGCGTCCGCCCTCGTCCGCCCCGATGACCACGGTCCTGCTCCGGCACGGCGAGACGCCGCTGTCGATCGAGAAGCGCTTCGCCGGGATCGGCGACGTCCCCCTCACCCCGAACGGGCTCGCGCAGGCCCGCGCCGCCGCGCTCGCGCTCAAGGGCCGCGGCCTCGACGCGATCGTCACCTCCCCCCTGGCCCGCTGCCGCGACACGGCCGCCGAGGCCGCCGCCGTCACCGGGCTGGACGTCCGCGTCGAGGACGGCTTCCGGGAGACCGACTTCGGCGAGTGGGAGGGCCTCACGTTCGCCGAGGCGGGCAAGGGGTGGCCCGCCGAGATGAAGGCGTGGCTGGCCGACCCCGAAGCGGCGCCGCCGGGCGGGGAGAGCTTCGCCCAGGTGTCCCGCCGCGTCCGGACCGCACTGGACAAGCTCAAGGTCCGCTACCGCGAGCAGACCGTCCTGGTGGTCTCGCACGTCACGCCCATCAAGCTCCTCGTGAAGGACGCCCTGGGCGCGCCAATGTCGTCCCTCTACCGGATGCACCTGGACGTGGCCGCGCTGTCGTCCATCGACTGGTACGCCGACGGGCCCGCGACACTGCGCACGTTCAACGACGTGCACCACCTTCCCTCTTGACACATCCCGCCCGGACGAGGCCCCCTCACCAACCCGCCCTGAGCCGGGGAACAAGGGGCCCGCGCGACCCGCTAACCTCTTACGTACGGCGGACGAGCCGGCCGGACGGCCGCGTCGGGGAGCGATCCCCGTCGAGGAAAGTCCGGGCTCCACAGGGCAGGGTGGTCGGTAACGCCGACCCGGGGTGACCCGCGGGACAGTGCCACAGAAAGCAAACCGCCACCGGTCCGCCGGTGGTAAGGGTGAAACGGTGAGGTAAGAGCTCACCAGCGCCCACGGTGACGTGGGCGGCTCGGTAAACCCCACCCGGAGCAAGGTCAAGAAGGGGCCCCGCAAGAGGCCCCGCGCAGGTGCCCGAGGGCGGCCCGCCCGAGCCTGCGGGTAGACCGCTGGAGGCCGCCGGCAACGGCGGCCCGAGATGGATGGCCGTCACCCGCCGCCCCGCGAGGGACGGCGGGCACAGAACCCGGCTTACAGGCCGACTCGTCCGCCCCTCCTCAGGATTCGAGCCAGGGGAGGGTTGTGCGGGTGAAGACGATGCCGCCCGTGTCTCCCATCTCGTAGAGGGTTCCTATGGAGCCGTCCGCCAGGACGGCCATGGTGGAGTAGCCGGCGGCGCCGGGCTTGATGAGGGCCTGGTGGGGCCAGGTCGCGCCGTCGTCGCGGCTGACGCGGACGGTGAGGTCCGTGCGGGACGTGGCGGCGTTGTTGCTGTGCAGGGCCGTGTTGGTCAGGGACGGGTTGCCCGGGGCGGGGCGCAGGTAGGAGATCTCGTCGCCGTTGCAGCCCGGGTCGATGAGGCCGCTGTTCCAGGACGTCCCGAAGGGCGAGGTGACGTCGGGTGCGGTGGCGTACCAGCGGTCGCCGCCGGCGTTGGAGCGCATGTTCTGGGCGACGCGGCCGGTGCCGCGCTGGACGGCCTTGCTCTCGTTGACGCCGGTGCCGGCGGTCGTGCCGTTGTGCCAGGTTGCGCCGTGGTCGTCGGAGTAGATGTTGGACGCGTGGTCGCCGGAGGCGTCGCGGTAGACGATCGGCTGGACGAGGCGTCCGGAGGCGAGCTGGACGCCGTGGCCGGAGGAGGCGAACATGCCCGCCCAGGTCGGCTTGCGGACGTGCGGGTTGAGGTCGACCGGGGCGCTCCAGGTGGCGCCGTCGTCGGTCGAGGTGATGTAGCGGATGTGGGTGTTGGTCGTGGAGGTCGCGGAGGTGTCCCCGGCGGTGGAGCCCCAGTAGCCGACGCCCGGTTTGGGGGCGTAGGTGAAGAAGCAGAAGATCTTGCCGGTGGCGCGGTCGACGAGGAGGCTCGGGTCGCCGTATCCCTCGGAGGCGGTGGGCGCCTTCGCGATGATCTTCGGGTGGGTGAAGGCGGCGCCGCCGTCGGTGCTGCGGGTCATCGCGATCTGGATGTTGTTGGTGCCGCCGCCGAGGTCGTAGCTGCCGTCCACGCGGGCGTCCATGGCGGCGATCACCGTGCCGCCGTTGGAGACGGCGAGGGCCGGGATGCGGACGGATTCGGCGGCCTTGCCCAGGCCGTCGATGACCGTGGACGTGGTGAGGACGGTCTGCGCGTTCATGCCGGGCTTTCCGGTGCCGACGCCGCAGCCGGAGGTGCCCGAGACCGTGTCGCTCCAGGAGCCGGAGGTGACGTTGAAGGTGTACGGGGTGCCGTCCGGGACCGTCCAGTAGAGGCCGTCGTGGCCGGAGCCCGCGGGGACGGTGACGGTCCAGGGGGAGTAGGGGCGGCCCGGCCAGGCGACGGTGAAGGTGCGGGACGCGGGGGAGTCGTTGGCCAGGATGAGGCGCAGCCGGTGCGGGCTGCCGCAGTCCATGGCGGCGCGGACGCTGAGCGCGTCGGAGCAGTCGAGCGTGCCGCTGTCGGTCTGGTCGAAGCCCTCGGGGGTCGTGGTGCGGAACGTGTAGGCGGTGCCGGACGGCCGGGTGAAGTGGAAGTGGGCGCTGTCGCCGGCGGCGACCTGGGCGGTCCAGGTGCCGACGCCGGGCCAGGTCAGGGTGAAGGTGGTGGGGGCGGAGGTCCGGTTGACGACGGTCTCCTGGATGCGGCTGGACGTGCAGTCGGTCGTCACGGCGGCTGAC
>NZ_VCKZ01000412.1 GCF_005889745.1 Actinomadura geliboluensis
GGAGCATGGGGATCGGCCGTGCCGCTCGGGCCCGTCCGCCGACCGAACGGAGTCTCTCCATGCCCATGCCCATGCCCATGCCCAGGATGATCAGAATCGCCGCCGTGATCGGGGCCGCCATCGCCGTCACGGCCGCACCGGTCGCGGCGGAGGCGACCTCCCCGGCGACACCGGCGGCCCAGGCGGCGCGCGTGTCCGGGGCCGCGCAGGTCCGCCTCACGTACTGGCCCGATCAGGACATCCGGGCCTTCACCTTCGACGCCCGCGCCGTCCCCTATTCGGTGCCCAGGCCGGGCGCCCCCGGCGGCCTGCCCACCGACGCCCGCGGGACCGTGACGATCTACCACCACTCCCCGACCGAGGGCTGGACCGTACGGTCGGAGGCCAGGGTGGACTGCCTGCTGACCAGCCCCGGCAACGCCACCCTCACCGCGGTCGTCACGAAGGCCGACGAGCCGATCAAGGACCAGATCGGCAAGCGGCTCGGCTTCAGCGTCCACGACGGTGGCCCCGGCGGCAGGCATGACCGCATGGGGTTCTCCTGGTCGGTGGTCAACGGCGTCGAGAACGGAGAGGGCGGCTGGGAGGAGGGCAAGGTCGGGACCTGCATGGGCCCCGCGGCCTTCGCTCCCGTCACCAAGGGCAACTACACCGTCAGGCACGCCGACCTCCTGCCGGCTCCGACGGACTGACCACCGGCCGGGCCGCCGGGCGCGGCGTTAGAAGAGGTCCCAGAAGTCGGTGCGCTGCCGCATCTGCTCCGCGGTCTCCTCCAGGATGATCTGGCCGGAGCGCATGACGTAGGCGCGGTCGGCGATCTGGAGGGCCTGCTTGACGTTCTGTTCGAGCAGGAGGATGCCGAGGCCCTCGTCGTCGGCGAGGGAGCGCAGCCGTCCGAAGATGGTCTCCACGACGGACGGGGCCAGGCCGAGGGACGGCTCGTCCAGCAGGAGGAGCTTGGGGCGGGCCATGAGCGCCATGCCCAGGCTGACCATGCGCTGCTGCCCGCCCGACATCGAGCCCGCAGGCTGCTTCGCGCGCTCGTCCAGGATCGGGAACAGGTCCTGGACGGTCGCGAGCCGCTCGGCGGTATCGGTCCCGGACGGGGCGTTGGCCGCGCCCAGCAGCAGGTTGTCGTGCACGGACAGGTCGGGGAAGACGAACCGCTCCGAGGGGATCATCGCCGCGCCCGCCGCCACGGCGGCGCGCACGGGACGGCGGGCGGTGTCGCGGCCGGCGATCTGGATCGTTCCGGCGCGCGGGCGGACGGCCCCCAGCACGGATCGGATCGTGGTCGTCTTCCCCGCGCCGTTGTGGCCCATGAGGGTCACGATCTCGCCCGCGTCGACACGGAGGCCGACGCCGTGGAGCACCTCCTTGCGGCCGTAGCCCGCCACCAGGCCGCTCACATCGAGCAGAGTCATGCGTCCTCCCTCACTGGGCGCCGAAGTACGCCTCGGCGAGGCGGGCCGAGCCGGTCAGCTCGGCGAGCGTGCCCGACGCGGTGATCTCGCCGAGTTCCATGAAGTAGGTGTGGTCGGAGAGTTCGCGCACCACGTCGAGGTTGTGCTCGACCAGGCAGACGGTGCGGCCCTCGTCGCGGACGGCGGCGACCATGGTGAGCATGGTGTCCACCCAGGTCGCGTCGACGCCGGACGCCGGTTCGTCCAACAGCAGCACGTCGGCGCGGGTGGCCAGCGCGCGCGCCAGCGACACCAGCTTTGACTGGCCATAGGACAGGGCGTCGGCCGGTGTCGCGGCCTGGTCGGCCATGCCGACGAAGTCGAGCCACTGCATCGCCTGCTCAGCGACCTCGCGGTCCGCGCGGGAGACGCCGCGGCCGGGGACGAACAGCCTCGCTGCCCGCTCCCCCGGCTGCCCGGGGACGGCGAGCATGACGTTCTCCAGGCAGGTGAGCCGGCCGAGCAGCCGGACGTCCTGGAAGGTGCGGGCCAGCCCGGCGCGGACGACGCGGTCCGGACGCATCCCGACCAGCTCCGCGCCGTTCAGCGTCACCGACCCGGTGTCCGGGACGACGGTGCCGGTGAGCAGGTTGAACGCAGTCGTCTTGCCGGCGCCGTTCGGGCCGACGAGCGCCGTGATCGTGCCGCGCCGCAGCTCCAGGCCGATGTCCTTGGCGGCGGTGATGCCGCCGAAGCGCTTGGACAGGCCCTCCGCCCGCAGCACCACCTCGGCGTCGGCGTAGGAGGTGCGGTCGGCCGGCCGCTCGGGACGCGGCGACACCTCCGCGCGAGGAGCGGCCCCGGCGGCGGGCACGGCGGCGTGCCGCGAGCGCTCGGGGAACAGCCCCTGCGGCCGGACGATCATGACGAGCACCAGCAGCACCCCGTACAGCACCACCTGGAGCAGCGCCGCCTGCGTGCTCTCCACCCCGAGGACCTCGCGCAGCACCGGCTCGATCATCGTGAGCGCGACGCCCGCCACGACCGAGCCGACCAGGTTGGCGTTGCCGCCGACGATCACCATCGCGAAGACCGCCATGGCGAGCGGGAAGCCGAACGCCGACGGGGTCGCCTGGCCGAGCCAGCCGGAGTAGAAGCCGCCGATCAGCCCGGTCAGCCCGCTGGTGACCGCGAAGATGCCGATCTTGTAGCCGAAGGTGTTCTTGCCGAGCGCCCGGGTCGCCACCGCGTCCTCCCGGATGCCCTTGAGCACCCGGCCGTACGGCGACTCGCCGAGGCGGCGGCAGACGGCGAAGACCAGGACCAGGACCACCGCCGACGGGGCCAGCCAGTCGGACGGCCCGTCCAGCTCCAGGCCGAACAGCCGCAGCCCCTCGACGCCGGTGATGCCCATGGCGCCGCCGAGCGCGTCGAAGGTGGCGAAGACGCCGATGACGCCGAGCGAGAACGCCAGCGTCATCAGGATGAGGTACTCCTCGGCGAGACCGAGCGCGATCACCCCGATCAGCACGCCGAACGCGGTCGCGACCAGTACGGCGACGGCGAGCGAGGCGAGGTAGGGCCAGCCGTGCTCGCCCGCGAGGAAGCAGGCGGTGTAGCCGCCGACGCCCGCGAACGCGGCGTGCGCGACCGACACCTGACCGGCGTAGCCGACGAGCAGGTTGACGCTGACGGCGAGCGCCGCGAGCAGCAGCGCCTGGTCCAGATAGTTGATCCACATGGCGTCAGGCCTTCCGCAACGACACGAGGGGGAGGCGGCTCCTCCCGGCGAGGAACGCGAGGTAGCCGGTGAGGACGATGAACACGGCGGTCTGCGTCCACTGGAGCGACAGCCAGTTCGACGCCCACTGCTCCAGCAGCCCGAGCCCGATGCCGATCGGCAGCGCGCGCAGCGGCGACGCGCGGGTCCCGGCGAGGAACGCGACGACGAAGCCGTAGATGACCGTCGTGTCGCCCATGGTCGGCTGGACGGTGTAGAGCAGCCCGTACCAGAGCGCGCAGGCGCCGGAGATGAGGCCCGCGACGGCGAAGCAGACGAGGTTGACCCGGCGGACGCCGATGCCGAGCACGGCGGCGAGGCCCGGGTTGCTGCGCACCGCCTTGATGGAGCGTCCGAGCGGCGTGAACGCCAGGAACGCGGCGAGCGCGGCGACGAGGACGAGGCAGGTGGCGACCTGCCCGAGGTCGAAGGTGGAGATCTGCACCCGTCCGAACTCGTGCCGCACCGCCTCGGGGCCGTAGAACGGCAGGCTGCTCGTCCCGAACTTGAGCTGGAGCAGCGCGATGCCCGCGGTGCTGACGCCGATTGACGTGACGAGGACGGCGAGCATGGCGCGGTCGGCGGCGCGGCGCGCGACGGGCTCGTACACGCCGAGTTCCAGCAGCACGCTGACCGCGACCGCCGCGGCGAGCCCGATGAGCGCGGACGGCCAGAACGGCACACCGAGCCCGTCCATGGCCCAGAAGGCGGCATAGGGCGCCACCGTGTAGGTGAGCGCGTAGGCGAAGTGGAAGCGGGTCGTGACACCGATGACGAGGGCGAGCCCCGCGCCGAGCGCGGCGTAGAAGGCGCCGCGGACGAGCCCGTTGACGGTCAGCTGCCAGAGTTCTGAGTCCAGCAGGTCATGCATGGAGCCTCCGGAGACGAGGAGGAGGGGCGGCCCGCGGCGGGGCCGCCCCGGAGGAAGCCGTCAGCGGGCGAGGCGGAAGTCTCCGCCGCCCACGTCGTAGGTGGCGAGCGGCGCTACCTTGCCGTCCTTGTACTCGAAGACGCCCATCGGCCGCTTGGCGACGCCGTGCGTCTTCAGGTCGATCTCCAAGGCGCCGACCGTCGCGGCGTCGCCGCCGTAGACGGAGGCGAACTTCGGGTTCTTCTCCAGCGCGGCCTTGAGCGCGGCGCTGTCGTCCGGCTTCCCGCCCTCGGCGATGACGCGGCGGATGAGGTCCCAGACCATCAGGGTCTCCTCGTAGGCGTTCGCCGCGTAGAAGTCGGCGGGCTCGCCGTACGCCTTCTCGTACGCCTCGGCGAACAGCTTGGCCAGCGGGTTCGACGGCTTGGACGCGTCGAAGTAGTCCATCGCGAACCGGAAGCCCTCGCGGTCGAGGACGCCCTTGGACGCCTTGACCGCCTCCTGCGTGAACTCGATGCCGAGCAGCTCGCTCTTCACGCCGGCGCTCTTGGCCTGGGCGGCGAACGCGCCGGGCGCCGCGCCGCCGAAGGCGACCCAGAGCAGGTCGGGCTCGTTCTTCTTCACCTTCGCGATCATGCTGGCGTAGTCCTGGGAGCTGGGCGAGAGCGTCTCCCAGAGGCCGTTGTAGGTGAGGCCCGCGGCCTCGATCTTGGCCTTCATGTCGGCCTGGATGGCCGCGTTCAGCGGGCCGAGGTCGACGCCGACCAGGCCGACCGTCCGCCCCTGCGGGTGCGCCCGCTTGAACCACTCCAGGGCGCCGGGCGCCGCGTCGGACGGCGCGACCTCTCGCGTCCCGTAGAAGTACTGCGTGCCCTTGGTGAAGACCTGGGCGCCGCCGACGCCGTCCAGGCTGAGGATCTTGCTCTTGTCGGTGTCGGCGAGCATCGCGCCGAGGCCGTCCCCCATCGAGGTGATCTTGGCCGGGACGCCCTCGGCCGCCAGCTCCGACGCGGCCTGCTTGGCGGCGACGGGGTCGGGGCCCTTGATGTCCTTGACGCTCAGCTCGATCGCCGGCCCGCCGGCCGCCTTGATCTGCTCGACCGCGAGCTCCATGGCGTTGCGCATCGACTCGCCGTTGCTCGCGGACGGCCCGGACAGGGTGAGCGCGGCGCCGAGCTTGAAGGTGACCTTGCCGCCGAGGTCCGCGCCGTCCTCGACGCCGAGCAGCTTCACGAGGTCGGCGGCCTGGGTCTTGGCGTCGGCGGCGCTGACGCCGGCGTCGCCGGAGCCGCAGGCGGTGAGGGACGCGGCCGCGGTCAGCGCGGCCAGGACGGGGGCGAGCAGCCGCCGGCGGCGGGGCGCTCTGCGTGAGGTGGGCATTGTCTACTCCAGGTCACCGATCTCCGCCCGTATCGATCACTACACTGATTGGAGCGATCACTACAGGGACGTGCGGTGACCGTACCCGTGATGTGATGGTCGACACAACCCCCCACCGCGGTCGGGTTTCCGATGATCAGAGGGGAGATGATTGCCGGATGCGGAAAACGGCGCGCCGCCACCAGCAGGGCGAGGAGTCCAGGCTGCGGATCCTGGAGGCCACCCTCGCCATCGCCGCCGAACGCGGCTACGACGGCACCTCGATCGCCCTGGTCACCGAGGCCACCGGGCTGCCGGCCAGCTCGGTCTACTGGCACTTCCGCAACAAGGACGAACTGCTCGCCGAGACCCTGGAGTTCAGCTACCGGCGCTGGCGCGACACCGCGCCGACCTGGCAGGAGCGCGTCGCGGTCTCCGACCCGGCCGAGGAGATCCGCGACCGGCTGCACCGGGCGTCGCGGGCGATCACCGACCGCCCGGAGTTCTGGCGGCTCGGGCTGATGCTCGGCCTCGCGAACCGTCCGAAGGAGCCGTCCGCGCGGCGCCGCTACATCGAGGTGCGCGGCGAGACCCGCACCGCCATCCGGGACTGGTGGGAGCAGGTGCTCCCCGCCGGCGACCCGGACCGGGCGCGGGAGGTCGCCGAGCGGATGGCCCGCTTCCACCTCGCCGTGATGGACGGCCTGTACGTCGGCGTCCACTCGGGCCGCGGCTGGAACCTGGAGCGGATGGTGGACCTGATCGCCGACGGCGTGCACGCGCAGGCCCTCGCCTGGCTCGGCGAGGCGGCGTGACCGCGATGCCGACCACGCGTTCCGCCGACGACCGGGAGCTGTCCCGGGTCCGCATCCTCAAGGCCGCCGCCGAGATCGCCTCCGAGTGCGGCTACGAGGGCACCACGATCTCGCGGGTCACCAAGCGGTCCGGCCTGCCGGCCAGCTCGGTGTACTGGTTCTACCGCGACAAGGACCACCTCATGGCCGAGGTGATCCGGCACAGCTTCGAGCAGTGGATCGCCGCCCAGCCGCGCTGGGAGCGCGACCCCCGCGACGAGCGCCCGCTGGCCGAGAGCCTGCGCGCGATCCTGTCCCGCTCGGTGCGCTCGCTGCGCGACGCCCCCGACTTCCTGCGCATCGGGCACATGCTGCTGCTGGAGTCCCGCGAGGTCGAGGCGGAGGCCCGCCGGTACTTCCTCGCCACCCGCGACTCGGTCGCGAGCAGCATCGCGGCCTGGTTCACCTCGTACTTCGACACCGAGCTGCAGGCCCGCCGCCCCGAGCTGGCGATGGACCTCGCCCGCATCGTGATGGCCGCGACCGACGGCCTCTTCCTGGCCCACCAGATCCACGACGACTGGGACCCCGACGACTTCGTCGCGATCACCGTCGCCGTGGTCGAGCGGGCCGTCGCCGGCTGAGCACCGGAACCTCACGCTTGTCAGGCCGGGGTCCCGGATGGCATTCTCTGTAGCGATCGCTACAGGGAGGAGTTCCGTCATGCGCCTGACGACCAACGAGGCCATCGACCCCGCCCGCTTCCGGCAGGTGCTGGGCCACTACCCGACCGGCGTCGTCGTGGTCACCGCGCTGGACGCGGCCGGCACCGCCATCGGCATGACGGTCGGCTCGTTCACCTCCGTCTCGCTCGACCCGCCGCTGGTCGCCTTCCTCCCCGACAAGGGCTCCAGCTCGTGGCGCGCGCTGCGCGAGTCGGGCGAGCGGTTCTGCGTGAACGTCCTGTCGGCCGCGCAGGAGGACGTGTGCCGCGCCGTCGCGGTGCGCAAGACCGACAAGTTCCACGACATCGGCTGGCGCCCGTCCCCCGCCGGCAACCCGGTCATCAACGGCGCGGTCGCCTGGATCGACTGCGTCACCGAGCAGCTCCACGACGCCGGCGACCACCAGATCGTCATCGGCCGCGTCGAGCACCTGCAGCTCGGCGACGGCGAGACACCCCTGCTGTTCCACCAGGGCGCCTACGGCACCTTCGCCCCCCATGGCCCGGCCGCCTAGCCGGGCGCACCCCGGCTAAGCGATCCACCCCTCGTCGCGCGCCTGCTCAAGGACCTGCTCGGCCGCCCGCGTGTCGAGCATCTCCAGCCCCCGCGCAGCCCAGAACCGCAGCGACTCGTCCGGGCTCTCCAGCTGGTCGCGGAACACGTCCAGCGCCTTCCCGGACCGCGCCTCGGCCACGAGCTCCAGCAGCCAGCACCGCAGCCCCGGATCGTCCTCGACCGCGAACTCGGCGATCAACTCGTCGACGTAGGCGTCCGCATGCGTGCCCGCGGATGGCGGCGACGGGCGTGCGGAGCTCGTGGCTGGCGTCGGCGACGTGTTCGTCCCCCGCGAGCGCGCAGGCATGCGGGTGTGGTACCCTATCTTGG
>NZ_VCKZ01000413.1 GCF_005889745.1 Actinomadura geliboluensis
CCCTAGCCCTGGTAGTCCTGTCCGCTCTTCAATCCTGACCGACAACCCCGGCCACCACACCAGCCCCGCGCAGACCGGGACCGTCGCGATTGCGACCGAAGGCAGGTTCGAGCGAAGCAAGAACCTGATCGCGCAGCGAGCCGCAAGGCGAGCCGGAGCGATGCAGCAATCGCACGTTCTGCCCGCCGAAGGGAGGGCCTCCAAGGCCCGACCGCCAAGGGCAGGACAATGAATACAGCAGGCACCTCTCCGGATTGAGGTGCCTGCTGTGTGTCGGGCGGTCGGGCGAACCGGGCCTTTCGGTCCGGGTCAAGGCTTCGTCCGATGCCCGGGTTCTGCGGTTCTCTGCAAGGCGGGGGTTAGGTGCCGGCGACCACTTCCTTCTCTGGCTCGGGGACGGTTGGGGAGGGCTGCGGGCGGCGCGGGGTCATGCCAAGGGCGGCGATCGCTGCGATCACCATGAACCCGCCGACCATCAGCCAGGCGTTCGTGTAGGCGGTGTGGGCGTCGGGCCAGCCTCGCGGGGTGCCGAGGGCGGCGACGGCGAGGCTCACGCCGAGGACGGTGCCGATCTGGCGGCTCATGTTCACCACGGCGCTGCCGGTGGCGTAGCGGTGCGGCGGCAGTTCCACGGCGGCGGCCGACAGGATGGTGGGGAGGGCGAGGCCGACGCCCGTCCCGCCGATGAGCCAGCCCGGCAGCAGCTGGGTGGCGTAGGCCGGTGCCGGGCCGAGGCTCATCGCGATCATGACGACGCCGAACGCGCACAGCATGCACCCGGCGGCGGTGATCAGACCGACGGGGACGCGGGCGGCGGCCAGCCGGCCGGCGACGAGCGCCATGACGGGCACCATCAGCGGGCCGGGCGCGACGGCGAGCCCGGTCCTGATGGGCGAGTAGTGCCAGACCTGCTGCATCCACAGCACGCCGAGCAGGAGGTTGGCGGCGAACGCGACGGTGAACAGCAGGACCGCGGCGTTCGACCAGAAGAAGGTGCGGACGGCGAGCAGCGCGGGCTCGATGACCGGGGCGGGGTGCCGCAGCGAGCGCAGCCAGAACCAGGCCAGGCCGAGCAGGGCGGCGCCCACGACGAGGACGGTGTGCTCGGCGGGCCAGTCGTTGATCTTCACCAGGCCGAGCGCGAGCAGCGCGATCGCGGCGGTCAGCACCGCCGTGCCGGGCAGGTCGGGGACGCGGGCGGTGGCGCCCTCGCGGGAGTCGGGGACGAGCCGCACCGCGAGCAGCACCGCGGCGATCCCGATGGGGACGTTGACCTCGAACACCCAGCGCCAGGAGACGTCCACCAGGACGCCGCCGACGGCGGGGCCGGCCGCGGCGGCGAGCGCGGACGCGGCGGACCAGATCCGCACGGCGCCGCCGCGCCTGGCCGCGGGGAAGGCCGACAGCAGCAGGCCGAGGCTGGTGGGGATGAGCGCGGCGGCGCCGGCGGCCTGCAGCACGCGGAAGCCGACGAGCCACCACAGGTCGGGCGCGGCGGCGCACGCCTGGGAGGCGACGGTGAAGACGGTCAGGCCGAGGACGAGCCCGGCCTTGCGCCCGTACCGGTCGGCGAGCCGCCCGAGCGGGACGAGCAGTGCGGCGAACACGATCGCGTAGCCGTTGAGCACCCAGGACAGGTCGGCCATCGGGGTGCCGGCGAAGTCGCGGCCGATGTCGTCGAAGGCCACGTTGACGATGAACAGGTCGAGGCCCGCCATGAAGGAGGCGACGGAGAGCACCGCGAGGACGGGACCGGTGCGTACCTGACTTTGTTCCACCATAGTCAGGGACGCTAGCGCCCGACCTGACTTTGGTCAAGCAAAGTCAGCAGGTTTATAGTGGAGGCGTGACAATCGCACTTGAGGGGCACTTCGCCGACCGCGACGCGTGGTCCATGCAGAACTGCCCGGTCGCCCGGACCCTCGCCGCGCTCGGCCCGCCGTCGGCGGTGCTGGTGCTCAGCGAGGCGTTCTTCGGGACCAATCGTTTCGGCGACTTCGTGCGCAACCTCGGCATGACCGAGTCCGCCGTCACCGCCCGCCTGCGCCACCTCGTCAAGGCGGGGCTGCTCACCCGGGAGCCGTACCAGGAGCCCGGCCAGCGCACGCGCTACGAGTACCACCTGACGAAGATGGGCCTGGACCTCGCGCCCACCCTCGTCAGCCTCATGGAGTGGGGCGAGACCTACCTGCCCCACGAGGAGGGGCGCCAGGTCATGCTGACGCACGCCCGCTGCGGCGAGCGCGTCACGGCGCAGGTCCGGTGCGCGGACGGCCACGACGTCGGGGTGGACGAGATCGTCATGGGCCCGCCCGCCCCCGAGGAGGAGTAGCGGCGGATCAGCCGGTCCGGCGGGGGCTCGCCCCGCCGGCGAGCCGCAGCGCGTGCTCGACCAGCGACACCAGCACCTGCTTCGCCGACACCGTCCGGCGCGCGTCGCACAGCAGGACGGGCACGTGCGGGTCGATGTCCAGCGCCGTCTGGATCTCCGCCGGGTCGTACCGGTCGGCGTCGTCGAAGCAGTTCACCGCGACGACGAACGGGGTGCCCTTCCGCTCGAAGTAGTCGATCGAGGCGAAGCTCGCCGTCAGCCGCCGCGTGTCGGCGAGCACGACCGCGCCGAGCGCGCCCCGCGACAGCTCGTTCCACATGAACCAGAACCGCTCCTGGCCCGGCGTCCCGAACAGGTAGATCGCGACGCCGTCGCGCAGCGTGATGCGGCCGAAGTCCATCGCCACCGTCGTGGTGGTCTTGGCGGCGACGCCGTCGAGGTCGTCGACGCCGACGCTCGCGTCGGTCAGCGCCTCCTCGGTGCGCAGCGGCCGGATCTCGCTGACCGCGCCCACCAGCGTCGTCTTCCCGACGCCGAACCCGCCGGCGACGAGGATCTTCAGCGCGACGCGCGGGCCGTCCTCCCGGTCGTCGGCGGGCTCGGCGGCGGCGGGGGGCGGTGAATCAGAGTGCACGGAGTTCATCGAGCACCATCCTGAGCAGGTTCTGGTCGGTGTGCGGGGGGACCGCCGCCGGCTGCCCGGTCGGCGAGGACGGCGTGGACCACCGCTGGACGTCCACGAGGCCCGAGTCGATCAGGTCGCCGGCCAGCACCCGGATCACGCCGAGCGGCAGGTTCAGGTCCGAGGCGAGGTCGGCGAGGGCGTGCGGGCGGCGGCACAGCGCGAGCAGCCGGCGCTGCTGGCGCGACAGCCGGCCCGGATCGGCCGGCCGCCGCCCGGTCGCGACGAGGATCGCCACGATGTCGAGCGGCTCGCCGGTCGGCCGGGTCCGGCCGCGCGTCACCGCGTAGGGGCGGACGATGGGCCCGGCGGCGGCGTCGAGCCACCGCTCGCGGCCCCATTCCCGCCCGGGACCCCGGGGAGCTCCGGGCACGTCGCTGGGGTCCATGGCGGGTCACCTGGGTCCGGGTCCGGCGGCGCCCTGCCTGAGTCCGGTGGACAGCTGCCGCCCGACGCGCTTGACCAGCATCGTCATCTCGTAGGCGACGAGGCCCGCGTTCGCGCCGACCTCGCTGAGCAGTGCCAGGCAGCTGTTGGCCCCGGCGGGCACCACGAAGAACAGGCCCTGGTCCATCTCGATGAGCGTCTGCCGGATCTCGCCGGACTCCAGCTGCGGCTTCGCGCCGATCGCGAGGCTGTGGAACCCGGCGGCGAGCGCCGCGAGGTACTCGCCGTCCTCGCGGCCGACGCCGCGCGACTTGCCCATCACGAGCCCGTCCCGGGACAGCACCACGACCTTGCGGATCTGCGGAACCCGGTCGACGAGGTCGTCGAGGAGGAAGTTGAGCTCGGCGGCGACTCCCTGCTGGGTCATGATCTTCCCTCCATGCCGTCGGCCGGTCCTTCGTCCTCGTCCCTGCCCCGCAGCCAGCCGGCCTGCAGGGAGGCGAACAGGTCCCGCGACGCCTCCGCCGAGCGCTCCTCCCAGGCCGCGACCGCGTCCTCGGGCGGCACGGCGGGCGGCTCGTCGAAGCCGTCCTGGTCGCGCAGCTGCGGCGCCAGGTTGCCGCCCCGCACGCGGCGCGGCAGCGGGGCGCGCCCGCCGCCCGCCTGCACCTGCGCGTCCCCGAACGACGCGGGGGCCTCGTAGCGGCCGGCGTCGGCGTAGGGGTCGTGGCCGTAGGCGGGGATGCGCGGGCCCGCGGCCTGGAACGGCCGCGTCGCGTCGAACGCGGGCGGCGGCCCGGGCCGCGCCCCGTACGACGGTGGGGTGCCGTACGACGTCGGGGTCTCGGTTCCGTCGTAGGCGTTGAACCCCACCGTCGCGCCGGGCTCCGGCCCGTCCTCCGGGGACGCCGGGGCGTCGGGCGCCGTGCTCTCGTAGGTCGGCGCCGGGTCGTACTGGGGCGCCTCATAGGCGGGCGCCGGGTCATAGGGCGGCGGGGTCTCCTGGACGGGCGGCGGGGCGGGCGGCGCGTCGTACACCGGCGCGTTCAGCATCGCCGTGGACGACGACGCGGGCGGCGTGGGCCACTGCCGCGTCGACCCGTTCAGCGAAGCGTGGCCGTTCCGCCCGGCTCCCCCGGCGACCGGGACGTCGCCGCCGGGCCCGGCGGCCTGCCCGTCCTCGTCCTCCGGCTGGTCGACGTCCACGATCAGCTCGCGCGGGATCAGCACGACCGCGCTGACGCCCCCGTACAGCGACGGCTGGAGCGCGACCCTGATGCCGTGCCGTCCGGCGAGCCGGGCGACGACGAACAGCCCGAGCCGGTCGGTGACGGCGAGGTCGAACTCCGGCGGCCGCGACAGCCGCAGGTTCAGCGCGTCCAGTTCGGACTGGTCGAGGCCGATGCCGCGGTCGATGACGTCGACGGCGAACCCGTTGGCGCCCATCTCGCCGCGCACCAGCACCTCGGTCGGCGCGGGCGAGAACACGGTGGCGTTCTCGATCAGCTCGGCGAGCAGGTGGATGATGTCGGCGACGGCCTCGCCGATCAGCGCGGCCCGCCCGGAGACGACCACGACCTCGACGCGGGTGTAGTCCTCGACCTCGGCGACGGCGGCGCGGAGCACGTCCTCGACGTGCACCGGCCGGCTCCAGCCGCGGCCCGGGGTCGTCCCGGACAGGATGACCAGGCCCTCGGCGTGCCGGCGCATGCGGGTGGTGAGGTGGTCGAGCCGGAACAGGTCCTCCAGGGCCTTCGGGTCGGACGCGCCGCGCTCCATCTCGTCCAGCATCCGGAGCTGGCGGTGCAGCAGCGACTGGCTGCGCCAGGCGACGTTGAGGAACACGCGGCTGATGCCCTGCCGCAGGTACGACTCGCGGACGGCGGTGTCGATCGCGGTGCGCTGCACCTTGGTGAACGCGTCGCCGACCCGCGCGACCTCCTTGGTCTTGCCGATGACGAGCGGCGGCGCCTCGGCGTCCACGTCGACCTCCTCGCCGCGCCGGAGCCGGGCGACGACGCCGGGCAGCCGGTCCTCGGCGAGGTCCAGCGCGGCGCGCTGCAGCCCGCGCAGCTCGCGGGACAGGCTGCGGGCGGCGAGCAGCGACAGCACGATCGAGGCGATGACCGCGAGCAGCCCGAACCCGCCGGCGAGGACGAGCCGCATCACGATCCGCTCGCCGATCGGCTTCGCCAGCTCGTTCAGCGCGAGGCTCGCCTGCTGGACCCGCTGGCCCCACGCCTGCGACAGCAGCTGGGTGGTGGCCTGCCAGTCGGCCGCCTCGGGCGGCAGCCGGTCGCCGCGCGCGTCCACGATCGCGGTCTCGGCGGCCCGGTACCGCTGGAACTGCTCGGACGCGGCGAGCGCGCTCAAAGGCGCGCGGATCTGCTCGTCGAGGTCGGCGAGGCCGGCCTCGAACTCGCGCCGGCCCTCCGCCGCCCACTGGACGAACGCGGTGTGCTCGGCCCGGGTGAGCCGGCCGTTGCGCGCCATCGCGGCGGTGACGAGCGAGTCCTGGCGCAGCATGTAGGCGCGGGCGTTGCCGATGCCGATCAGCGCGCGGCCCTGGGTGAGGATCGCGACGTCGTTGACCGTCACCAGGCCGTCGAAGACCTTGATGACCTGGTCGAGCATCGTGCTGTAGGAGTTGATGACGTCGAGCGGCGCGGCCTTGCCGGAGTCGACCTCGCCGCGCAGCTGCGGCAGCCCGTCCAGCGCCTTGATCGCCTCGGCGAGGCGCTTCTTCGTCTCGGGCTGCGCCGCGTCCTGCGCGTCGGCCGACAGCGCCGTCCCGCGGAAGGACTTCTCGACCGCGCTGACCCGGGCGCGCTGCGCGCCGAGCTTCTGTTTGGCCCCGGCGTCGCGGGAGACGAGCGCGGCGACGCTGAGCGACCGCTCGGCCTGGAGCTGGTTCACCAGGTAGAGGCCGGGCAGGCCCATCTTCTCGTACGTCGTCGAGAAGTCGTACTTGTCGAAGGCGTCGCCGAGCGTGATGTTCGCGGCGAACGCCCACAGGGTGATGAGCGACACCAGCGGCACCAGCAGCAGCGCCGTGATCCGCAGGCGGATCGGGCGCCGCCGGCGGGGCCTGCCGCCGGGGACGCCGTCGCGGGGTGTCTTCGAGGCCATCTGATCACAACCTCATGCCGGGGACGGGCCGGGTGCGCCGGCCCGTGTCGTGGGGGGATGCGGGGACGGAGAGCGGGGTCGTCGTGCTCGCGTCGGTGCGGGGTCAGGTCTTCACGGGGTCATGTCCTCGCGGGTCATGTCCTCGCGGGGTCATGTCCTCGCGGGGTCATGTCCTCGCGGGGTCATGTCCTCGCGGGGTCATGTCCTCGCTTGGGGGCGTACCTCGTCCATGGCCGCGCGGGCGACCAGCCCGCGCAGCCGGCCGGAGATCATGGCGACGGCCTCCGCGTGGCCGCGCGCCGCCTGCTCCCGGGACGTGTACTGCCCGATGTCGGCGTGCATCGCGTGGTCGGACACGAGCGTCTGCCACAGCAGCGGCCGGCCGTTCGCGGCGATGCCGAGGTCGACGACGGTGAACCAGGTCGAGACGACCACGACGGCGGCGCCGACGCGGATGACGTCCTGCGCGAGCAGGCGCCCCCGCACGTCCAGCAGCAGCCGCTGGGCCTCCTCTGCGGTGGCCGGGGTCCCGTCCGACCGGTGGTAGCGCGGGGGACGGCGGTCAGCAGGCGCGTATTCGGGCATGGCACTTCCATTCGCCGAACCGGGGGTCTGCGAAAGGGGGGTGCTCAGTGCCCGGGGTACTCGTCCCGCGGCCAGGCGCGCACTTCGCACCACACCGACTTTCCGGCCGGGGTGTGCTCGGTGCCGTGCCCGTCGGCCATGACCGCGACGAGGAACCAGCCCCGTCCCGTCTCCTCCATGAGGTCGACCTGGCGCGGCCGGGGGACGCCGCCGCCCTGGTCGTGCACCTCGACGCGGAGCCGGGTGCCGGCGCGCAGCAGCCGCAGCCGGAGCGTGGAGCCCGTCGCGTGCCGGACGGCGTTGGTGACCAGCTCGGAGACCAGGACCTCGGCGTCGTCGCGGATGTGCGCGATGCCGGAGGCGGCCGTGACGGACCGGCTGAACCGCCGCGCCCGCGGCACGGACTCCCGTTCGGCGGGCAGCGTCAGCTCGCCCAGCAGCTGCGGGGGCGGTTCGTCGATCGTGGGCAGGCCGTGCGGCGGTGCCGTCGTGGCCGTGCCGGTGGTGAGCGCGTCGCCGGGGAGTGTGTTGGGGAGTGGGCTGCTAGGGAGTTCGATGGTGTGGTGTTCGCCCGACATGGTGAACGCCTCCTTGACTAAGGCGTGTCGCCCGGGCCCAGCCCGGCCGGGGTGCGGGGCTGGTGAGGGC
>NZ_VCKZ01000048.1 GCF_005889745.1 Actinomadura geliboluensis
GAGGCCGCGGTGGGGTTGGGCAGGTCGGGGTCGGCGTGGTCGCCGGTGCGGACGTACCAGCCGGCGTCGGGGTCGGTGGAGGTGAGTGGGCCGCGGGTGCGGGTGCCGCGGGCGAAGGTGGCGATGACGGTGGCGTCCATGCCCAGCGAGCCCTCCCAGTGGTGGTCGAGGATGTCGCGGACTTTGGCGATGGACGCTTCGATGATGCGGTTGCTGATGCGCATGAGCCGGTTCTCCTTGTCGGCGAGGTCTTGGTGGTCGGCGTGTTGGGTGATGTGCGCGGCCTCGGTGCGAGGGAGTCGTTTGTTCTTGGGGAGCGGTGAGGGGTCCATGGCGGCCAGGGCGGCGTGGGCGAGTCGGCGGACCACGGCGTAGCCGGCTTCGAACCCGTGCAGGTCGTCGGGTTTGTCGTCCAGGGCGAATCGGTGCCGCCAGGTCTCGGGGATGCCCCAGTAGAGGATGTCGGCGACCTGGGTGAGGTGGAGGGCGGCGCCACCGGTGTGGCGCATCGCCAGCACCATGCCGACCAGGAGTCCCTTGACGGTGCAGGTGCGGCGTCTCCCGGTCGGCCGGGTGATCAGGGCTTGGAGTTCGACGGCGATTCCGGTCGCGGCGACGAACTCTGCGGTTGCCGTACCCGCAGGTCGCCGTAGACGACGCGTTCTTCGCGCAGGCGGCTCCAGCCGTGGTCGCGTGTCGCGCCGGGACCCTCCTCCGGCGGGCGTCCGGTGTCAGAGGCCGTCACGGGCTGCCTCGCAGCAGTGTCGCGGCCTGGCCGGGGTCGGCGGTGCGGACGAAGGGCAGCAGGCGGGTCAGGCTGTGCAGGGTGTCGAGCCCGGCGGCCGAGACGATGACCGTCAGCGGTACGCCCGCGTCGATGAGGCCGACCAGCCAGGTGGCCCGCAGCCGGGAGGTCTTCAACGGCGCCACGCCTGGCGCGGCGTGGGTGCGGGCCAGGAAATTGGTGACGATGTTGCCGCCCCGGACGGCCGCGTTCGCCCGGAACAGGTAGCCGCCCGGCTCACCGCCGATCCGTAGGGCGTGCTCGGCCCGGTCAGCGAGCACCCGCTCCCAGGCGCGGCGGCAGACCACCAGCCGGGCGCGGCGGCCGCGCACCGCCACCACCACTTGGTCGTCGGCGGCGGCAACGGGGACGAGGTTGGTATCGGCGGTGGGGCTGTCGGCGGTGGGACCGGTGCGCACGTCGGCGGCGCGCAGCGGGATGATCTCGCCCGATTCCAGCCCGCAGCCGAGCCCGAGCGCCAGCAACGTCGTCAGGCCGTGCCGCAGGTCGGCGGTGGGCTGCCCGTTCGCCCAGGCCCACAGACCTGGGACCGTGGCCTATCCGCCGCAGGCCGCGACCGAGGAGGAATTCGCTTTCTGCCGGCGGTGGTGATCTTGGTGGCGCTGCGGCTCGCCGAGCGGCCGCGGTCTCGCAGGCGGGGCGGTAGCGGCATACTTCTACCTTGGATGGCGCCGAAGCCGCACGCGCCAGCATCAAGACAGCATTGCAGTTGGATGAGGTGATCGCTGAGGGGCACAGCCTGCGCGATTACGCTCTTCTGCGGAAAGGCAACGCCTCCGAGGCTATCGAGGCATTTGGGCGCTCCTTCCACCTCGACCAGACCTTTGGTCCTTTCGCCCAGGGCAATTTCAAAGTCGTTGGGTGATGGCTGGTAGTGACGTTATGTGAGCATGAGTAGCGGGACAGCGCGGTCGTGGTCGCGACAGATCCGCTGGACGGTCTCGGTGATCTTGGTGATGCCGTTGATGGCCAGGACGCCGAGGGCGAGGTTGCGCAGGGCGGCGGTGTTGCGGGGTCTGTTGCCCAGGTAGGCCTGCTGGTCGTCTTCGCGCCATACGGTGTCGCGGGGGCGGTGCTCGAGATTCTCGATTCCCCAGTGCCCGCGGGGGTGTGGAAGTCGGCGCTGGTCATCAAGGCGCGGCTGGTGACCATCAGGACGACCTCCTTGCTGGTGGGGCGTCCGGAAGGTCGGCGATGTCGCGGCGGATCACCGCCAGCCGGGCGGCATGCGGCAGTTTCACTCCGGCGCCCGAAGGAAGGTCGGTGCTCCAGGTCGTCCAGGTGCTGATCCGACCGTGATCGTCCTCGGTGACCACGTGCGGGGTCTGCCCGCCCGACACCAGGGCGGAGGCCACGCGTTTGCAGGCCGCGTACAGCACGTCGCGGTTGCCCTTGACCGCCATCAGTAGTCGGCGTTCTTGTCGTGAACCAGGTGGCGAGGGGGCGGCGCAGGTGTGCGCGGCGTCCATCGTCACCAGCGCACCCTCGAACTCCAGGCCGGCGAGCAGGGCCCGGACCTGGGTGGTCTCGGTGGTGCCCTCGGGAACGCGGATCTGGGCGAGCGTCACCGGGGCCTGACCCTTGCGGCGGTGGACCAGCGCGGAGAACAGCACCAGCCGCCCGTCGTCGGCCCAGGCACCGTGCAGGTCCTTGCCGTCCAGCGCGATCTGCCACCCGTCCTGGTCGCAGGCGGCGCAGGCCCGCAGCCAGTCGCCGATGACGCGCTCGAGCGCGTCGGCGTCCACCGCGATCAGGACCCGGCGGATCGTGGCGGCTCCGGCGGCGGCCCGCCGACGCGTGAGCGGGTTCCACCGCGCTCCCACCACAGCGAGCAGGTCCTGGGAGAAGTCCGCGGCCGCCGATCCCATCTCCCGGTAGTTGCAGGCCCCGCCCAGTGTGGCCACCACTGCCACCGCCAGGACCGCCACCAGCCGGTGCCGGATCCCCTGCGGCTTGCGCGGATCGGTCAGGCCCTCCAGGTCATCCAGCAGAGACGGGACCGAGCGGGCATGCGAAACTGACACCGATGACCTTCTTGCTCGGGTACTGGAAGCGTGAGAACTCCCATGATCCCGAACAAAAGGTCATCTTCGTTCCGGTGTCACCCTGCGTGGCCGCAACCGATCCGGACAACAGAGCCTGATCACCCCAGACAGGCGACCTTGAAATTGCCCTGACGCACCGCCGTGGTGATGGCCACGGGCGTGGTTGTACACCCTGCAACGCGCAATCCAAGGTCAAATCCCAAGGAAAATCTACCAAAATCATTTATTGACATCTTCGCAGGCATTGCGAGACCCCATACCATGGCTACATGGACAAGAGTTCCTCTTCGGAGGCTGATCGGATAATAGACAAAGCGACTTTGCTGTACGCAGAGCTTGGATTCGATGGCACAACCACAGATATGATTGCAGAGAGTGCCCGGGTGGATAAAGCCGCTTTGCGTAGACTATTCCCCAGCAGTGGGGCGCTCTATCGGGCGGTGCTAAATCGGGAGATGGAGGCCCAAGAAGCGGCCGCAGCGGAGCCTATGGCAACACTCGCTCCGACCAGGCAAGCTCTGGAACGCCTCGTGGACAGTTATCTGGACTTTAACATAAAGCGCCCAGAGTTGATGAAGCTACTACAGCATCGCCGGACGGGAGATGCGGCGGACGCTGCGGATATCGAATACCAGAATCTTACCCCTTGGCTGACCTGGATGACAGATAAGCTTCATGATGCGGTGCCCGAGCCCGACTATCTAGAATACCTGCTATGGACCATTCAATGGACTATAGCCGGATTCTTTAGTCATGGGGTCGTCTACAGCGATCCACTCCACCAGCGGCCGAGGGGCGAGCCTATCCCGACTGCCGAGGTGGAGGAATTTCGCGAATATCTTCACTATTTGATGAGTCGCCTATTCGAATTGCCGGAAGATGGGGTCTCCTAATTTAGGTGGAGAGTCTTTGTCTCCGGGCTCGTCTCGTGGTTGCGCAGCGTGACCGGAGTCGTTGGTTGTGGCGGTTGCGGAATCCGAAGGCGTTGCGTGCTTCGAGTTTGATCAGGCGGTTGTTGCCCTCGCTGGCGGCGTTGGTGATGCCGGTGTGGATGTAGGCGGCGATCTGGTCCACCAGGTGTCGACGGTATGGGCCAGGGAGGCCGGTTCGGGCGGGAACGGCGCCGCGCCGGTGCTGACTCGCCTGGAGTTGGTGTTGGAGACGGTGCGGGCCGCGGTGGAGGAGGTGGCCCGCACCGCCCCGGAGGTGCTGGACGGGCTGGTCACCGCCGAAAGGGGCGAGCGCTACGGGCGACAGGTGCGGATGTGCAGCCAGCCGAGCCGTCCGGTCTCCTGGCTCACCCAGGCTGGTTACGACCATGAGAAGCGGACGAAACCACCCAGGCCGGCCTCGAGTGGTGGAAGCGGTCGTCGGCGAGCACCGGCCGCAGAGCGCTCAGCCCCTCGGCCGCCGTACCGGGACGCACGCACTCGTCGGCGGTCACGGTGCGCCCGACCCGGGACACCTGGCCCGGTCGGTGACGACCTGCTCGGCGGCTGCTAGCGGCGATCGGTACGATCTCGGCGTCGAACCGGCCGGCCACCTGGGCGGCTGCGGTCGTCGCGGAGCGGTACGCCGTCTCGCGTGCCCGCCAGGACGAACTCGCGCTGGTCTCCCAGAGCCGACGAGCTCTTGGCCGGAGGCGTCGTTGAAGGCCCCCCGGTAGGCCTTGCCGATCGGGGGGGCCGGGCCGTGGAGACGATCGCCGCTTCGCACATGGCACCATTTTTGTGCACGGCGACGAAAAAAGTCAACGCAGTGTATCGATTGGGTGGCTCACGGCAGCATGCGGTGCCAGATGCCGATGCAGACGTCGCTGGTGTGCCTCAGGACGTCCTCGCCGCCTTTACCTGCCGAGGCGTAATAGAAGTTGCGCTCGGTCATCCAGCACAGCGCCCGTGCCACGTCCTCGGCCGACCCCGGTCCCTCCGCAGACAGCCCGGCGCTCAGCATCACCTCGGTCATCACGGTGATATAGCGCTCGACCGTCTCGGTCCACATGTCGCCGATCTCGGGGATCACCGCACCCAACTCCACCGCGGCTCGCATCACCACGCCGTGCTGGATCCAGTGCCGCTCGGTGTTGTGGACCGCGCGGACGATGCGCTCGGTCGGCTCGATGCCGGTGGCGGCCGCGGTGGACGCGGCATCGTTCGCGACCTGCTCCACCGTACGGCGGACCAGCGCGGCCAGGACATCCTGCTTGGAGGCGAAGTAGAAGTAGAGGGCGTTGCGGGTGATCCCGGCGCCGCGGGCGATCGACTCGACGGTCATGCTGTCGAGCGTCTGGGTTCCGAGCTGCTCCTCGGCCGCATCGAGGATGGCCTGCTCGCGCAGGTCGCCCTTGCGAGGCGCCTCTCGCCGGCGTCGGCGGCTGGCTGCGTCTGCGCTCGTCATTCCAAGAATGCTAGTCGGCGTGCCCCGGACCCGTGGTGGCGGATCGGCAACTGCTCGGCGAGGTACGCCGGGCGGGACATCCAGTAGGCGCCCCACGCGACCCCCACCACCGAGATGTTGTTGAGCAGCAGGCGGTTGAGCCGCACCGAGGGGATCTCCCCGCCGGTGAATCCGACGACCAGCAGCCTCTCTTCGGGGCGCAGGCAGCGCAGTGAGTCGGTGACCCGGTCTCCGCCGACCGGGTCGACGATCACGTCAGCGCCGGTTCCGCGGGTCAGGTCGCGGACGGCCGCGGCGAAGCCAGGCACGTCCACGGTGTGGTCGGCGCCCGCTTGGCGGGCCAGGTCGCGTTTGGCCGCGCTGGAGGCGACCGCGATCACGCGGGCGCCGTACGTTCGGGCGATCTGGATCGCCGCCGTGCCGACACCGCCCGCGGCGCCATGCACCAGTACCGTCTCGCCCTTCTCCAGCCGCGCGCGCCGCACCAGCGCGAAGTGCCCGGTCAGATAATTCATCGGGAGCGCGGCCCCAGCGGTGAACGAGAGCCCGGGCGGCAGCGCGAACACCGCGTGCACCGGTACGGCGACCCTCTCCGCCCAGCCGCCGTACACGCTGAACGCCGCGACACGGTCGCCCGCGCCGAGTCCGGAGCCGGGCGGCGCCGAGACCACCGTGCCCGCGACCTCGGAACCCGGCACGAACGGCGGGTCGGGCCTCATCTGGTACTGGCCGCTGCACATCAGCAGTTCGGGGAAGCTGACCCCGGCCGCGTGGACGTCGACCAGTACGTGGTCGCCGGGGGCAGGGGCCGGGACCTCGGCCGGGAGGGCGGCCTCGGGACCGTTCGTCGCCTCGACTCGAATGGCGCGCACGCGATTCCTCCAGAGGGCGGGTTCAGACCCGGGTGGGTAGTGGATGGCCAGCCCAGGTGACGGCGTCCGTCAGCGCGGCGACGACGTCAACGTCCCCGACACCGGCGTCGGCGTAGGCGCGGTGCAGGTTCGGCACCAGCCGCTCGGCGTCGGGCCACGCCGCGAACGGCCCGAGATCGGCCGTCCGGGCCGCGCTCAGCGGGTCGACCCCGCGCCGGATGCCCTCGGCCGCCAATTCCTGGACGAAGCGGTAGTACGCCCGGTGCCGGGCCAGCACTTCCTCCAGCTCGCCACCCTTGATGACCGGACCGTGGCCGGGCACGACGTACGCCGGAGCGAAAGACGCCAGCCAGTCGAGGGAGCGCAGCGCCCCCTCGACCGAGCCCATGAAGACCAGGGGGGTGATGCCGTGGAAGAGCAGGTCGCCGGCGAACAGCACGTCCTGGTCGAGCACCCAGGCGACCACGTCGCCGGTGGTATGGGCCGGATGGCCCGGGTGCCGCAGCGCGACCGTCAACCCACCTTCCTCGATGAGGAGGTCGTCGGTGAGGACGAGTTCGGGCACCCGGCGCGTCACGGCCCCCCAGTCCGGCACCGGCTCCCACAGCGGCGGGCAGGCGTCGAAGACCGGGTCGGTGCGCAGGTGCTCGCACATCAGCCGGTGGCCGATGAGAACGGTGTCCTCGGGGAGCAGCGAGTTGCCGTAGGTGTGGTCGCCGTGCGCGTGGGTGTTGACCGCCCAGCGCACCGGCCCGCCGGTCTCGCCGTCCACCGCGTCAAGGAAGGCGCGGGTACGCCGTTCGGTCGCACAGGTGTCGACGATCAGGAGCCCGTCGTCGCCCGAGACGACGCCGGCGTTGTTCACCCACCAGGTGCCGTCTTCCTGGACCCAGGCCCAGACCCGGTCGGTGAGCTGCTCCAGCCGCGCGGGCGGCTGACCGTGAAGGCGTGTCATGTTCGCACGTCCCTCCTTCCGTTCTCGGTATGCCTGGCGCGGGCGATCGCCGCGTAGTGCTCGATGACGGCGGGGTCCACGAGGCTGCCGGCGCTGGCCGCCCGCTCGGCCGGCACGCCCTGGAAGAGCCGCTTGACGGGCACCTCGACGCGCTTGCCGGTGCGGGTGCGCGGAATGCCCGGTACGGCCAGGATGTCGTCGGGCACGTGCCGCGGGCTGGCATTGCGGGCGATGGCCTCGCGGATCGTGCGCCGCAGCTTGTCGTCCAGCTCGGCGCCGTCGGCCAGCTGCACGAACAGCGGCATCCAGTAGCCGCCGTCGTCCTGCTCGACGCCGATCATCATGCAGTCGACCACCTCGGGCAGCGGCTCCACGGCGGCGTAGACGTCCGCCGTGCCCATCCGGACACCGCCGCGGTTGAGAGTGGAGTCCGAGCGGCCCGAGACGACGGCGGAGCCGCGCTCGGTGATCTCGACCCAGTCGCCGTGGCGCCACACGCCGGGGTAGGTGGAGAAGTAGGCGTCGCTGTAGCGGCTCCCGCCGGGGTCGCTCCAGAGGCGAAGCGGCATCGACGGCATCGGCGCGGTCACCACCAGCTCCCCGTCCCGGCCGGTGGCCGGGCGGCCTGCCTCGTCCCAGGATGCGACGGCCACGCCGAGCATCGGGCCGGAGAGCTCGCCGGCCCACACGGGGTGCATCGGGGTCGCGCCGAGGAACCCGGTGGCGACATCGGTTCCGCCGGTGGAGGAGACCAGTTGCGGGCCTGCGCCGACGGCGTCGTAGACCCACCGGGCCGTGCGGGCCGGCAGCGGCGAGCCGGTCGACCCGATGAACCGGACCCGCGACAGGTCGTGCCGATCTCCGGGCCGGAGCCCCTGGACGGCGCAAGCGGTGAGGTAGCCTGCGCTGGTGCCGAAGTGCGTGAGGTTCCACTGCTGCGCCAGCGCCCACTGCCGGTCCAGGTCGGGGTAGGTCGGGCTGCCGTCGTACAGGACGGCGGTCGCCCCGCCCAGCAGCGAGCAGACGACGATGTTCCACATCATCCAGGCCGTGGAGGTGTACCAGTAGAAGACGTCGCCGGGCCGGACGTCGGTCTGCAGCAGCATGTTCTTGTACTGCTCGAGCAGCATGCCGCCGTGGCCGTGGACGATTCCCTTGGGGATGCCCGTGGTCCCGGAGGAGAACAGGATCCACAGCGGGTGCTCGAACGCCAGCGAGGCGCACTCCGGCTCCTCCTCGCCGGCGACCAGGTCGGCCCACCGGACCACGGCGCGGCCCTCCGGGGGCTCGGGAACGCGGCCGGGATGCAGGTGGTCGACCCAGACGCAGGTCTCCACGGTCGGCAGCTCGCCGAGGATCTCCAGCGCGGCGGCGGTCCGGTCGTGCCGCTTCCCGCCGAAGTGGTGGCCGTCGGCCGCGACCAGCACCCGGGGCCGGGTCTGGGCGAGCCGGTCGAGGACGCTGCGCACGCCGAAGTCGGGCGCGCACACCGTCCACACCGCTCCGACGAACGCGGTGGCCAGGAAGGCGACCACGGCGTGCTGGGTGTTCGGCAGATACGCCGCGACGCGGTCGCCGGGCTCGACGCCGAGGCGCCGCAGCGAGGCGGCCAGCGCCCCGACCTGACGTCTCAGCTCGGCGCCGGTCAGCAGGGCCGAGCCGCCGTCCTCGGTGTGCGCGGCCAGCGCCACCCGGTCGTCGTCGAGGGCGGCCAGCAGGTGCTCGGCGAAGTTGACGCGCACCCCGGGGAACCAGACCGCGCCGGGCATGGAGTCGTCGGCCAGTGCCTGCTCGGCGGAGAGCCCTGCGGCGACGCCGAAGAACTCGGCGACGTCGGCCCAGAACGTGCCCAGGTGCTCGACCGACCATCGCCACAGGTCGTCGTACCCGGCGAAACGGACGCCGTGCCTGGCCTCCAGCCAGGCCGTGAACTGCCCGAGCCGGGTGGCCGAGCGGTCCTCAGGCGGTGACCACAGCAAGGCCGGGGCGTCCTGCCCGCGGGTGTCGCTTCCGCTGGAGATGTCGATCCCCCCTCGAATCGTGCCTCACTTGATCGCCACTGCGCTGACCGGCGAGCCGGCCGCGCCCGTCAGCGGCAGCGGTGACGCGCTCAGCATGAACTCATAGACCCCGTCCCCGGCGCAGTCGCGGGCGAGGGCGTCCAGGTCGAACATCTCCCCGAACGCGATCCCGGCATGGACGAGGCAGACGACGTGGAGCGGCTGGAAGACCCCGATCTCGTTCGGCCGGACCTCGACGCCCCACGTGTCGGTGGCGACCGCGGCGATCCCCTGGGCGTGCAGCCAGGGCGCGGTGTGCAGCGAGAGTCCCGGCGCCGGGCCGCCGGCGTAGTCGCCCCACGCCTCGCGACGCGCTGCGAGGAAGCCCGTGCGGACCAGGAGCGCATCGCCGGGCTCGACGGTGAGCCCGTGCTCGGCGAGGAAGGACTCGAGGTCCTCCGTGGTGATGGCCCGGCCGGGTTCGAGCGACTCGACACCCAGCATCGCCGGTACATCGACCAGCAGACCCCGGGTGACGATCCGGCCGGTGTAGTTCTGCACGCCGTTGGCCGCCGCCCCGGCCGAGGTCGACTCCGCGGCCGACCGGCCGTTCCACATCCGACTCTCCCAGAAGATGTGCGAGAGCGAGTCCCACTGGGTGCCGGCCTGGTTGGGCATGACGACCATGTCGTCGGAGTAGCCGAACCCCTTCGGGGTGCCGCCGCCGGGGAGGAAGTCCTGGGTCCCGGCCAGGTAGTCCAGGCCGGTGGCGGTGGTGACCAGTTGCGGATTGGTCCGCAGCACGCCGTCCTGCGGGCCGCTCCCGTCGTAGGGAAGGGTCAGCGAGACGGTCCTGCCGGCCCGGACCGCGCCCGCGCCCCGGCGCACGGCGGCGGCGTCGATGAGGTTGACCGCGCCGACCTCGTCGTCCTCGCCCCAGCGGCCCCAGTTGGTGCACTGGTCGATGTAGCGGTGGAGCAGCGCCAGCTCCTCGGCCGGCACCGGCCCGTCCCCTGCGAAATCCACCATGATCAGCTGGCCAGGTTGGCGAGCGCGAGCGCGGTCACGTCGTCGAAGCCCTCGGTCGGGGTGGCCGGGAACCGCCCGCCCGCGGCGCGCACACGCTCCAGCACCCGCGCGGCGGACTCATCGGCCTCGGCCAGCAGCTTGGGCAGGTCGTGCCCGACCAGGACGCCGTCGCGCTTGACCAGTTCGCCGTCGACCAGCACGTGGCGCACGTCGCTCGGAGTCGTCTGGTAGATCAGCGTGCCCGGCCCGTCGACGATCGGGTGCTGGCTGACGCCGGACCCCCCGACGACCATGAGGTCGGCCTTCTTGCCCACCGCGATGGTGCCGACCTGATCGCCGAGGCCGCAGGCCTCCGCGCCGTTCGCCGTCGCCCACTCCAGGGCGTCGAGCGCGGTGGCGGTGACCTTCTCGACGTCCTTGCCCGCCAGGTTGAGGTGTTCGGTCTCGGCCCAGCGCTTGAAGGCCAGGCCGAACCGCGCCTGCGTGATCACGTCACCGCTGTTGAGCGAGACCACGTCGCACGACAGCGTGGGCTTCACGCCGAATTCGGCGCACTTCTGGAAGACCGGCCGGCCCATGCCCATGTTGGTCTCGGTCTCGACCGAGATCGACACCTTGGAGCCGGCGTCGGCGAGTCGGCGCCACTGGTCGTCGCGCAGGGTGTTGCAGTGGATGTGCACCATGTCCGGGCCGAGCAGCCCGGCGTCGGCGATCTCGTCGAAACCCGACGGCATCTGCCACACGCACGCCATGTGCGTGGCGACCAGGGCGCCGTGCGCGCGGGCGACCTCGATCTCCGTGCGTGTGTGGGAGAACGGGACCAGGCCGAGTTCGTTGAGGGCGACCCCGAGGGTGACCCGGCCCGCGCCGCTGAAGTACGTGGCGGCGATGCGCTCGAAGTCCCTGACCCGCTCGGTGTGGTCGGCGAAGTGCGGCGGCGCGAACGGGCTGCTCTCGAAGAAGCCGTAGCAGAACCTGGCCCGCACTCCGGAATCCAGCAGCCCCGTGACCGCGGCGTCGGAGTGCTCGGGCGTGTTGTTGCAGTGCGAGAAGTCGAGGATCGTCGTCACGCCGGCGTTGAGGGCCTCCAGGGCGCCGAGCTTGTTGCCCAGGTGCACGTCGGCCGCGGTGTAGGCAGGGGAGACCGCGAGCCGGATCCCGTAGAAGTAGTCGGCCAGCGACCAGTCGGCGCAGATCGCGCGGGCCTGGGTCTGCCAGGTGTGCCGGTGGGTGTCGACCATCCCTGGCGCGACGACGTGGCCGGTGACGTCGAGGACCTCGGCGTCGGTGACGTCCAGCTCCGGTCCGACGGCGGTGATGGTGCCGTCCTGGATGAGGACGTCACCCCGCGGGACGACCCCGATGGCGGGGTCCATGGTGACGAGCCGCGCTCCACGCAGAAGCAGACGTGCGGTCATGGCGTGGTCTCCGTTCTCTCATATCGGTCGGTCTGTTGTGGTCGTGCGTGGAGGGGTCCGTGGACGGCTCAGACGAGGATCAGGCCGCCGTCGAGGGTGAGGCCCTGGCCGGTGAGGCCGGCGGCGGCGGGCGACGCGACGTAGGCGACCAGTTCGGCGACCTCGCCGACGCCGAGCATCCGCCCCTGGGGGACGCGGGAGAGCAGGCCGGCGAGCACGGCCTCCTCGCTGGTCCCGAGCACCGACGCCCACCGCGGCAACGCCTGGGCGACCATCTCGGTGTCGACGAAGCCGGGGCAGACCGCGTTCACGGTGATGCCGTCCCCGGCGGTCTCCAAGGCCAGGCAGCGGACGAGCCCGAGCAGTGCGTGCTTGCTGGCGTTGTAGGGGCTCTGGAGCCGGCTGCCGTACTTGGCGGCGGTCGAGGCGACGGCGACGATCCGGCCCCAGCCGCGCTCGCGCATCGGGCCGAGCACCGCGCGCGCGAAGCCGACCGCGCCGATCACGTTGACCTCGTAGAGGCGGCGCCATTCGGCCTCGTCGATGGATTCGAACCGGCCCACGGCCCCCTGCCCGGTGGCGTAGACGAGCACGTCGACCGGCCCGAGCTCCGCGCCGACCCGGTCCACGACCCGGCTGACGTCCCCGGTGACGGTCACGTCAGCGGGGTACGCCGCGCATTCCGCGCCACTGGCGCGCAGAGTCGCGGCCAACCGCTCGAGGGAGTCCGCCGACCGGGCGGTCAGGGCCACGCGGGCGCCGCGCTCGGCGAGCCGGGTCGCCGCCTCCGCCCCGATACCGCGGCTGGCGCCGACCACCAGGGCGCAGCGCCCCGACAGGTCGAGGGCTTGGGACAGGGCTGGCATCGAGGTCCTCCCGTGACGTCGGTCACAAGCGAGCCTTACACCTAGCACACGTTTTGTCTACCTCGCATCGATTTTTTTTGTCATAGCGTCGAAAATCTCTTCCGGGGCGGTTGCCGCCGTCCTACCCTCGGCCCATGAGTGAGAACGCAGATGCCGCCGAGCGTGCCGCTCGGCCGAAGACATTCCTGATCACGGGCGTGAGCGCCGGGCTCGGCCGGGCGCTGGCGAGCGCCGCGCTCGAGGCCGGCCACACGGTGGTCGGCACCGTTCGCAGGGCGAAGGACGCGGTCGCGTTCGAGGCCCTGGCGTCCGGCCGGGCCGTCGCGCGGATCCTCGATGTCACCGACGACGACGCCGCGCTCACCGTGCTCGGCGCCGTCGAGGAGGAGGTCGCACCGGTCGACGTCGTGGTGGCCAACGCCGGCTACGGGCATGAGGGGGTGTTCGAGGAGTCCCCGATGAGTGCGCTGCGCGCGCAGTTCGACGCCAATGTCTTCGGCGCCGTCGCCACGATCAAGGCGGTCCTGCCCTCGATGCGCCGGCGCAGGACGGGACACGTCATCGGGATCACCTCGATGGCCGGGCTCATGACGGTCCCGGGCCTGACCTTCTACCACGGGAGCAAGTACGCCCTTGAGGGCATCCTGGAGTCCCTCGGAAAGGAGGTCGCTCAGTTCGGGGTGCACGTGACCGCGGTCGCCCCCGGCTCGTTCCGCACGGACTGGGCCGGCCGTTCGATGGATCGCACCGAGCGGTCGATCAGTGATTACGACGCGTTGTTCGGCCCCATCCGCGAGGCGCGCCTGAGGGCGAGCGGCAACCAGCTCGGCGACCCGGCCAAGGCGGCCGCGGCGATCCTCGCCGTCGTCGAGTCGCAGGATCCGCCGGCGCACCTGCTCCTGGGGTCGGACGCGCTGCGGCTGGTGCGGTCGGGGCGTGCCGCGCTGGACGCGGACATGGCGGCCTGGGAGCACCTCAGCACCTCGACCGACCTGCCCGGAGGCGCGCAGATCGGCTGAGCGCATCGAACTCCGCCGCCCGCCGCCAGGTGGCCGCCCCGAGCGCGCACCCGCCCCGGACTCCGCCGGGCTGCGCGCCCTGACCTCGGCCTTCCTGTCAGGTCCAATGTTTAAGGTTTTTGACCCAAAACCTTGATTTGGGGTTTCGGCCCCGTTACGTTGAGCGCGCGCACCTGCCGGTTCACACACCCCCGAGTAGCCGGCCGCGGTCGAAGGGAAGACCCATGCACACATCCCTGCTAAAGGCGGGCGCCGTCGTCGCCGTCCTCGCCCTCGCCGCCTGCGGCGGCGGGGGCACCGGAGCCTCGGGCGCCGGGAAGACCCTCAAGTTCGCCGTCGTCGCCGAGGAGTCCGGTCCGCTGGGCGCCTACGGCTCGCAACTGGTCGCCGGCGTCAAAGCCGCGGTGGCCGACCTCAACGCCTCCGGCTCCTACGACTTCAAGATCGAACCGGTCTACTTCGACTGTCAGAGCGAGCAGGCCATCTGCGTCGCCAAGGCCCGCCAGGCGGTCACCACCGACCGGCTGCCGCTGGTGATGGGCCCCATCGTCACCGCGAACGTCATGCCCGCCGCCGAGGTCACCTCGCGTGCGAAGGTCCCGCACATCGTCATGTCCCTGGTGTCGGAGATCACCTCGAAGTACGACAACACCTACCGGTGGGGCATCGCCAACCAGAAGAACAACGAGACCGTGGTCGAGTACGTGAAGTCCCAGATCAAGCCGGACGACTCCGTGGCGATCGTCCACGCCAACAGCGACTTCGGCAACAGCGCGGCCGGGCAGCAGAAGGCCCTGCTGGACAAGGCGGGCATCAAGATCTCCGCGAACATCGGCCACGACCCCGGCCAGGCCGACTACACCCCGGCGATCCTGCAACTGCGGAAGGCCGACCCGGCCTACGTGCTGCTCTCGGACACCAACCCGGCCGACGTCGCCAAGCTGCTGCGCCAGGCGAAGGAGACGGGTCTGAAGGGCCAGTGGATCGGCGCCGAAGCGGCGGGCGTCATCCCGCTGGCGGGCGACGCGGCCAAGGGCTACATGACGGTCGCCCCCTGGTTCCCCGACAATGCATCCGACCCGAACTCCCCGGCACTGACCAGGAAGTTCAAGGAACAGGGCGTGCAGGCACCCGGCTGGTTCGCCGGCATGGCCTACGACGCCACCAAGGGGATCGCAGAGGCCGCCCGGGCGCAGGGCTTCTCCTCCAAGGAGCTGACCATGGGCCTGTCGAGCATCAGCGACCTGCCCGGCACAGCCGTGCGGAGCTGGACTTTCAGCGCCGGGAACCACGAGGGCCAGACCGCGGCGACGATCGCCGAATGGACGGGTTCGGGATACCGGACCGTCTGGCCAAAGCCGTAGCCGCCCCGGCCCGCACGGGCAACCAACGCAGATGACCTGGCTCGTGACGCATGTCGCCAGACGTGCGCCAGGAAGCAGAGGAACCATGACCAACGCAACCGAACTGGAATCTCCCAGCCCGCCTGACGCGGACGACCGGACGCGCGACGGGAGCCGCCCGCGACTCCGGGGCGCCGGCACTCCGGGTCTTGCGGTACTGGCGGCGGCGGCCGTCGCGACCCCCCTGACGATCGACGACACCGCCGTCCAGTACCTGATCGCCTACGTGGTGATCATGTCCCTGCCCGCCCTGACGCTGCACCTGTGCATGGGCATCGGCGGCATCTTCACCCTCGGGCAGGCCGCCCTGTTCGGCACGGGCGCCTACCTCGGCGTCGTCCTCATGGACCGCGTCTCGCTTGATGGCGTCGTCGCGCTTCCCCTGGTCGGCCTCGCGGGCGCCCTCCTCGGGGCGCTGATGGCGCTGGTGACGCTGCGGGTCTCCGACCTGTACCTGGCGCTGACCACCCTCGCCTTCGGCTTCATCGGCGAGAACGTCGTCCGCAACTCCGATTACCTCGGCGGGGCCACCGGCATCCTCGGGTACCGGCTGAACTTCGCCGGCCGTCCTCTCGAGGACCCCCGCCTCCTGTACTGGGTCGGCCTCGGGTACGGACTGATGTTCATGGTCATCATCGCCAGCGTGCGTCGCAGCAAGATCGGGCGCGCGCTGATGGCCGGGCGGGAGAGCCCGATCGCAGCCCGCAGCATCGGCATCGACACCCGCCGCTACCGGGTCCTGGCGCTCGCCCTCGGCGGAGCATTCGCGGCCGTTGCGGGCGGACTGTACCCCGCCTACGCGCTGGTGCTCGACCCGACCGTGTACGGCCTGGACCTCACCCTCGCCGTCCTCACCATCGCCATCATCGGAGGGCTGCGATCCATGCCCGGCGTCATCGGCGCGACCATCCTGCTCACCTATTTCCGCAACTCCGCCGAGTCCTTCGGGGTCGCGCCGTACGTTCTGCTCATCTACGGTGCGTTCGTCGTCCTGACGCTGCGGTTCCTGCCGATGGGCGTCGCGGGCCTCCTCGGCTCGCCGAGCCTCCGGCTCGCCGTGGCGCACGCGCTCCGGCCGTTCTCCGGGAGAGGACGATGACGGCCCCGCCGCCGTCCGGTCCTGTGTCCGGCGGCGCACTGCTCGAAGCCCGGGGCGTGACGCGGCGTTTCGGCGGCCTGACCGCCGTCGACGACGTTCACCTCGCCGTGGCCGGCGGCACCGTGCACGGGCTGATCGGCCCCAACGGTGCCGGCAAGACGACGCTGGTCAACATGCTCACCGGCGTCGAACGGCCCGACTCCGGCCGGGTCCGCCTCAGCGGCGAGGACGTCACCGGCGTGCCGTCCCACCGGCTGGCGGGGCTCGGGCTGGTCCGCTCTTTCCAGACCTCGCAGCTCTTCGACGACGAGGACGTCCTGACCAACGTCATGGCGGGCCGCCACCGGCACGTGCGCTACCGCTTCCCCCACACGTGGTGCTACACCCGGGTCACCGCGCGATCCGAACGCGAGCAACGGGCCCGCTGCCTTGACCTGCTCGACAAGCTGGGCCTCGCCGGGTACGCCCGCGCCCAGGTCGGCGCACTGCCCTACGGCCGCCGGCGACTGGTCGAGATCGCCCGCGCGCTCGCGACCGAACCGCGGCTGCTCGTCCTCGACGAGCCCGCCGCCGGTCTTCCGGGCAGCGACGTAGACATCTTGGCCGCGCTGCTCAAGCACCTGGCAGAGACGGAGTACACGGTGCTCATCATCGAACACAACATGGGGCTCATGATGAGCGTCTGCGACGTGATGACCGCACTCGCGCAGGGCCGGGTCATCGCCGAGGGAACCCCGTCGCAGGTGCGCAAGGACCCCGTCGTCATCGAGGCGTACCTCGGAAAGGCGGGAACGTGATGTTGCGCATGAGCGACGCCCGGATCGGTTACGGGCCGGTCACGGTGGTGCGGGATCTCGACCTGGAGGTGGCGAACGAGGCCGTGTTCGTGGTGGGGCCGAACGGCGCGGGTAAGACCACGCTGATCAGAGGGATCCTGGGCCTCTCCAAGATGAGCCGCGGAACCGTCCACTGGCTGGACGACGACATCACGCGCATGCCGCCGCACGCCCGCGCCCGCCTCGGCATTGGCGTGGTGCCCGAGGGGCGCCGCGTGTTCGGGCAGCTCACGGTCCGCGAGAACCTCGAGGTCGCGGCCCGGGTGAACCGCGCCCGCCCGGTACGGCCCCGCCTCGACGCGGTCCTCGACCGCTTCCCCCGGCTCGGCGAGCGTCTCGCCCAGCCCGCTGGCCTGATGTCCGGCGGCGAGCAGCAGATGCTGGCCATCGGCCGGGCCCTCATCCAGGAGCCCAGGCTGCTCCTGATCGACGAACTCTCGCTCGGCCTGGCCCCGGTCGCGACCGAGCAGGTCGCCGATGCCGTCAGATCGCTGGCCGCCGAGGGCCTCGCGATCCTGCTCGTCGAGCAGAACGCGCGGCTCGCCATGAGCTTGTGCTCCCGGGGCTACCTGATGTCGGACGGCCGGATCGTGCTGTCCGGCACGGTCGGGGAGATGAGCGGGACGACCGCGATGCAGGACCTGTACCTGGGCGGCCTCGAAGGGAGTGTTCCGGCATGAGCACCCTTGCGCAACTGCTGGTCGCCGGCGTGGTGACCGGTGCGATCTACGCGTTGATCGCCGCCGGCTACACCGTGGTGTACACCGCGACCGGATTCGTGAACTTCGCCCTGGGCGCACAGGCCATGGTGGCCGGCTACTTCGTCTACGTGTTCCTGGACGGCTGGTCCCTTCCGGTGCGCTTCGCCGTCTCGGTCGGCGTCAGCCTGCTGATCGCGATGGTGTCGTGGACGCTGTTCTACCGGTTCGTCACCGAACGCGACATGCTCGCCGCGGTGATCATGTCCTTCGGCTTCGCCATCGTGCTGCAGGAGATCGTCCGCCTTGCGGCGGGGACGTCGACCCTGCCCGCCCCCAGCCCGTTCGGCGACGGCAGCCGGCACTGGGGAGCCGTCGCCGTCTCCGACCACAGCATCGGCACCGTCGCCGTCTGCGCGGTGCTGCTCGCCCTGCTCATCGCCGGGTTCCGGAGCCGGCGCGGCGCCTCGATCCGCGCCATCTTCCAGGACCGGGAGATGGCCGAGATGCTCGGCATCAGAACCCATCTGGTGACCACCACGCTGTTCGCCGTCTCCGGGGTACTGGCCGCCGTCGCCTGCGTGCTCATCGGCCCGATCCTCAGCATGAGCCCGTCCATGGGCACCCGACTCGCGCTCATCGCCTTCGTCGGGGCCGTCCTCGGCGGTCTGGACCGGACGGAAACGGCGGTGGCGGGCGGCGTCCTGCTCGGCGTACTGGAAGCCCTGTTCGCCGGATACGTCTCGGCCGACTACCGCACCTCGCTCGTATTCGCCGTCTTCGTGCTCGTGCTCGTCGTCCGGCCCGCCGGGGTCTTCCGCACCGCCCAGAAGGTGAAGGTCTGACGGCGCATGAGGCAGAAACCACTGACAAGAGGAGACGCGTTGACTGACGCAGTCATCGTCGCGGCTGTCCGCACACCCATCGGCAGAGGGAGGAAGGGCGGCGCCCTGGCCGGCGTCCACCCCGTCGACCTGCTCGCCCGCAGCATCGAAGGCGTACTGGAGGAGACCGGCGTGCCCCCGGAGATGATCGACGACGTCATCGCCGGCTGCGTGACCCAGGCCGGCCCGCAGGGCGCCAACGTCGCCCGCACGGCCGCCCTGGCGGCCGGTCTTCCCGAGTCCGTCCCCGGGGTCACCGTCGACCGGCAGTGCGGCAGCAGCCAGCAGGCGGTGGCCTTCGCCGCGCAGGGCGTCATCTCCGGCGCCTACGACGTGGTGATCGCCTGCGGCGTGGAATCGATGAGCCAGGTCCCGATCTTCTCCGACACCCCGCCGGACGCCGACCCGTACGGCCGGGCCTTCGCCGGGCGCTACCCGGACGGCATGGTGAACCAGGGCGTGAGCGCCGAACTCATCGCGGCCAGGTGGAACCTGACCCGCGCCGAACTGGACGAGTTCGCCCTGGCGAGCCATGCGAAGGCCGCGGCCGCCTGGGACGCGGGGGCCTTCGAGAAAGAGGTCCTGCCCTGCCCGGAACTCGCCGCAGACGAGGGCGTCCGGCGGGACACCAGCGCGGAGCGGCTCGCCGCCCTGCCCGCCGCGTTCCACTCGGCGGCCATGGCCGCCCGGTTCCCGCAACTCGGCTGGTCGGTGACCGCAGGAAACAGCAGCCAGATCAGCGACGGAAGCGCGGCGCTGCTCATCACCTCCTCGGACACGGCCGCCCGGCTCGGGCTCATCCCTCTCGCGCGCGTGCACACCGCCGTGGCCGTCGGGGACGACCCCCTGTACAAGCTCACCGCGCCCATCCCGGCCACCCGGGCGGTGCTCGCCAAGGCCGGACTGGGCCTGTCCGACATCGACCTGTTCGAGGTGAGCGAGGCGTTCGCCTCCGTGGTGCTCGCCTGGGCCCGCGAGACCGGCGCCGACATGGACCGGGTCAACGTGCACGGCGGCGGCATCTCCCTCGGCCACCCGCTGGGGGCCAGCGGCGCGCGCCTCATGACCACTCTCGTGCACGGACTCGTCCACCGCGGCGGCCGTTACGGCCTGCAGGTGATGTGCGAGGCCGGCGGTGTCTCGAACGCCACGATCGTGGAAAGGATCGCTTGATGACCGCCCGGGCCAACGTGACGCTGGAGGTCGGCGACGGCGTGGCGTGGGTGCGTCTCAACCGCCCGGCCGCCCTCAACGCGTACTCGGCGGCGCTGCTCGACGACCTCAACGACACCCTGGACGACATCGAGGACGACCCCCGGGTGCGGGTCCTGGTGGTGACGGGGACCGGGCGCGCCTTCAGCACCGGCGGTGACCTCAAGTACTTCAGGAGCCTGCTGGACACCCGCGACCACGACGGCCTGCTGGCGTACATCGACTACTCGGCCAAGACCCTGACCCGGTTCGAGGAGCTTCCGAAGCCGGTCATCGCCGCGGTGAACGGCGTCACGGTGGCCGGAGGGCTGGAACTCGTCCTGTGCTGCGACCTGGTCATCGCGTCCGCGGACGCCCGCATCGGGGACGGACACCTCAAGTACGGTGTGCTGCCCGGCGCCGGCGGATCCGCCCGGCTGGTGCGCAAGGTGCCCGCGAACGTCGCCTCCCGGTTGCTGCTCACCGGCGAGCTGTTCGAGCCGGGGTACCTGCAGCGGCACGGTCTCATCGACGAGGTCGTGCCGCCGGATCGGCTCATCGGGACCGCCGCCGCGATGGCGCGACGGCTGGCCGAGCTCAGCCCGCTCGCCCTCAGGGAGGTCAAGCGGGTCGCCAGAGAGGCGGCCACGCAGTCTTCCGCGATCGGGCTGAAGCTCGAACTCGGGGCGTTCACCACGTACGTCGCCTCGGAGGACTTCAACGAAGGCATGACCGCCTTCACCGAGCGGCGCGCGCCGATCTACCGCGGCCGGTGACCACCCCAGAGATTCCACGGAGAGCACGATGAGCGATTCCGATGCCGACGGTGTCAACTGGTCCATGAGCAGACTGCTGCGGGACACGGCTGCGGCGCACCCGGGCAACGAGTTCGTCTTCCCCCAAGCCAGGGCCACGTTCGCGCAACTCGACGCGCGGGCCGACGCGTTCGCCCACATGCTGGTCAACGCGGGCCTGAAGGCCGGCGAGCACGTCGGGCTGTGGGTACCGCCCTCGCTGGACATGATCGCGGCGATCTTCGGCACCGTTCGTGCCGGCGGGGTCGTGGTGCCGGTCAGCGACCGGTTCCGGGCCGCCGAGCTGGGCCATGTCATCGACCACGCCGACCTCGCCGTTGTGCTGACCAGCGGAGCGACAAGCCACCACGACCGGCGTGCCGAGCTCGTCGCGGCGCTGCCCTCGCTGGCCGGTCAGCGTTCGACGAGCCTGGCCCTGGCCGAGGCGCCCAAGCTGCGGCGGGTCATCGTGCTCGGCGACGGCGACGGCGACGGCGACGGCGACAGCGACGGCGACGGTGACGGTCGTCCGGGCTTCTCGTCCGCCGAAGAGTTCGGCCTGCCGGGGACGTGGGACGCGGGGCCGTACGAGCCGGTCCGGCCCGACCAGGACGTCGCCCGCGCCGATGACCTGGCCTACCTCATGTACACCTCGGGGACCTCGGCGCGGCCGAAGGCGTGCATGATCAGCCATCGGGGCGTGGTCATGCAGGGGACGTCCCTGGCCCGGACCCGTTACCGGCTCGACGCCGACTCCCGCTTCTGGTGCCCGCTGCCGCTGTTCCACACCGCGGGGCTCGCCACCATGATCGCGTGTGTCGCGTCGGGCGCGGGCTTCGTGCACGCCGGGGTCTTCGATCCGCGCCAGTCGCTCCAGGCCATGGTGGAGGAGCGGGTGACGCACGCGATCCCGTGCTTCGAGACGATCTGGATGCGGGTCGTGGAACTGCCCGAGTTCGCCACCGCCGACCTGTCCCGGCTGCGGGTCACGATGAACACCGGCGGTGAGGATCTGCTGCGCAGGCTGCAGTCCCGCACCCCGCAGGCGGTGCAGCTCGCCAACTACGGGATCACCGAGGGCAGCGGGCACGTCGCCATGACCACCCCCGACGACCCGCTCGACCTGCGCGTCACCACCGGCGGCTTCCCGCTGCCCGGCATGGAGGTGCGCATCACCGATCTGGAGACCGGGGAGGTCGTGCCGCCGGGGGCGCGGGGTGAGATCCGGTTCCGCGGCACCTCCCGTTTCCTCGGCTACTACAAGGATCCGGTGGCGACCGCGGAGGTCATCGACGCCGACGGCTGGTTCAGCTCGGGCGACCTGGGCGAGATGGACGCCGACGGGCGCGTGGCGTTCCGGGGCCGCATCAAGGACATGCTGAAGGTGGGCGGGGAGAACGTCGCCTCGCTGGAGATCGAGTCGTACCTGCTGCGCCACCCGGCCGTCAGCGTGTGCGCGGTGGTGGGCGCGCCCGACGCCTACTACGGCGAGGTGCCCGTCGCGTACGTGCAGCTCGTACCGGGCGCCGAGCTGACCGGGCAGGAGCTCATCGATTACTGCGTCGACCGTATCGCGACCTTCAAGATCCCCCGGTACGTGCGCTTCGTCGACTCCTGGCCGATGTCCGGAACGAAGATCCGCAAGGTCGAGCTGCGGGCCCGGATCGCCGCGGAACTGGCGGCGGCGGGCATCACCGAGGCCCCGCGGATCCGCAGCTCGCGAGCGCGCAGCCGTGCCTGACGCCGGGTTGCCGCCAGACGACTCCGCTGTTCTCGGTCAGGAACCTAATATAGAAAACCCGACGACCTAGGAAGTGACGCCTTGACCGAGTCGCCCGCCACGCTCCCGCTACCCGACGGTCCTGCCTTCCGGGAGGTCTCCGTCGGCCAGGAGGTGCGCGAGTACATCCGCCACATGATCATGACGCGGCGTTTCAAGCCCGGTGACCGGCTGCGGGTCGAGCATCTGGCCGAGCAGATGAAGATCAGCGTCACGCCGGTGCGCGAGGCGCTGGTCGAACTGGCGGGGGAGGGGTTCCTCGTCCGTCGGCCCCGCCGGGGGTACGTGGTGGCGCGGCTCACCCGCGCGGGCTTCGAGGACCGGGTCCTCGTGCTCGCCATGGTTGCCGGAGAACTCGCCAAGCGGGCGGCGGTGGACCTGGAGGACGGCACCCTGGCGAACCTGCGCGATCTCCAGGGGGCCCTGGTCAAGGCCGACCGGGCGGGAGACCGCGACGCGGCCGAGGAAATCAATCACCGCTTCCACAGCACCGTCAACCTCGCGGCCCGGTCACCCGAGCTGGCATGGACGGCGGAGCGGTTCTCCCGGTACCTGCCCCGATACGGCGGCCTCGACTGGCAGGCGCGTCCGCGTACGTGCACCTACGCGCACGAGCCGATACTGGACGCGCTGGCGGCCAAGGACCCCGACGCCGCCCGCGCCGCCATGTTCGATCACCTGATTGCGAGCACCAAGACCCTCGCCGACGAACTGGAACGCGGCGGCCTGTGGGCTGAGGCCGACTAGAGCCTACGGCGAGCCACGCGTTATCGACCACGTTACGGCGCCCCCCTTTCATGACCTAGCTTTGGGTCAAAAACCCAATACCTAAGGAGCAGTCCATGGCCGAATCCACCGTCCGCCGCAACGTCGTCACCCCGGGCGTAGAGCCCACGCCCATCGGGCAGTTGCCCGAGGTCGGCCAAGTGCCGAGCCACATGCACGCGCAGGTCGTCCGGGCCGACCGCTTCGGCGACCCGGCCACCGCCTTCCGGCCAGAAGTGGTGCCGACGCCCGAGATCGGCCCGGACGAGGTCCTGGTCGCCGTCATGGCGGCCGGCATCAACTACAACAACGTGTGGGCCGCCCGCGGCTACCCGGTGAACCAGATCGCGGTCCGGCAGAAGCGCGGCGAGACCGAGGACTTCCACATCGGCGGCTCGGACGCCTCGGGCATCGTGTACGCGGTGGGCGAGGCGGTCGAAGGCGTCGAGGTCGGCCGGCACGTCGTGATCCACCACGGGTGGTGGGAGCGCGAAGACCCGTGGATCGCCCGCGGCAAGGACCCGATGATCGCCCCGTCGGCGCGCATCTGGGGCTACGACACCAACTATGGCTCCTTCGGGCAGTTCACCCGGGTCCAGGCGCACCAGGTCATGCCGAAGGCTGAACACCTGACGTGGGAGGAGGCCGCCGCCCCCACGCTGGTCGGTACCACCGCCTACCGCATGCTGCACGGCTGGGCGGGCAACGCCGTCCAACCCGGCGACGTCGTCCTCGTCTGGGGCGGCTCCGGCGGTCTCGGCACCCAGGCGATCCAACTCGCCCGGCTCGCCGGAGCCGTACCGGTGGCCGTCGTGTCCGAGGAGGAGCGCGGTCACTACGCGCAGAAGTTCGGCGCCGCCGGCTGGATCAGCCGTCGCGACTTCACGCACTGGGGGATCCCGCCGCTGGTGGACGACACCGCCGGGCAGAAGGAGTGGACGGCCGGCGCGCGCGCCTTCGGCAAGCGCATCTGGGAGATCGTCGGCGAGCGGCGCGACCCCGCGATCGTCTTCGAGCACCCCGGCGCCGCCACGATCCCCACCAGCGTCTTCGTCTGCGAAGCGGGCGGCATGGTCGTCATCTGCGCGGGCACGACCGGCTTCGACGCCATGGTCGACCTGCGCTACCACTGGACGCGGCAGAAGCGGCTGCAGGGCTCGCACGGCACCAACGACGAGCAGGCGATCGCCTACAACGATCTGGTGCGTGCCGGGAAGATCGACCCGGCCCTGGGCTCGACCATCGGCTTCCACGACCTGCCCGCCGCGCACGCGGCGATGGGCCGGGGTGAAGCCGTGTTCGGAAACGTGTCCGCGCTCGTCGGCGCGGCCGAGCCCGGGGCGGGACGGACCGCGGGCTGACGTCCATCCCAGTACCGGAAGGAGAACCTTCACCATGGCGAACACGCTGACCGCCGAACGCATCGGCCGTACCGGCGTCCTGACCCTGAACCGCCCATCGTCGCTGAACGCGCTCGGCTACGAGACGATGGTGGAGATCACCACGCAAGCGATCGAGTACGACCGCGACCCCGACATCGGCGCCATCGTCGTGGCCGGATCGGGGAAGGCGTTCGCCGCCGGCGCCGACATCAAGGAGATGCGGTCCAAGACGTTCTCAGACCTCTACCGCGCGGACTGGTTCGCGGAGTGGGACCGTTTCGCGGCGATCCGCACCCCGGTCATCGCCGCCGTCGCTGGCTACGCGCTCGGGGGCGGCTGTGAGCTGGCGATGATGTGCGACATCATCATCGCGGCGGACACCGCCAGGTTCGGGCAGCCCGAGGTGAGGCTCGGCATCCCGCCCGGGATCGGCGGGTCGCAGCGGCTGCCCCGCGCGATCGGCAAGGCCAAGGCGATGGACATGCTGCTGACGGCGCGGATGATGCCGGCCGACGAGGCCGAGCGGTCGGGCCTGGTGAGCCGCGTCGTCCCGGCGGCGGAGCTGATGGAGACGGCCCTGGCCGCCGCGGCCGAGATCGGCGAGAAGTCCCTGATGGCGACGACCGCGATCAAGGAGTGCGTACACCGCGCCTACGAGTCGGGGCTGGCGGAGGGCGTCCGGTACGAACGGCGCGCCTTCTTCTCGGCCTTCGCAACCCATGACCAGTCCGAAGGGATGGCGGCGTTCACCGAAAAGCGGCAACCCGGCTTCCAACACCGGTGATCTCCCCGTTCTGCCTCGACTGGCCCTCGTCGTGGTGACGACGGCCCTCCGGGCGGGCGGCCTTCCGCGCCGCCCGCTCGGAACCACCCCCTGCGGCGATCAGATGCGGTGCCGGTGCGAGGGGACCTGAGGTGCTCCCTTCAGGTGGGGCGCGCCCCAGGCGCCGTAGCCGCCGAGCAGGCTCGAGGCGGCCGAGGAGAGTGCGCCGAGCTCGGCGTCGGCGTCAGCCTGCTGTGGACGCCCGGCCACACCGACGGCAAGCACTCCCTCGTCCTCAACACCCCGGACAGGATCTGGGTGTCGTCGAGAACGGCATGGCCACCGGCAACTGGCAGCCCGAGCTAGGGAGAAGACCCTGGCCTCGCCGTCGCCCCGCGACCCCGCTGGCTGCAGATCATCCCGTCCTCGGAGTGCGCGGACTGGAAGCGGCAGTGGCCGCTCGTGCCGACTCACAGCCACGGCGGCGGGCTGCGCCGTCCGGGAGGAGCCCGGCCGCCTGGCGGGCGGCCGGGCTCCAGCCGTCAGCCGTCCGGTCAGCCGTGCCGTCCGGCGGACGCCCGGAGCAGCCGCCTGAGCAGAACGGCGAGTCCGCCGCCGGCGAGCACGCCTCCGACTGCCCAGACGGCGACGGGGAGGCCGCCCTCCTCGGCCGCGCCCGTCGCCGCCTCCGCGCCCGCCGGCTCCGCGCCCGCCGGCTCCGTGGCCGCCGGCGGTTTTGGCGCTGCACCGGCCGGAGGCGGCGCCTCCCGCACGGCCGCCGGATCGAGGACCAGTTCCGGGGACGGGAAGTCCGGTTCCCGTCCCCCGGCCGAAGGCTGGTTCCAGTTGACGACTGATCCGTCGGAGTACGTCTGCGCCGTGTCGAAGCGGAGGACGCCCTCATTCGGCAGCGGTTTTGCGCGCACGGTGAAGGTCTGGGTCTCGGCGGGCCGGATCTCGTGCCCGGCCCGGGCCGTCCACACGATGTGGCGCTGGGGCGTCCGGCTGATCGTCCAGCCCTCGATCTCAGGGACGGAGTCGGCGGTCACGCCCTCGGGCAGGGCGATGTCGATGCGGACGGTCGTGCTGAACTCCTTCTCGCTGGGGACGCGGAACCGCAGGGTCGCGGGCCGTCCGGCCTCGGCGCCCTCGGACAGCACGCGGACGTGCGCGGACGCCGCGGCCGCCGGCAGCGTCACCATGGCGGCGCTCATGACCGCGACAGCGCCCACGGCCATGGCGGTGCGCGGGAGCGGGTTCAGGCGTGCGCTCTGCACAGGCACTCACCTCCGTTTCAGCAGCAGCAGAACAGGAGCGACGCGGGGTCGACGTCGCGCCCGGCCGGCGCGTCGTGCGAGTGGTCGCCGCTCGCCTTCTTCAGGGACGCGAGCCGCTGCGCCGACGCCCTGCCCTTCGACTTCAGGACGATCCGCTTCCCGGTGAACTGCGAGAACGACAGCACCTGCGGCGCCTTGCCGCCGTCGTCGGTGGTGAAGGAGACCAGCGGCGTCGCCCGCCCGGACGCCGCGACGGCGTACGCCTGGTACGTCGTGCCGGGCCTGAGGTCGCGGGCCTGCAACTGGACCATGTCGAGCCCGCCGACCTGCCGGACGGTCGCCTCCAGCACGCGGCCCTTGCCGCCGGGCCGCAGCACGTCGCCGTCCGAACCGTCCGGCAGGACGGTCGGCACGTTCCGGGCTGGGGCGCCGAGGCCCTGGCGCCCGAGCCCGGAAGCGGAACCGGGGCTGGTCACGGCCCGGGGCGCGTAGATGACGGCCTGTGGCTCCTGCCCGGTCCGGATCGTGTCGACCACCCGGTTGGTCTTGGTGTCGATGACGTCGACCGCGTCGGACTTCTCCAGCCCTACGTACATGCGCGTCCCGTCCCCGCTGGGCCAGGCGCCGTGCGGGGCGTGACCGCGGTTGCGGATGCGCGTGACCAACTTGGGCGCCCCGGACGCCGTGCGCTCGTAGACGAGCGTCTGGTCGAGGCCGCCGACGGTGAGGTAGACGAATGAGCCCAGGGCGTTGGTCGCGAAGTTGGGGTGGTTGGTGTCGGGGCCGGTGTCCAGCACGGCCTTGACCTTCCGCGAGGCCAGGTCGATCACGCTGACCTTGCCGGCGCGCTTGTGGGCCGCCCAGATCTCCTTGCCATCGGGGGAGATGGCGGCGTCGGAGGAGAAGACGTCGGCGAGCCCCTTGATGCGGCCGGTGACCTTGCGCGACTTCACGTCCACGACGGTGATCTCGGGTGCGCTGATGTGGTTGACGTAGGCGAGCGCGCCGTCCGGGCTCATCAGCACCTTGGAGGGCCCTTCGCCGACCTTGACGCGCCCGTCGACGCCGCCCCGGTCGGCGTCGATGACGGTCACGGTGTCCCGGCCGCGGTCGGCGACCCAGAACTCGCGGCCGTCGGCGGTGAAGTCGCCCTCGTGCGCGGCGCGTCCGGCGTCGGTGTGGCTGATGACCTTGTTGGTGCGGGTGTCGATGATGTCGACGGTGTTGCTGGCCACACTGACCACGCCGAGGCGCCGGCGGTCCCGGGAGTAGCCGAGCCCGTGGACGCCCGCGTTGCCGAGGTACTGCGGGCTGAGCGTCGAGCCGAGCCGCTGGTCTCCGAGGCGGATGGTGCCGAGCGCCCGGTTGGAGGCCGGGTCGATGACCGTGACCGTGTTGGAGCTCTGGTCGGCCGTGTAGACCCGGTCCAGGCCCGAGACCGGCACCGGCCCGTGCGCCTTGACCGCCGCGACGAGACGGGCGCCGTCGGAGGAGAAGCCCGGTGATCCGTCGGCGGCGGCGGTGACGCCGAAGACAGCTGCGCCGGCGGTGGCCAGCGCCGTGGCGGCACCGGCGATATGTCTGGCAGAGAACACGGTCGAACCTCCAGTGAGAGAACGGTGATGGGTGGGAGGGCACGGCGGGACGCCGCGCCGGCGGACGAAGGGCATGCCGAAGCGGACCTGCGGCTCCGGACGCGGTCTTGCGGTGGGAATCGGGGCTGTTAGCGGGGCGGGGCGGTCGGGTGCGGTACGGCGAGCCGTGCGACCGTGTGCCCGCTCTCGTCCTGGACGAGCAGCGCGGTGATCTCCGACCGGGCCATCGCGGTCACCATGCGGGTCCTCATGGGCGCCTCGCCGCCGCCCGCCCGGACGCTGCCGGCCGACTGGCGCCGGCCGTGCGCGTCCCCGGTCAGCAGGCGGTAGGTCCGGCCGGGGCGGAGCCCGGACAGCGACACCGGGACCTCGGTGCCCCAGCTGTGCTCGATCATCGGCGCCGGCCGCGACAGCGTGACCGCCGCGTCCGGCCGGCCCTCATGGCCGTCGCCTGGAGGCCCCATGCCGCCGGGGAGCAGCAGGGCCAGCACCGCTGCGGCGGCGAGCACCAGCCCGGCGGTGGCGGCCGCGGCCCGCCGCCGGGCGGTGCGGCGGGGCGGAGCCTCCGGCCGGGGCGCGGGGACGGCGGCTCCGGGGAGCAGCGGTTCGGCGCGCTCGAACGTCCTGATGACCCGGCGGACGCCGGCCGCCTCGGCGGAGCAGTCCGCGCACCGGGCGAGGTGGCGGGCCAGCGGCGCGGGCAGCGGCCGGTCCAGCAGGAGCAGCTCGGTGAGTTCGACGCGGAACGCGTGGCAGGACGGGGTCACGGGGCCAGCCATCCCTTCTCCTCCAGGATCACGCGCAGCGCGCGCACCCCGTAGTAGAGGCGGCTGCGCACGGTCGAGGCCGGGATGCCGAGCTCGTCGGCGAGTTCGGCGCACGTCCGGCCGAGGAAGTACACGTCCAGGACGACCCGGCGGTGCTCCTCCGACAGGCGCCGCAGCGCCTCGTCGAGTTCGATGCGCTTCAGCAGGCGGTCGAACGGGTCGTCCCGGTCGCCCGGCTCGTCGGCGTCCGGCGGGCCCGCGACGGGGACCCGCGCCGCCCGGTTCCGCCTGACGTCGTGCACTACGTTGCGGGCGATGGCGAACAGCCACGTGCGCAGGCTCGCGCGGCGGTGGTCGAAGGACGCCGCGGACCGCCACGCCCTGACGAACGTCTCCTGCACGACGTCCTCGGCGAGCTGCCGGTCGGCGAGGGCGTTGCACGCGAAGCCGAGCAGCTCCGCGCCGTGCCGCTCGTAGGCGAGTCGCATGTCCTGCTCGCTGTGCAGGGAGGCGGGCGCCTCCTGCCGGCCGGTGGTGGACGGCCGCCGCCGCAACCTCCAGAGCTGGGCCACGCCTACACCGCCCCGCCGCGTGCTGTCCGCCGACTGCACTCCGCCACTGAGGAACACCCCTTCACCGCACCGAGCAGTTTGTCACGGGGGATACGCGGCGCACGGGCCCGGTGTTGAACCCCGCGAGTGCGACGTGGGTCACATGGGCGAGGCGGGGTCATCGGCCTTCAAACAGCCCGGCGGCCACACGCCCGCCGGGCTGCACGCCCGGCGGAACGGCGAACACGGCGCTGCCGGTATGCCGGATGAACGCGTTGAGCCGGTCGGATTCGGCCAGCTTGCGCTGAGCGCGGATGAAAAAGCCGGGGTCGCTCAGATAGGCACAGAAGAGAAGCCCCGCGTCGTAGATGTCGTGACCGCTGCCGGAATGTCGTTCCGCGCCCTCGCCATGGTGGTGTCCCGCGTCGCCGCCGTGGTGGTGCGGCCCGGTCGGTTCCGTGTTCGCCTGGACGCCGTAGTCGTAGTTATACGAGCGGCGCAGCATCGGGACGTCCCGAATCAGCGCCACATGCGAGTCGACGGGGATGAGCGGCCCGCCGTCCGGGCCGGGCCTGCTGAGGTCGGGCGCGCTGAACTCGTGCTCGCCGCTCAGCGGCGCGCCGTCGCCGCGCCGTCGCCCGATCACCAGGTCCTGCGCGCGTCCGGGAGTGGTATCCCACTTGGGGAGGTCCATACGGATCTTCCGGAAGACCAGGTAGGTGCCGCCGGCGAACCACGCGGGGTCGTCCTGCGCGGTGGACCACACGGTGCGGTCGAACCGGGCGTGCCCCGGCCGCAGGTTGGCGGTGCCGTCCTTGTGGCCGAACAGGTTGCGCGGGGTGGCGTCGCCGAACCGGCCGAGGAAGCCCTGCTGGCTCCAGCGCAGCCGCGCCACGCCCGGTGCGCGGCTGCGGACCGCGCGGAACGCCCGGCTGACGATCTGCGGGTCGTCCGCGCAGATCTGGACGAGCAGCTCGCCGCCGCTCCAGGCCGCCTCCAGCCGGTCGCCGCGGAACGCCGGCAGCGGCGCCAGCCGGCCGGGCCGGTCGCGCCGCCGGCCGATCCGCTCGAACAGGTCCGGGCCGAGGCCGAAGGTGACGGTCAGGCGGGACGGCTCCAGGCCGTCGGCGATGCCGGAGTCCGGCGGCACACCGGGCCGGTGGCCGGGTCGCGGTGCGGGAGGGCGGCCCCGCGTGAGGCGCTCGGCGACATCCGTCCACGCCTGCATGAGCCGGCGGAAGTTTCCCGCCGCCTGTGCGGTGGTCAGGCGGTCCCCGTTCAGCGGGTCGGCGGTCTCCAGGTCGAAGGCCGCGAAGAGCGCGTACTGCTGCTGCGGAGTGGCGATGCCCGCCTGATGCGTCCCATGGAACGGCACGGTCCCCGATGGGCCTGGCGGTGGTGGCGCTGCATCGCGATCGGCCGCGGCCAGCGCGCCGGCCGCGGCGGCAGCACCGGCGGTCGCCGCGGCCGTAGTGATGACCGCCCGCCGCGAGACGCGGACTCCCAGCTGCTCGGGCATGAATCCCCCTCATGTGGTCCGGACTTTCGAGCAGCCGGGGATACCGCGACCGGACGGCACATGTTGAAGCGCGCGGGCGTGAGCTGGGTCATACGCGGCGGCAAGCCGGCGGGTGGCTGCCGGAGGCCATGCGGTCGGTGAACGCGGTGACGATGCCATCCGGCACGGGCGTCAGGGCAAGAAGGCGGTCGCCTCTACCTCGATCAGCCAGTCGGGAAGGCCGAGGGCCTTCACGCCGAGGAGGGTGCTGGCGGCGAGCGGCCATGGGTCGCCGTAGACCTCCCG
>NZ_VCKZ01000414.1 GCF_005889745.1 Actinomadura geliboluensis
CCGCCTCGGCCGCCTTCTCGACCTTGGGCCCCCAGGCCAGAGCCGCCAGCAAGGGGACCCTTGCGCCGCAGGCAGGGCCGGTAGCGGTGTCACTGGGAGACAGCTTCATCTCCGGTGAGGCAGCGGGCACACCGACGGGTCCCATCAACTGCCAAGGGATGAGCATGCTCTGGAGCGAGCCCGACGCGATGCTCTTCGGCCTCCTCGGTCTCGGCTTCGTCGGCCTCGGCGGCGGGGGGCTCCGCGGGGGCGTCGTCCACCTCGGGCGGCGGGCCGGCGGGCCGGCTCGCCCGGCGCGGGCGCGAGGTCACGCCCGTGCCCTGCTCCGCCGCACTCCCGTTCGCGCCGCTCGCGGTCTCGGTCGTCTCTTCTTCGGTGCCGTCGGCCGCGGCCGAATCGACTTCGTTCTCAAGCATCCGGGCAATCTCCCGTCAGGCTCCCGGGCGCGTCCGCCCGTCCCGCCCGGGGGCGGATCGGTGCGGTGCGCCGCGCGGGAGCACCTCGTCAGTCATCGGCGTCGTCATGGCCGGACGGTGGTCCGGCCGCGACGACGAAGTCGTCGGGGGCGCGCCAGCCGTACCCTGCGGAACCGGTTCCGTGCTCCCACGGCTTCGGTCCCCCGGTCAGGCGCTGACGGCATCCTCGCTCGCGGCGTCCCCGGGCTGCGGCCGCACAGGGCCGCGGGCCGTCTCGGCGTCGTCGCCGGACGGCTGGCCGGTCTCCCGGTCGGGATCCAGGGGATCCGCGAGGCCACCGGTGTCCGCGTCGAGGGGCCCCTGCGCCAGCCTGGTCACCAGCGGCGGTGACGGCGGCGCGAGGTCGGCGACCTGGCGCAGTCCGGTGAGGATGTCGTCGGGTCGTACGGCCGGTGTGGAATGCCGAACAACCATTCGAAGTATCGCACAAGGGGCATCCGCCGCCTCCGCGGCGCGCCGGTCCAGCTCACACGCGGACACGGCGGCGCGCACGTCGAAACGGCGCCGTCCCTTCTTGGTGAGGCGTTCCACCTCGATGACCGGGGCGGCCATGAAGGCGGCCACGGCGGCGGCGGCGTCGCCCTCGGGCACGCCGTCCAGCCTGATCCGCCATTCGGACGCCTGGAGCCGATCGGCGAACGCGCCCGGCTTGACCGGTGCGTCGCTGCGGCCCGCCCGGACCGGCACGACATCGACGATGTCGAGCCCGGGGGGCAGGGCCGCGTCCAGATCGGCCCGGACCCGCGCAGGATCGCGGGTCTCGGTGAGCCCGATCTCGAGGTATTCGGCCTCACTGGCCACCCCTGTCGCCGCCGCACCCGCGTACGAGATCTTCGGGTGGGGGGTGAATCCGCCGCTGAACGCGACAGGGATCCCGGCGCGCCTGACGGCGCGTTCCACGGCCCGGGAAATGTCGCGGTGGCTCGTGAACCGCAGCCTGCCCCGCTTGGCGTAGCGGACGCGCAGTCGCTGGGTCACGGGGGCCGGCGCCGGACCCTCCGGCATGGGTGCCAGGGTTCTGGTCCTTCCTACTCGTGTCGAGTCGAAAAACTAGGTCTCCCTATAGAGTACGGGTCCCCGAGCATCGTTCGGCCAAGCGCGGGTGCCGCGAGGCCCGGACCGCCGCTGCTCAGGCCGATCCCGCAACCGCTTCCGGACACCCGGACTCCCGCGCGGGTCGCCGCACGGGACCCCTCAGACCACGGAGAGCGGGAGCAGCTTCTTGCCGGTGGGGCCGATCTGGATCTCGGTGCCCATCGTGGGGCACACGCCGCAGTCGTAGCAGGGCGTCCAGCGGCAGTCCTCGACCTCGGTCTCGTCGACGGCGTCCTGCCAGTCCTGCCAGAGCCACTCGCGGTCGAGCCCGGCGTCGAGGTGGTCCCAGGGCAGGACCTCGACCTCGTCGCGCTCCCGGACGGTGTACCAGGCGAGGTCGACGGGCTCGCCGGCGAACGCCTCCTCGGCGCAGGACGTCCAGCGCTCGTAGGAGAAGTGCTCGCTCCAGCCGTCGAAGCGGCCGCCGTCCTCCCAGACGGCGCGGATGACCTTGCCGACCCGCCGGTCGCCGCGCGACAGCAGGCCCTCGATGATGGACGGCCGCCCGTCGTGGTAGCGCAGGCCGATGGCGCGGCCGTACTCCTTGTCGCCGCGCAGGGCGTCCTTGAGGGCGTGCAGGCGCCGGTCGACGGTCTCGTGGTCGCACTGCGCGGCCCACTGGAACGGGGTGTGCGGCTTGGGCACGAACCCGCCGATGGACACGGTGCAGCGGATGTCCTTGCGGCCGGTGGCCTCCCGCCCGGCCTGGATGACCCGCTTGGCCATGCCGGCGATCGCGAGGACGTCCTCGTCCTCCTCGGTGGGCAGACCGCACATGAAGTACAGCTTGACCTGCCGCCAGCCGTTCTCGTAGGCGGTGCTGACGGTGCGGATCAGGTCGTCCTCGGTGACCATCTTGTTGATCACCTTGCGCATCCGCTCGGAGCCGCCCTCCGGCGCGAACGTCAGGCCGGAGCGCCGGCCGCCGCGGGAGAACTCGTTGGCGAGCGTGATGTTGAAGGCGTCCACCCGGGTGGACGGCAGCGACAGCGAGGTGTTGGTGCCCTCGTAGCGGTCGGCGAGGCCCTTGGCGACGTCGCCGATCTCGCTGTGGTCGGCGCTGGACAGGCTGAGCAGCCCGACCTCCTGGAAGCCGGACTCCTTGAGGCCCTGCTCCACCATGTCGCCGATCGTGGTGATCGACCGCTCCCGCACCGGGCGGGTGATCATCCCGGCCTGGCAGAACCGGCAGCCGCGGGTGCAGCCGCGGAAGATCTCCACGCTGAACCGCTCGTGCACGGTCTCGGCGAGCGGGACGAGCGGCTTCTTCGGGTAGGGCCACTGGTCGAGGTCCATGACGGTGTGCTTCTCGATCCGCCACGGGACGCCCGGGCGGTTCGGCGCGACCCGCTGGATGCGGCCGTCGGGCAGGTACGTCACGTCGTAGAAGCGGGGCACGTACACGCCGCCGGTCGCGGCGAGCCGCATGAGCAGCTCGTCCCGGCCGCCGGGGGCGCCCTCGGCCTTCCACTCGCGGATGATCTCGGTGATGCCGAGCGCGATCTCCTCGCCGTCGCCGAGCACGGCGGCGTCGACGAAGTCGGCGATCGGCTCGGGGTTGAACGCCGCGTGCCCGCCCGCGATCACGATCGGGTGGTCGTCGGCGCGGTCGGCGGCCTCCAGCGGGATGCCCGCGAGGTCGAGCGCCGTGAGCAGGTTGGTGTACCCGAGCTCGGTGGAGAACGACACGCCGAGCACGTCGAACGCGGCGACCGGGCGGTGCGCGTCGACCGTGAACTGCGGGATGCCGTGCTCGCGCATGACGGCCTCCATGTCGGGCCAGACCGAGTAGGTCCGCTCCGCGAGGACGCCGTCGCGCTCGTTCAGGATCTCGTAAAGGATCTGGACGCCCTGGTTCGGCTGGCCGACCTCGTAGGCGTCGGGGTACATCAGCGCCCAGCGGACGTCCGCCTCGTCCCAGTCCTTGAGCTGGGAGTTCAGCTCGCCGCCAACGTACTGAATCGGCTTCTGCACGCTCGGGAGCAGCGGCTCCAGGCGCGGGAAGAGCGACTCGACCGGCATGACGGAATCCTCCGTGCTGGGGACGTGGGGATGAGCGTCCAGCCTACGCGTTGGCGGCGCCCTAATCGAACGCGCCGGCGATCAGCCGAACGCCCTGCTGACCGAGGCTAGTCGAACGCCCTGCGGCGCACGTGGACGGCCTGCAGCAGACCGAAGGCGATCATGTTGGCGAAGGTGGCGGACCCGCCGTAGGACACGAACGGCAGCGGCAGCCCGGTGATCGGCATGATCCCGATCGTCATCCCGATGTTCTCGAACGCCTGGAACCCGAGCCAGCACACGACGCCCGTCGCGACGAGCGTGCCGAACAGGTCGGCGGCCTGGGTGGCGATGCGCAGCCCGCGCCACAGCACCACGCCGAGCAGCGCGACGATGATCGCGGCGCCGACGAAGCCGAGCTCCTCCCCCGCGACCGTGAAGATGAAGTCGGTCTGCTGCTCGGGGACGAAGTGGCCGCCGGTCTGCTCGCCCTGGAACAGGCCCTTGCCGAACGCGCCGCCCGACCCGATCGCGATCCGGGCCTGCTGGGCGTTGTAGCCGGCGCCGCGCGGGTCGGCCTCGGGGTTGAGGAACGCGGTGAACCGGGCGATCTGGTAGTCCTGCAGCAGGCCGAAGAAGAACACGGCGGCGGCCGCGGCGGCCCCGCCGCCGACGAGCCCGAACAGCCAGCGCTTCTGCGCCCCGGAGATCGCCAGCATGCCGAGTACGACCGCGATGAACACCAGCGTGGTGCCGAGGTCCGGCTGGAGCATGATCAGCACGCCGGGCAGCCCGGCGAGGGCGAGCGCGAGCAGCACGTCCCGGCGGCCCGGCCCGATCTCGCCGTCGCGCGGCTCGCCGAGGATCATCGCGAGCAGCACCACGAGCCCGACCTTCGCGAACTCCGACGGCTGCACCTGGAACCCGCCGCCGAGCACGATCCACGAGTGCGACCCGTTGATCGTCGAGCCGAGCGGGGTCAGCACGACGAGCAGCCCGACGCACGCGACCCCGTACAGGATGGGGACGTAGGCGCGCAGGAGCCGGTAGTCGAGGACGGTGACGACGCCGCCGAGCACGAACCCGATGATCAGGTTCAGCACGTGCCGCTTGAGGAAGCTCTCGGGGTCCTTGCCCTGCTCGGTGAGCAGGTGGAACGTCGCCGAGCGCACCAGCAGCGCGCCGACCAGCGACAGGGCCAGCACGGCGAGGAACAGCGGCCAGTCGAGGCGGCGCAGCCCGGCCAGGCGGGTCTGCCACGTCCGCCGCGCGGCGTACGCCTCGACGCTCCCGACGCCGGAACCGGTGATCACGGGGCGGCTCCCGTGTTCGGCGTCTTCGGCAGCTCGGACGGGAGCTTGCCGTCCTTGAGCAGCGGCTTCTTGTCCTTCGTCCCGTACATGGCCTCCCAGATCTCGCGGACGGCCGGGGCCGACGTCGAGGCGCCGAAGCCACCCTGCGAGACCATCGCGACGACCGCGAAGCGCGGGTCCTTCACCGGGCCGAACGAGGCGAACCAGGAGGAGTCCTGCTTGCCGTAGACCTCCGCGGTACCGGTCTTGCCGCCCACGTCGACGCGCTTGAAGTCGAACCCGTTGAACGCGCCCGCCGCGGTGCCGTCCTTCGTCACGTCGGCGAGGGCGTCGCGGATGTACTTCAGCACCTTCGGGTCGACCGGCAGCTTCTTCGGCTCCGGGGCCTCGATCCGGCGGACGACCGTGCCGTCCGGCCGCACGACCGCGACCCCGAGCCGCGGCACGACGAGCTTGCCGCCGTTGGCGACCGCCGCGTACGCGCGGACCAGCTGCAGCGGCGTCACCAGGACGTTGCCCTGCCCGACCGAGAAGTTCGCCGCGTCACCGGGGCGCCACACGTACCCCTCGGTGCAGTTCTCCGTCGCGACCGCCTTCAGGTAGGCGGCGCGCGCCGGGTCGGTCTTCGCGACCTGCGGGTACCCCTCCTTGGCGCCCTTGCAGTTGGCGGCCTTGGTGGCCTCCCAGTAGTCCTTCTTCCACTTGCGGTCCGGGATGCGGCCGCTGCTCTCGCTGGGGAGGTCGATGCCGGTCCTGGTCCCGAAGCCGTACTCGCGGGCCATGTCCACCATCGAGTCGGTGACGTTCTTCTTCGGGTGCATGCCGCCGTCGCGCTGCCACTCCAGGTAGGCGAACCGGTAGAACACCGTGTCGCACGACTTCACCAGCGCGGTGTGCAGCGTCATCGGGCCGTACCCGGTGCCTCCGGCGTTGCTGAACGCCCGGTTCCCGACGTTGTAGGAGCCGGGGCACGGGTAGATGCCCTTCAGGCTGGCCCCCTCCTTCACGGCGGCGGACACCGAGGAGATCTTGAAGGTGGAGCCGGGGGCGAACTGGCCCTGCGTGACCCGGGAGATCAGCGGCTCGCCGTTCTTCTTGCCGAGCAGCGCGTCGTACTTCTCCTGCGAGATGCCGCCGGTCCAGATCGACGGGTCGTAGGTCGGGTAGCTGGCCATCGCGACCATGCGGCCGGTGCGGACGTCCATCACGACCGCGGCGCCGGCGTCGGCCGGGTGGCCGCCCCTGCGCGCGTTGTCGATCGCGTGCTTGAGCGCCTTCTCCGCCGCGCCCTGCACCCCGGCGTCGATGCTGGTGACGAGGTTGTTGCCGGCCACCGCCTGCTGCTCCTCCGCGGTGCCGGTGACGCGGCCCTGGCTGTCGACGAGGACCCGGCGGAACCCGGGCTCGCCGCTCAGCACCGCGTCGTACTGCGCCTCCAGCCCGGCGCGCCCGACGAGGTCGACGCCGCTGTACCCGGTGACCTTCAGGCCCTTGCGCTTGTCCAGCTCCTCCTGCGTGACGGGCTGGAGGTAGCCGAGGACCTGCGCGGCGCTCGCCCCGTCCGGCTCCGGGTACTCGCGGACGGCCTGGATCTGCGCGGTGACGCCGGGGAAGTCCTCCTGCCGCTCCATGATCTGGAGGGCGCGCTTCGGGTCGACGTGGTCCTCGACGGGGATCGGCTGGTACGGGGAGCCGGGCCAGCAGGGCCGCTTGACGGTCGGCGAGCACAGCCGGATCCGCTTGGACATCTCGTCGTGGCTCGTCCCGAGGACGGCGGCGAGCCGCTTCAGGACGGCCTCGCCGCCGTCCTTCTGCCGCGACAGCGTGGTGCGGTTGACCGACACGACGAGCGCGCTGCGGTTGCGGACGAGCGGCTTGCCCCGGTCGTCCATGATCACGCCGCGGACGGCGGGGACGACGATGTCGCGGGTGCGGTTCTGGGCGGCGATGCCCCGGTAGTGCTCGCCCTCCAGCACCTGCAGCGTCCACATGCGTCCGACCAGGACGAGCAGCAGCGCGCCGACGAGCACGTACAGGACGACGAGGCGGAAATGGGTCCTGGGGTTCACAGGGCCCCGCCCCGCCCGGACATCGCGCGGTACCGGGCGGCGGGCACGGCGAGGCCGTCGCCGCGCGACCGCTCGCCGCTCTCGTAGCGTCTGGTGGCGCGCAGCACCGCCCAGACGACGAACGGGCTGGCGATGATGTCGTAGAGGACCTGCAGCGGGACCATGCGCGACACGGTCCCCCACTCGGCGCGCGGGTCGCCGAGGATCATCCCGGTCGCCGCGTACAGCACGGTCCCGGCGAGGGCGCCGGCGGCGACGGCGAAGAACGGGACGACGGACTGGCGGTCCATCTCGGCGGACGCGACGCCGCACAGGTAGCCGATGAGGCAGTAGACGAGCGCGTATCGGCCGATGGTGTGGTCGGCGGGCGGGATGATGTCGGCGGCGAGGCCGGCGAGGAACCCGGTGACCATGCCGGTCATCGACCCGGCGACCAGCGCCAGCGCCACGACGGCCAGCAGCACCAGGTCGGGCTGCACGCCGCCGGGCAGCGGCAGCCGGTTCGCCACCGACACCTGCAGGATCAGCGTCACGGCGATCACCACCGCGGCCACCGCGCTGCGGCCGGCCGGCGACGCCTCGGGTGGGTTCAGCAACGTTCAGTCCCCCGCGCTCGGTTCTGTGGACGGGCTCGCGGAGCCGCTCGGCCGCGCGTCGCCGCTCTCGCGCGCCTTCGGGCTCTTGGTCGCCTTCGGGCTCTTGCTGGGGGTCGGGGTGGGGGCTGTCTCTTATACACCTCTGACGCTGCCGACGACGGA
>NZ_VCKZ01000415.1 GCF_005889745.1 Actinomadura geliboluensis
GGTGTTTGGAAGCGGCCGATGTGTATAGGAGACAGGCCGGGGTGCGGAGGACGAGGGCGGGCAGGTCGGCGATGGTGGGGAGGACGTGGGTCGCGCCGGCGGTGCGGAGGCGGGCGCGGGAGTGGGGGCCGGTGAGGACGCCCGCGGCGACGGACGCGCCCGAGCGGCGGGCGGACATGATCGCGGGGGCCGTGGCGGCGCACACGGCGATGTTGCGGACGTCGTCCACGCCGAGGCGGAGGGCGGCGGTCAGGACGAGGTCGGGCCACGGGCGGTCCCGGGGGACGTCCTCGGGGCTCAGCGTCAGGTCGGCGCGGTCCCACCAGCCGAGGGCGTCGATGATGCGGGCCTGCCGGGTGCGGCCGGAGCCGGTGAGCAGGCAGACGCGGACGCCGGAGGAGCGGAGGCGGCGCAGGGCGTCACCGGCTCCGGGCACGGGAACCAGGCCGCGCCGGTCGATGAGCTGGCCGTAGGACCGCTCGAACGCCAGGTGCGCGGCCTGGGCGCGGGGCTCGTCGAAGAGCGAGCGAAAGACGCCGATCTCCGATTCGCCGCGCGTGTCGTGGAAGCGGGCGGTGGCACGTTCGAACGCCGCCGTGCCGGAGACGATCCCCAGGGTGGCGATCGCCTCGGCGAAGGCGGTTTCGGCGGTGTCGCCGTCCGCGACGGTGGTCCCGGCGAGATCGACGCAGGCGACGGTGATCGGCGCCGCCTCGGTCACGCCGGGGCCTGTCGTCGGCGTGTCAGTTGTCGGACGACGTGGCCTCGGTCCACAGGTCCAGCTCGGCGCGGTCCTGCTGCATCCGGCGCCAGACGGCGAAGCCGCCGAGTGCGACAACGGCGAGAATGAGCAGCTTCTTCACGGTGGGACCCCTTCACCTCGACTATGAAGTCAAAACCCGGGGATCGCGGATCAGTGACTGCTTCCCCCAGGTTCTTGGAAGCCTAGCAACCGTTGCCGGGCGGTCCGCACCCCGCTCACCGTTATCGGACGGCACGTCTGATGTGCCGTCCCTCGCCGGGACGTCCGGCGGACCGCATAATCCGAGGGGACGACCTTCTGGAGTGCCGATGGGAGAGGACGACTTCCGGCGCTGGGAACGCGAGTTCGAGCGGGACGCGCCGGAGGAGGGGCGGTCCGGGAGCCGGGGGCTGATGCTGATCGCGGGGATCATCGCCCTGGGGTGCGCGGCGCTGATCGCGATGGGGGACGTGCCGCTGGGCACGGCCGGGCTGGTGCTGTCGTCGATCGTCCTGCTGCTATGGCGGATCGGGTTGTGATCCGCCATCATCTCGGCATGGATCTGCGCGGAGCGACCGTCCTGGTGACCGGGGCGACCGGCGGGATCGGGCAGGCGCTCGCGACCGCGCTGGCCGACCGGGGCGGCCGGGTCGTGCTGACGGGCCGGCGGGCGGACGTCCTGGAACCGCTGGCCGACCGGCTCGGCGGCCGCGCCATCGCCGCCGACCTGGCCGAGCGCGGCGCGGCGGAGAAGCTGCTGGACGAGGCCGGGCGGGTGGACGTGCTCGTCGCGAACGCGGCGCTGCCGGCGTCCGGGCTGCTGAGCGACTACTCGATCACCGAGATCGACCGGACGCTGGACGTCAACCTGCGCGCGCCGATCGTGATGGCGAAGCTCGCCGCGGCGCAGATGGCCGATCGTGGCCGCGGGCATCTGGTGTTCGTGTCGTCGCTCGCCGGGAAGACGGCGTCCGGGCACGCGTCCCTCTACAACGCGACGAAGTTCGGTATGCGGGGGTTCGCCCTGGCCCTGCGCGAAGATCTGCGGCCGCACGGCGTCGGCGTGTCGACCGTTTTCCCCGGCTTCATCCGGGACGCCGGGATGTTCGCGGACGCCGGCGTGACGCTGCCCCGAGGTGTCGGCACACGGTCTCCGCGGGACGTGGCGCGCGCGACGATCCGGGCCATCGAGCGGAACATCGCCGAGGTCGACGTCGCGCCGCTCGGGCTGCGGCTCGGCGCCCGGATCGGCGGGATCGCCCCGGCCCTGTCCGCGGCCGTGCAGCGACGCGCGGGCGGGCAGCGCATCGCGGAGGGGCTCGCCGACGGGCAGCGCGGCAAACGGTAGCGACAAATCCGGATACTCAAGTGATAATCCGGGCGTGTCCCGCTTGATCAGTGGGACGGGCCTGGCGCAGCGCCCCGGCCGGACCCGGCCGCCGCGTGCGCCCCTCCCGAGGAGGTCTGCGCATGTGGACGGGCAGGAAGATCGTGATCGGGGCGGCGGCGCTGACCGTCCTGCCGCTGATGACCGCCGCGCCCGCGCGGGCGGCGGAACCCGCGGATGCGACCGTGGTGCCGATCCAGGTGACCGGCGACCCCGCCAAGCGCTTCAACCTGATCGTGCTGGGCGACGGCTACACAACGGCGGACATGCCGAAGTTCCGCACGCACCTCGCCACGCACCTGAACGACCTGTGGACGATCGAGCCGTTCAAGTCGTATCGCAGCTACATCAACGTGTACGCGGTGGAAATCCCGTCCGGCGAATCTGGGGTGAGCTGCGACCCGGCGTTGTCGTCGCCACGCCGCACTACACCGCTGCGCATGGCGTTCTGGAGCGGGTGCCGGGACGACGGCATCCAGCGCCTTCTCGTCATGGACTCTGCGGCGGCCAAGACGTACGCGGATCTCGTCCAAGGGGCGACGGTAGGAAACCGGCAGATCCTTGCGCTCGCCAACAGCGACACCTACGGCGGTGCAGGCGGGACGTATGCGACAGCATCCGGCGGCAACGCGATGTCCGCTCTCATAGCCCCGCACGAACTCGGGCATTCACTGGGCGGGCTGAACGACGAGTACGACTACTACCAGCGGGGCGTGCCTGGTGGGACGTACAGCGGTCCTGAGCCTGAGTCCATCCATCACACGCTGCTGACAGAGCAGGAGATGAAGGCGCAGAAGAAGAAGTGGTGGCGCTGGCTCGGTGAGCGTAGCGAGGCCGGAGGCACCATCGGACGCTACGAGGGCGGCCTCTACTTCAGTAAGGGTGTGTGGAGGCCGAGCCAGCATTCGATGATGAAGACGCTCGGCTACTACTACGACCAGGTCGCGCGCGAGCGGATGACTGAGCGAATCTCAGGCAAGGTCAGCCTCGTCCAAGCGCACACGCCCACGGACACTCCGGTGGGCGACGACCGCGTCCTGTGGGTCGAAACGATGCACCCGGCCGGTCACCAGTTGTCCGTCGCATGGGCGGTCGACGGGAGAACTGTGCGGAAGGGTTCCAACCTCGACCTGTCCACGCTGCGCCTCAAGAAGGGCACGCACACGGTCACGGTGACGGTCACGGACCCCACCGACTTCGTCCGGGACCCGGCCATACGGTCGTCGTCCGCACTCACACAGACCCGCTCATGGACGGTCGACACCGACCTGAGGACACCGCCGGCGACCGTACCCGTTGACATCACCTCCTCCACGCCGACCGACCAGCCCGTGAACGCCGAGTCGGTCGTGTTCGCGGAGACGACCCATCCGCTCCGATTCGTCCCCAAGGTGCGTTGGGAGCTCGACGGCCGCCCCGTACCGGGCGGCGACCGGGACATCGACCTCAGCCGCTTCCGGCTGACCGCAGGCACGCACACGCTCGTCGCCAGGGTCGGCTCCAAGAGGCGGGTGTGGACGGTCGACGCGGAACGTCCAGCGGTGGCGTACGAACTGTCCAAGGCGGCCCAGGTCGTCCGAGGGCGCACACCCGAGTACGTCTTCGACGGCCCGTTCACCATGCGCCTGACCGGCAGCGACGACCGTCCAGGCGTGGTCGTCCCGGAGTTCCGGGTGGACGGCGACGGCTGGTTCAACTACTTCGGCTGGCCGACGGACTCGTCCGCCCCCTGGCTGTTCACCGCGACCGGCACCGTCATCGACGGCCTCACCTACGGCAAGCTCGGCAAGGGCCGCCACACCATCGAGTACCGCGCGACCGACCCGTCCGGCAACACCAGCCAACCGCAACGCTTCATCGTCACCGTCCGCTGACCCGACGCGCAGCCCGCTTCCCCTCCCTCCACAGCCATTCACCAGGTCCATATCGAGGGACGGCCTGGATGCAACGGAGGACATCGCCCCGAACACATGCCGCCGAGCCCGACGCACAGACGCCAACGTCCCAGCGCGCCGTTCCACAGACGCCGGCGCGGCAAGGCCCCAGGTGCTAGCCGCGGCAACGTCCAGGTGCCAGCCGTAGCAACGCCCAGGCTCGAACCCGCCGCCCCGCAGACGCGAAGGGCTGACGCGCGGACGCGAAGGGCTGACGCACGGACGCGAAGGGCTGACGCACGGACGCGAACGCGCCGCCGACGCGCAGGCACGGAGGCACCGACGCGCACCCTGCCGATCCGCAAACGCCAGCGTGCTGACGCACATGCGCGAACGGGTCGACGCGCGCGAGGTCTGCAGTGGTGGCGTCGCAACCGCAGCGGTCAGTGGAGCGAACGTGGCCGCAAGAGCGCGCGTCAAGTGCTGTGCGCCTCGGACCAGCGCCTTGAGGAAGCACGGCGGACCGACCGGCACCCTGGAATGCTCCACGACCACAGGCGGGCATCTGGGGTCGAGCGACCGAGTCCGGGGGCGGGCCCCAGGCAAGGGTGAGTCCAGGGCACGCCCCCGACACGCACACCGCGTTCGCACTCATCCTGAGGCGGGCTCAGCGGCGGCTCTCGCTTCCTTGGACGGCTCCTCCTCGGTTGCGGGCTCGGCCGCCGGGGGCGTGGTGCGACGCGCGGTCGCAAGTACGGAGCCGCCCAGGATGAGCGCGAACGAGGCGATGATCGTGCCAGTCAGGGGCTCGCCGAGGAAGACGACTCCGGCGGCGACCGCGACGGCCGGGTTCACGTAGGTGAACACCATCCCGCGGGACGTGCCGACCTCCCGGATCAGCTCGAAGAACACGATGAACGCCAGCGCCGTGCAGACGAGGCCGAGCGCGATGAGCGCGGCGAGCACACGCCCACTCGGCATCGTGTCCGGCCAGGTGGCGATCGCGGGGCCGGTGTAGAAGAGCGCGGCGATGGCCAGCGCGAACGCGGCCATGTGCAGGCTGGGCAGGTCCTGAAGCTTGCGCATGGTGATAATCGGGGCGATCGAGTATCCGAGGACGACGAGCATGACCTCGCCGATCGCCCACGCGCTGCCACCGGTGAGATGCGGGGCGGCGAGAACGCCCACGCCGGCCAGGCCGACGAGCAGCCCCAGCCAGCGCATCGGGCCGAGACGCTCCGCGTCGCCGGTGAGCCATGCCAGCACGACCCCGACGATGGGGACGGCGGCGATCAGCAGACCCGTCATGGAGCTGGTCAGCCGGTTCTCGGCGTCCGACAGCAGCGCCCACGGCCCGAGGATCTCCACCGCGGTGAACGCCAGCAGCGGACGCCAATGCCGGCGGACCGTGTCCAACTGCCCGGACCGGATCACCAGCGGCAGCAGGACGAGGGCGCCGAGCGCGGTCCGGGTGAACACCACCATGGGCACCGAGACGCTCTCGACCGCCACCTTGATCATCAGATAGGGGATGCCCCAGAGCACGCTCATCAGCGCGAACAGCATCCAGCCACGACGGCTCAACACGACCTCCGTTCGATCCGTCCGCCCCCAGCGCGCCGTCGCCACCGGACACAACCCCACGTGACGGGCCCGACACCAACCCTGCGATGCGGCCTCGACCTCCGGGCCGCTCCCCGCGTCGTCGCCTCTCCCCAGCACGCCCAGGACGGACATCACCAGGGTGCAAGACGCCGAGCCACACCGTCTTGAACGCTGTTGCGGGGGGGATGGCCGAATACCGCACCTCTACGAAGCAACAGCCCGCACGCGCCCCCGCCCCACCCCAACCGCCAGGTCCTCCTAGCGCCCATCACCAAGACGCACGCCGACGCACCACGCTCTCCCAGCGACTGTTGCGATCGGGCCGGACATCAGGGTGAAGGGCGGCGCACCGCACTCTCTTGGACGCTGTCGCGGAATGCGCCGGGGGTGACGCCGAGCACGCGGCGGAACCATCGGGTGAGGTGCGCCTGGTCGGCGAATCCCACGAGCGTCGCCGCCTCGGCCGGACGATGCCCGGTCTCCAGGAGCGCACGGGCTCTCGCCACGCGGTGCTGGGCGAGCCACGCGTACGGCGGCATGCCCATCGCGTCGCGGAAGGCGCGCAGCAACTGGTAGCGGGAGAGTTCGAGGTCGGCGGCCATCTCGGCGAGCGTGGGCGGGGCGGTGAGCTCGTCCGACAGACGGGTCGCGACCCGACGGGCGATCCGCCCGGCATCGGCTCGGCCGCGTGGCGGCATCGCCGCGGGCCCGTGCACGGCGTGCCGCCGAATGAGAGCGCCGAGCACGCCGAGCAGCCGGGATTCGCCCTCCAGCGGGTCTTCGCCGAGCCGGAGGGCGCGGTGGGCCTGCCGCAGCGCCTCACCGAGCCGTACGTCGTCGATGATCGGCTCGCGGAAGTGGGGCTCCGCCGACACCGGCCCGGCCTCTGCGGCCGTGGCAGCGCCCAGCAGTTCGGCGCCCGGATAGAGACACAGGTAGGCGAACCCTTCCGGACGTGCGGGACCGCCGGTGTGCGCTTCCCCCGGCTCGACCACGACGATGCTCCCGGCCGCCGAGTAGATCTTCTCGCCCCGGTAGCGCATCGTCTCCAGGCCGTCGACCGTCACGCCAATGGCGTACTCGTCGTGGGTGTGCGGTGCGTAGTGCCGCCGGCCGATCCTGGCGGTCAGTAGGTCGAGCGGCGCCCCCTGGATGCCACCGACGCGGGTCCACAGGGTCTGGTCAACGCCCCTCCCAGAGCTGGCACCAGCGGCCCGGCCGCTTGCCCTCGGTAGCCGACGAGCCGTTCCGGTACCTGGACCTCGCCCATTGCGCCCGCTGCCACCCTCACGGCCCTCACCGGAACCAGAGCCACCGCCGTGGGCGCCTTCGACCGCCCGCAGGGCGCCACGTCCAGCCCCACTCCCATGCCTAATCCCAGGGCTAGCCTCGAGCCCAGCGGCCGCACCGGACCCTGCGGCACCGTCGGTGGCGATGGCAGTGGCGTCGAGTACAGGGGCGTCGATGGCCGAGCCGGTCACATCGCCAGTGACGATGGGTGCGCCAGTGGCGGCGCCGGTGGCCGTAGTGAAGTCGGCAACCGGACCAATCGCGCCAGTGGCTCCGACTGTAATGGCGGTCGTGCGACTCGTGGCGCCACTGGCAGCGGCGGTAGTCGGACCGGCGGCGGAGTCGATGACCAGACTGCTCGCAGTACCAGTAACGCTGATGCTGGCTGCGCCAGGTGCAGCAGTGGCGGCGGCAAGACCAGTGCCGAGGTCGGGGTCAGTTGCGGAGGCAGCCGCATGGCCTGCGGAGGCCGCAGGGCCGGTGATGACGGCGGCCGGGCCGGTCGAAGTGCCCGTGACAGCAGCGTTGTCTGGACCGGTGCCATCGGTGGTGGTGGCCGGGTCGGTCGCAGCATCGGTAGTGCCGGTGGTGGCTGCGCTAGAGACAGCAGGGGCGGCGGCAGGACCAGTGCCAAGGGTGGGGGCAGTTGCAGGGGCAGCTCTATGCCCTGTGGGAGCCGCAGGGCCGGTGGTGGCGCCAAGGCTGGCGGTGGTGGCAGGGCCCGCGTTGGCTTCGAGGTGGGGGACGGTGGCCGTGCCGCTCGGCGCGTCAGTGATAACAGCTGCGCCAGTGGCCGTGGCGGTTCTAAAGGC
>NZ_VCKZ01000794.1 GCF_005889745.1 Actinomadura geliboluensis
GAGCGGGCGCGCATGCGCTCGCGCTCCTTGGCGTCCAGGACGACCTTGCGGATGCGGACGGCGCCCGGCGTGACCTCGACGCACTCGTCCTCGCGGCAGAACTCCAGCGCCTCCTCCAGCGACAGCAGCCGGGGCGGGGTGAGCCGCTCCAGCTCGTCGCCCGTGGACGAGCGCATGTTCGTGAGCTTCTTCTCCTTGGTGATGTTGACGTCCATGTCGTCGGACCGGGAGTTCTCCCCGACGATCATGCCCTCGTACACCTCGGTGGTCGGCCCGACGAAGAACGTGCCCCGGTCCTGAAGGTTCGTGATCGCGTACGCGGTGGCGGCGCCGGCCCTGTCGGCGACCAGCGACCCGGACGGGCGCGTCCGCAGCTCCCCGAACCACGGCTCGTAGCGCTCGAACACGTGGTGCGCCATGCCGGTGC
>NZ_VCKZ01000416.1 GCF_005889745.1 Actinomadura geliboluensis
CAGCCCGCCGTCGAGGACTTCGTCCGCCGGACGCGCGAACGCGTCCCGCCCCCCGCCGAGGCGCGGACGTCCCGCAACCGTGCCGGCGAGGCGGAGCCCCCGGCCGCGCAGGAGCCCGGCGAATCGATCAAGGCACTGCTCGGCGGCGCTCTCGGGGGCGGCCATCTGGTGTTCTGCGGCCCTTACGGGCCGGAGAAGCTGGCGGCCGCGGAGTGGTGCGGCGAACAGCTCGCCGCCCGGCACGGTCTGCCGCACGGGCGCGTGACCACGACGTCCTGGCGCCTGCTGGTGGGGCAGGACTCGGGCGACCGTGACACGCCCGGCTCTTGGCTCGCCCATGAGCCCGTGGGCGGGGTGCTGCTCGTGCGGGACGCGGACGCCCTGGTGAGCGCCGAGAACGGCCCGACGAGCGAGGCGGTCCTCAAGGAGATCGTCAACCTGGCCGTGCGGGACGACGACCCGCTGATCATCCTGTGCGGGCGGGTTCCGGCCATGCGCGCCGTGCTCACCCTGCTGCCGCCCGCCACCGCCGACCGGTTCAGCATGATCGCTCCGGTGGAGTGGGGCGGGCACGTGTCCCCGCTGCCGGCGTACCTGCCGCGCGGCGAACTCGCGATGGCGTCGCACGGGCGCATCCCCATCGGCGTCGAGTACGGCACCGAGGCCCCGGCCGTGCTCGATTTCCGGGAGGTGCCGCACTTCACCGTGGTCGGCCCGCCCGGCTCCGGCAAGACCAACGTGCTGTACCTCGTCTTCGACGCCCTCAGCGCCGGCGGGGAGGAACCGTACGTCATCGATCCGAGCGGCGGGCTGAACGACATGGACTTCCGGCTGCCGGGCCGGCCCCGCATCTCCTCCGGTGAGTACGCCGCCACGTCGTCGCAGGTCCGGTCACTGATCGACAGGCTCCTCGGGCGCCTGGAGAGGTCGCCCGCGGAGGAGTTCTACCTGCTCGTGGACGACCAGGGCCTGCTGGACCATGGGCTGTTCCAGCCGCTCGGGCCGCACCTCGGCGGGGGGCGCCTCCACCTCGTCGTCGCCCGCACGGAGCGGAGGCGGTCCGGCGGGCTCGATTCGCTGCTCGACGAGCTCCACCCGCAGGTGTGCGCGGCCCTGCTGATGGGCGGGCCCACGCCGGCCGAGCGCGTCCCCGGGCGCGGGGTGCTCAGCCAGGGGTACGAGAGCCGGTTCGTCCAGGTCGCGTCCGTCCTCTGAACGATATTGGACCGACCGATACATAAAGTGTTAGCCTACGGGCATGGGGCGGCCGAGGAAGTTCGAGGAAGAGCGGGCCGTCCAGGCGGCCATGCTGGCCTTCTGGGCGGACGGCTACGAGGCGACCTCCACGCAGGAGCTGTGCGAGGCGACCGGCCTCGGACGCAGCAGCATCTACAACACGTTCGCCAGCAAGCGCGACCTGTACGTCAAAGCGCTGGCGCACTACATGCACCACCGGACGGGCCGCCTCGCCGAACTGATGGAGGACGGCGCCAAGCCCGTGCGCGAGAAGCTGCGGACGGTGCTGGAGTGGGCCGTCGAGCCGGACGCCGGCGACCCGGCCGGGTGCCTGGTCGTGAACGCGACGGTCGAGCTCGGGCCGCACGACCCCGACATCGCCGAGCGGCTCGACCGGGACCGGCGGCGCCGCTTCGAGCTGCTGAAGTCCGGCATCGAGGACGGCATCCGCACCGGCGAGCTCGACCGGGACCGGGACGCGGCGGCGCTGACGCACTTCGTGATCGCGACGGTGAGCGGCATCCAGGTCGCCGCGCGCGGCGGCGCCGACCGGGCGACGCTGCGGAGCATCGCCGACACGGCCATGAACTCCATCTGAGACGAGGGCGGCTCCGGGCCGCCCTTTCTTCCGTCCTTGTTTTGTACTGATCTATCTAAAACTGCGAGAGGGGCAGCGATGCCACTGGCCGTGTACGTGCTGGGGATGGCGATCTTCGCCCAGGGGACGTCGGAGCTGATGCTCGCGGGCCTGCTGCCGGAGATGGCCACCGACCTCGGGGTGTCGGTGCCCGACGCGGGGTTGCTGATCTCCGCGTTCGCGATCGGGATGCTGGCCGGCGCCCCTGTCCTGGCGGTGCTGACGCTGCGGTGGCCGCACCGGCGGACGATGCTGGCGTTCCTCGCGGTGTTCGTCCTGACGCACGTTGTCAGCGCCCTGGCCCCCGGCTATTGGCTCCTGTTCGCGATGCGGATCGTGGGCGCCTTCGTCTACGCCGGGTTCTGGGCGGTGGCGGCGGCGACGGCGGTCGCGCTCGTCCCGCAGAACGCGCGCGGCAGGGCGATGGGGGTCGTCGCGGGCGGGCTCACGGTCGCGGCGATCGTGGGGCTGCCCGCCGGGACGATGATCGGCCAGCACCTCGGCTGGCGGGCGGCGTTCTGGGCGGTGGCGGCGATGTCGGCGGCCGCGATGGCCGGGGTGGCCGCGACGATCCCCGCCGGCCGCACGGGCAGCGCGGCGCCCCGCGTCCTGGCCGAGCTGCGCGCGGTGGCCGTCCCCCGGCTGTGGCTGCTGTACGGGACGACCGCGCTGGCGACGAGCGGGCTCCTCGTCACGTTCGGCTACCTCGGCGCGCTGCTGACGGAGACGACGGGGATCGCGGAGGCATGGGTGCCCGGCGTCCTCGCCCTCTACGGCGTCGGCGCGCTCATCGGGATCACGGCCGGCGGGCGGACCGCCGACACGCGGGCCGTCCCGACCCTGTACGCGGGGTTCGCGGGGCTCACGGTCGTGTCCGTGTTGCTGGCGCTGACGGCGGAGTCCCCCGTCCCGGTGGTGGCTCTGGTGTTCCTGCTGGGGTTCGTCGGGTTCGCCACGAATCCGACACTGAACACGCGGGCATTCGGGATGGTGGACGGTGCGGCGACACTGGTGGCCGCCGGGAACGTGGTGGCGTTCAACATCGGCATCACCGTCGGGCCCTGGCTCGGCGGCCTCGCGCTCGACGCAGGGATGGGCTACCCGGCCACGGCCTGGATCGGTGCGGCGCTGGGCATCGCCGCGCTGGGTGCGGTCGCGCTGGGCCAGGCCCGGCGGCGCCCCGTCAAGGACGCCGCGCGGGCCCGTACGTCGGTGAACGCGTGACCCGGTCAGGCGCAGGAGTCGGCGCCGAAGCTCCACAGCGCGCGCTTGGCGGCGTACTCCGCGACCGTCCAGATGCGGTGCGCGCCGCGCTGGCAGGACAGGTCCTCGGGGCCGCGGGAGGACGCGTAGCGCTGCACCCTGCCCCAGCCGGAGCCGGTGTAGCGGGCCGTGAGCAGCCGGCCGCGCTCGTGCCCGCGGCTCTGCGAGAACCACCAGCGGCCGTTCGTCCTGACGGCGCCCTGGATCCGGTCGGCGGGCAGCTCAGCTCCGCCGGTGGGGCGGACGTTCCCGCCGCCGGCGAGCGCCTCCAGCCGCCAGGTCACCACCCGTCCCCGCGCCCAGTTCGGGCGGCAGTACTCGCCCCCGGCGAGGACGTGCGGCAGGTCGGTGCGGTCGACGGAGATCCACGACATGCGCGGCGGGCCGGAACCCCGGCACGTGCGGCCGACCTTGCCGCGGGCGAACCGCCAGCTGCCCGACTGCGGGAGGACATAGCGGAACCCGTGCCCGTAGTACTTGCCGTTGTGCAGCCCGACCCGGCCCGCGTGGCCGGTGGAGCCCGCCCCGCTCTTGCTCAGGTCGTAGATCCGGCGCATGTCGAACATGCGCAGGCCGTGGCGGGTGTCGGCCACGTACAGGGTGTCGCCGTACCAGGCGATCCCGCCGGCGTGGATGCCGACGTCGCTGAACGTGGCGCGCCCGCCCCGCATCGCCGGTTCGACGAGCAGGACGTGCCGGTAGGTGCGCCGGTCGGGGTTGACGAAGGTGACCCTGACCTTGCCGCCGTTGTGCCACGACACCAGGATCGGCCTGCCGCCGCCCGGTGACCGCTCAGCGGCGGACGCGTCCGACGCCGTCGTGACGCCCTGCGGAACCCACGCCTTCGTCGCGGTGTCGGCCCGGTTGAAGCAGTACACGAGCGAGCCCGCGGGCACCCCGGCCGGGCCGCCGCAGCCGCGGCCCAGCTTCTGCTGCCCGGACGATCGGATCACTCCGTCCACGCCGGTGCTGCGCAGCCTGCGGTCGAGCGCCAGGATCGGCGCGACGAGGGAGGAGCCCCGGCGCAGCTCGAAGTCGCGGGGATCGAGAGCGGCCGTGGCCTTCGCGGTGGCCGCAGCCGCCGTCGTCGTCGGGGAAGCCGCCTGGGAGGCGGGTACGGCGGCTGCCAGTGCGACCGTCGGGCCACCGGCCACCAGAGCGGCGACGGCCGCCAACCCCGTCCCGGTCGCCGTGCGTTGCATGATCATCACGTTCCGCAACGTTGCCGCGTCCGGGTCGGGGTAAAGGCGGCCGCACCTTTCGCAATGGGCAATTTCTATTTACGCCGCCGCGCGCGCAGGGGCGGGACGGCCCCGCCGCCGGGGCCGTCCCGCTCAGGGGATCAGCGCAGCGCGCAGGTCCCCGAGTCCGACTTCGACGGGTCGCTCTCCGAGGTCCCGGTCAGCCGCAGCCGCGCGTGCCGGGACGCGCCGGGGCCGGGCTTCGCCCACACCTCGACGCCGGTCCGGCCGCCCGCCCGCGCGGTGGCCAGCTCGTTCGGCAGCCACGTCGTCCAGCCGTCGCCGGTCACGTCCGCCTTCAGCCGGAACACGTCCGAGCCGTGGCGGCCGGCGCCGCCGCGGCCGGTGTTGCGGAGCGTCAGCGTGCACTTCGTCCAGCCGGCGCCGGCCGGCCGGGCGCGGCCCGAGTCGACCTTCACGCCGCGCCGCTGCGGGCCGGCGCCGTCGAGCGAGCCGACCGCGACCGTGTAGGACAGGACGCCGCGCCGGTCGCGCTTCAGGTTCAGGACGTAGAAGTGCAGCCGGTTGGCCTCGTCCACGTACTCGTACTCGCTGCCGGAGCCGGTGCCCGCGTGGTACAGGGCGTCCGACAGCTGCCGGTAGTCGCCGATCGTCATCTTCACCGGGGTGCCGTCCGGGCGGACGAAGTCGACCTTGTCGATGTCCTGCGGGTTGGCGTCCTTGACCCAGATGAACGGGGCGTCGTCCTCGTCCTTCGTCTTCGCCAGCAGCACGCCGGAGTCGGGGGTGAAGGAGTCGGTGCCCATCCGGTCGACGACCTCGAGGGTGTAGTTGTCGTAACCGCCGTCGTCGCAGAGCGGGTCCGTGCCGGTGTCGCAGCCGGGGCTCTTGTCGCCGCCCGCGCCGAGCTTCACGTTGATGCCGGCGAGGCCGTTCTTCCCGGGGTCGACCGCCCGCGCCGTCACCTGCGCGACGACCATGCCGGACGAGGCGAGCGCCTCCCGGCTGAGCTGCAGCACGTTGCCGGGGTTCACCATGCCGAGCTTCATCTTGTTGCGGAGCATGTGCTGAGCGCCCATGGAGCCGCCGCCCGTCGCGGGGATCGTCCAGCGGCTGTGCGGGCCGCCCGGCCCGTTGAACGTGCCGCGGCTCAGCATGTCCCACGGGCCGCTGTAGGCGCGGCGCGGCGGGTCGCTGTACGGGTTGTTGTAGTTGTCGCCGATGCCCAGGATGTGGCTGAACTCGTGGGCGTACACCGACATGCCGGAGCTCTCCGCCTGGGTGGACGAGACGCCGAAGATGGCGTTCGGCCAGAGCGTGGAGCCCGCCTGCCAGGACGTCCACGGGACGTACCGGGTCTTCACCCAGTTCGTCAGGCCCGGGTCACCCGGACCCCACTCGGGCGGGACGTCCTCCTTGGCGGTGAACTTCATCTCGCCGAACTCCTGCCAGGTGGACGACTCGTCCTGCCCGGCGCTGAGGAAGAACACGAAGTCGTACTTCTTCGCGGTCTCCTCGCCGACGTCGGCGACCCACGCGGCGCGGGCGTCGGCCCGCAGGTCGCGGTTGCACGTGTCGCCGGCGGGGCAGCCGGTGCCGCCCTGCATGCGGTCGACACCGTACTCGTGGTCCTTGGCGGGCATCCGGTAGGCGCCGAACCCGGTGAGGTCGACCCCGTACCGGCCGCCGGAGTCCTCCATCCAGTACTCGTGGAGGGTGTGGCCGTGGTTCAGTTCCTGCGGCCTGTTGAGCAGGTCCTGGTAGAACTTCGCGACCCCTTCGCGCGGGACGTCGCCGACCTTCACCGGGTTGCCGAAGATGGAGGAGTTCTGCGGCTGCGTGACCTCGAACGGCTGGTTCGGGTAGTCGACGAGGACGATGGCGACGTCAAAGTTCTCCACCGACCCCTTGCGGGACGGGTCCGCCCACGACGTGCCGGGGATGCGCTTGTAGTCGTCCCAGGTCATCGTGTCGGGAAGCTCGTAGTTCTGCGGGTCGATGGGGCGCGGGGCGCCCGCCGCGAACGTGCGGGCGGACGGCTGCTCGCGCTGCCACGGCTGCGTCTGCGGCCAGTGCCGCATCTGCCAGGGGTTCGCGGTCTCGTCCGGGATCGGCGGCTTCGCCTGCGCGGCGGCCGGGGCGGCGGCGAGCCCCGCGACCAGCAGCAGCGCCGAAGCGGGTACCAGCAGCATCTGTTTGACGCGCATGTCTCCCCTACCTCTGGTGGTTGCTGAGAGCAGGAAAGACCACACGGTTCCGACCGGCTAGGGCCGATTTAGCCGATCTTGTACCGAATAGCGTGTCATGTCGCGCGATGCGCGCAGGTCAGCGCGGAAGTTCGCGCTCCGCGACCACGATGCCGTCCTCGTCGCTGTAGAGCCAGTCGCCGGGGCGGAACTCCACACCGCCGAACGACACCGGGACGTCCACCTCGCCGGCGCCGTCCTTGGCGCTCTTGCGCGGGTTCGAGCCGAGCGCCTTCGCGCCGAGGTCCAGCGCGCGCAGCGCCGCCACGTCCCGCACCGCGCCGTTGATCACCACGCCGGACCAGCCGTTCGCCACCGCCGCCGCCGCGATCATGTCGCCCATCAGCGCGGACGCCAGCGAGCCGGCCCCGTCCACGACCAGCACCCGGCCCCCGCCCGGCGTGTTGAGCAGCTTCTTCACCAGGCCGTTGTCGCGGTGGCAGCGCACGGTCGAGACCGGGCCGGCGAACGCCGTCCGGCCGCCGTACTGCCGGAACTGGGTCTCGCAGCTGCGCAGCTCGGCCCCGAAGTCGTCGATGAGGTCAGCGGTCGCGAAGTCCATGACGGCAGCCTACTGCTCGGTAACCGGACCGCCGGACGGCGCGTCGGTCGGCCGGCCGATCAGCCGGGACAGCACGATCGCCGTCTTGGTCGCGGTGATGTTGTCCTCCCGGCGCAGCCGTTCGAGGGCCTGCTCCAGATGCTGGATGTCGCGCGCCCGCACGTGCACGAGCGCGCTGGCGTCCCCGCTGATCGTGTACGCCGCGACGACCTCCGGGTGGCCGCGCACGCTGGAGTAGATCTGCTCCGGGGACGTCGCGCCGGTGCAGAAGATCTCGATGAACGCCTCGGTCGTCCAGCCGAGCGCGGCCGGGTCGACGACCGCCGCGAAGCCGTTGATCACACCGTCCGCGCGCAGCCGGTCGACCCGCCGTTTCACCGCCGGGGCCGACAGCCCGACCTTGTCCCCGATCTGCGCGTACGAGGCGCGCCCGTCCTCCAGGAGCCGCGCAACGATTCGACGGTCCAGGTCGTCAAGACGCAACAAATAACACCCCCGAAGTCGGTTTTCGTCATTGGTCGGCGG
>NZ_VCKZ01000417.1 GCF_005889745.1 Actinomadura geliboluensis
CCCATGCCCCGTCCCCCCATTCGACGTAAGCGCACCCTGGCGGCCGCCGCCGCGGCCGCCCTCACCCTCACCGCCCTTTCCCCGCTCGCCGCCTCGGCCGAGACGCCGGACGCCGACCCCGTCAACCTGGCACTGGCCGGGACGGCGACCGCGTCCAGCGTCGAACTCGACCGGGACTCCTTCGCGGCGTCCCAGGTCAACGACGGCGACACCGGCACCCGGTGGTCGTCGAAGTACGCCGACGACAACTGGGTGCAGGTCGAACTGGCCACCGCCGCGAAGATCGACCACGTCACCCTCGTCTGGCCGAACGCGTGCGCCCGCGACTTCGCGCTGCAGACGTCCGCCGACGGCGTCGCCTGGACGACCGTGACCCGGTCGCAGCGCGACACCTGCCCCCGCACCGACACGATCGACGTCGGGGCTACCGCGAAGTTCGTCCGGATGCAGGGCTTCCAGCGCTGGGCGTCCTACGGCTACTCGATCTCTGAGTTCCAGATCTGGGACCGTCCCGCCCCGCGGTCGCTCGGGCTCGTGCCGAAGCCCGTCTCCCTCGCCGAGGCCGACGGGCCCGGCTACCGGCTCGACCCGGCCGCGTCCATCGCCGCGATCGGGGACGGCGCGCAGGCGCCCGCCTCTTACCTGGCGAAGGTGCTGCGGCCGTCCACCGGCTACAAGCTGCCGGTCGTGACCGCGCGGAAGGGGCGCGGGCAGATCGTCGTCAGAGTCGGCTCCGGGCTCGGGCCGTCCGGGCGGCCGGAGGGCTACGCCCTCAAGGCGAACCCGGCGAAGGTCACCATCGAGGCGTCCACCGCGAACGGCGCGCTCAACGGCGTCCAGACCCTGCGGCAGCTCTTCCCGCAGTGGGTCGAGTCGCCCGCGAAGGTCCGCGCGGACTGGACGGTGCCGCAGGTCGAGATCACCGACTACCCGCGGTTCGCGCACCGCGGCATGATGCTCGACGTCGCCCGCAGCTTCTACCCGGTGGACGAGGTCAAGAAGTACATCGACGCCGCCGCCCAGTTCAAGATCAACCGGCTGCACCTGCACCTGAGCGACGACCAGGGCTGGCGGATCGCGCTCGACGCCCCGGCGGAGAACCCGTCCGGGATCGACTATCCGAAGCTGACCTCCGTGTCCGGCCGCACCGCCATGACGTACAACGACGGCGGCCAGCAGATGGGCACCGAACTCGGCGTGGCCGGCTTCTACACGAAGGCCGACTACCGCGAGATCGTCCGGTACGCGGGGGCGAGCGGCATGACCGTCGTGCCCGAGATCGACATGCCCGGCCACACCAACGCCGCGCTGCACGCGATCCCGCAGCTGAACAGCGCCGGGTCCAAGCCCGCGCTGAAGCCCGGCGAGACGACCGTCCCGGCGAACGGCACCCCGAACGTCGGCTACTCGTCCTTCGACGCCGCGAACCCGGCGACGTACGAGTTCACGAAGCAGGTCCTCACCCAGATCGCGGAGCTGACGCCCGGCCCGTACCTGCACATCGGCGGGGACGAGTCGCACAGCACCAGCCACGCCGACTACACGACGATGGTGGACGCCTTCACCGGCCAGGTGGACTCGCTCGGCAAGACGGTCGTCGGCTGGAACGAGACCGCCGGGACGTCGCTGCCGCAGGGCAACGCGGTCGTCCAGTTCTGGAACGGCAACCGGAACGCCGTCGCCAACGCGGTCACGTCCAGGGGCGCCAAGGTCATCCTGTCCCCGGCGGGCAACACCTACGTCCCGCAGAAGCAGGACTCCCGGCAGCCGCAGGGCGGCACCTGGGCGTGCGGCGGGCCGTGCGGCCTCGACCGGCACTACGGCTGGGACCCCGGCACCTACATCCCCGGCATCTCCGAGGAGAGCGTGCTCGGCGTCGAGTCGGCGCTGTGGGGCGAGTTCATCCGGCGGCTCCCGCAGGCGCAGTACTACAGCTACCCGCGCCTCGTCGCCACCGCCGAGGTCGGGTGGACGCCGCAGGCCAAGCGGGCCTACACCGACTTCACCGGGCGGCTGGCCGCGGTCGGCGGGCGGCTGACGCTCCAGGGCGTCAACTTCTTCCCGACCTCCGACGTGCCGTGGCCGGCGGCCGCGCTCGGCGCCGACCGGACCGTCCCGGCGGGCACGCCGGCCGGTGCGACCTGGACGGTCACCGCGCCCGCCGCCGGAACGCTCACCGGCACCGTCCGCTGGAGCGACGGCGTCGAGGAGGACGTCACGCTCACCACGTCCCGCGCCGCCAGCATCCCGGACATGCGGGGCAACGCCACGTTCACCGCCGTCTCCGACCGGACGTTCGACGCGCCCGGCACCTACACCGCGACCCTCACGATCCGGCCGTCGTCCGGCCAGGCGCCCGTGGAAGCGCCGCTGACCCTGACCGTCTCCTGACCCTGACCGTCTCCTAGACCAGTGCGCGGGGACGGGGGACCGTCGCCCGGCCCCGTCCCCGCGCACGCCAGACCTGGAGCCATGACCCCCAACGACCTCCCGGCCTGCTGCGCCGCCTCCCGCGCCGCCTCACCCGGCGCCGCGCGGGAGGCGGCGGCGCTGCCGCAGCTCGCCGTCCCGCGCCCGTCCGCCCCGGCGCCCACGCAGATGATCGTCCTCCCGGGCGGCACCTTCCGGATGGGCAGCGAGGACGCCAAAGCCAACCCCTACGACGGGGAGGGACCCGTCCGGCACGTGCACGTCGGCCCGTTCCGGATCGACCCGCACACCGTCACCAACGCCGAGTTCGCCCGGTTCGTCGACGCCACCGGCTACCGGACGGAGGCCGAGCACTTCGGCTGGTCCTACGTCTTCAAGGGCCTGCTGAGCCCCGAGGCGGCGGACGCGGCCCCGTCACCGGCCGGGACGCCATGGTGGCGGGCCATCGAAGGCGCCACGTGGAACCGTCCCGAAGGGCCCGGCAGCGACATCGGCGACCGCCCGGCGCATCCGGTCGTCCACGTCTCCTGGAACGACGCGTCCGCGTACGCCGCCTGGGCCGGGAAGCGCCTGCCGACCGAGGCCGAATGGGAGTACGCGGCACGCGGCGGCCTCGACCAGGCCACCTACCCCTGGGGCGACGAGCTCGCCCCGGACGGCGAGGTCCGGTGCAACATCTGGCGGGGTGCCTTCCCCGACCAGCACGACGGGCGTCCCGGACCCGTCGCCGTCGACTCGTTCGAGCCGAACGCCTACGGGCTCTACAACACCGTCGGCAACGTGTGGGAATGGTGCGCCGACCCGTTCACCCCGTCCGGTGACGCGCGCGCGATGCGCGGCGGCTCGTACCTGTGCCACGACTCCTACTGCAACCGGTACCGCGTCGCCGCCCGCACCGCCAACACCCCCGACTCCAGCACCGGCAACACCGGCTTCCGCTGCGCCGCCGACGCCTGACGCACCTCTAGAGATACGCGCCGCTCTGGGACTCCCAGTAGGTGAGGCCGAGGCGCCGGTGCACCTGCTGGGCCGCGCGGGCGTGCGCGCGGGCGGCGTCCTCGTCGCCGAGGGTCCGGGCCAGTTCCGCCAGGACGAGCCGGGTCGAGCCCCAGCAGCACGTGCCCATACCCGCCACGACGAACTGATCGGCGTACGGGGTGAGGCGCTCGTAGAGGTCGCGGGGGTCGGGGGTGCCGAGGCGGGCGGCGACCAGGCCCCAGACCGGGAGGAGGAAGTCGGCCACCCAGTCGTCGGGGACGTCCGTCCCCCACCGGCCGATCAGCTCGCGGGCCAGTGCGGGACGGTCCGCCTCCACGGCCGCGAGGACGGCGACGGGCCGCAGCGGGACGAGGTGCGGCTCGGCGGCGGCGGTCACCAGCTCGTCCAGGATCTCCGGGACGCGGCCCTGAGCGCGGCGGCAGGTGAACGTCGCGACGAGGCGGCGGAAGGCGCTGCCCCAGACCGTCGACCCGAACCGCATGTCGCCGTACCGGGCGAGCAGGTCCTCGGCGTCGTCCCAGCGCGCGTCGAGGGTGCTGCGCGCGGTCTGCGCGATGCGGACCATCGACTCCAGCTGGGGCCCCGGAGCCGCGCTCAGCAGCGCCTCGCACCGGGCCAGCTCCCGGTCCCAGCCGGGCAGGTCGCCGTCGCGCAGCAGGCAGGACATCAGGAAGACCCGCGCCATCACCTCGCCGCTCGCGGGCAGGCCGGGCAGCTCCGCCAGCTCGGCGGCCACCGCGCGGCGCGCGGCGTTGCGGCCGGGCCGGAACGCGGCGAGCAGGTAGTTGTTCATCGCACGGGCCAGCAGCGGCGGCTCGCCGGTCTCGCGGGCGATGCCGACGGCCGCGGCGGCGTGCCGCTCGCCTTCGGCGCTGCGCGGGCCGTAGTGCAGCTCCAGGGCGAGGGCGCCGAGGAGCTCGGCGCGGGCGGCGTCGGGGAGCGGGCCGTCTAGGAGGTCTTCGATGGCGGTGACCATGGCGGCGTCGACCACGCCGTAGGGGCGCCAGTTCCACAGGGACGGTCCGCCGATCGCCGTGACGGCCGCGATCAGCGTGTCCCGGTCGCCGGTCTTGCGGGCGAGGTCGATCGCCTGCTCCCAGGCGCGGCGCGCGTCCTGCGGCTTCCCGGCGCTGCGGAGCGCCTGCCCGAGTTCGGTGAGCAGCCGCGCGCGCTCGTCGTCCCGCCCGTGCGGGAGGGCTTGGAGTGCCATCGCCCAGAAGTCGGCGGCCTCGGTGTAGGCGAGCTGGCCTGACGCGTGCCCGGCCGCGCGCGATGCGTACTTCACGGCCTTGTCCGCGCCGCCGAGCGCGCGCGCCTGCACGAAGTGGTGCGCCAGGGTCGCGGACTCGGCGTCCGGCAGGACGGGCTCCAGCGCCTCCCCGGCGCGCAGGTGCAGCCGCGACCGCTCCAACCGGTCGAGCCCGGCGTAGAGCGCCTCCTGGACGAGGGCGTGCGAGAACCGGTAGTCGGGCCCGGACGGCGGCTCGACCAGCAGCCCCGCCGCGACGGCCGGCTCCAGCGCCGCCATGACCTCGGCGGCCGTCGCGTCCGCCACGGCCTCCAGCAGCCCGACGCCGACGTCCCGGCCGGCGACGGCGGCGGCCCCGAGCATCGCGCGGGTCTCCGCCGGCAGCCGGGCGGCGCGCCGCTCGATCACGATCCCCACCCCGGCCGGCACCGCCGACAGGTCGCCCCCGCCGCCGCGCAGCCGCAGGACTTCCTCCAGGTAGAAGGGGTTGCCGCCCGTCCTGCCGTGGAGCGCGGCGACCAGGCCCGGCTCCTCGGTGATCTTCTGGGCGCGCAGGTAGGACGCCACGTCCCCGGCGGTGAACGGAGGCAGTTCCATGCGCTCCCCGGACCGCGCCAGCACCGCAAGCGCGTCGCGGAGGTCACCGGGATGGTCGCCGGGTTCCGGACGGCACGTGACGAGGACGAGCAGCCGGTGCCGCGCCGCCGACTCCGCGACGAAGCGCAGCAGCCGGAGCGAGGACGCGTCCGCCCAGTGCAGGTCGTCCAGGACGATCGCCAGCGGCGCTTCTCCGCCGGTCAGCGCGTCCACGACCCGCTCGTACAGCCGGAACAGCGCGTCGCCGGGGTCCTGGCCGGGTTCCGGGGCGGAGAGGGTCTCGGCGCCCGCCCCCGCGTCGCGGAGGATCTGTGTCCATGGCCAGAAGGCCGGTGCGGTGCCGTCCACGCAGCGGCCCCAGGCGACGCGGAAGCCGCGCGCCCCGGCCAGGTCGGCGGCGGCGCGGGCGAGCCGGGTCTTGCCGATCCCGGCCTCACCGCTGATCAGGACGGCACCGCCCCGGCCGCGTCCCGTCTCGTCCAGCACCGCCGCGACACGCACCAACTGCGCGGACCGGGCGACGAGCGAGTCCTCGCGCGCGTCCGCGGCGGGCGGTGCGGGACGGCGCAGCTCCGGCGCCTGGTCGAACACGGCCCGCTCCAGTTCCCGCAGCTCGGGCCCAGGGGCGAGGCCGAGGTCGTCGGCGAGCCGCGTCCGGACGCGGCGCAGCGCGGCGAGCGCGTCGGCCTGCCGCCCGGCCCGGTAGAGCGCCAGCACGAGCAGGGACCAGGCGCGCTCCCGGTACGGCCCGTCCTCGACGAGCGCCTCCAGCCCGGGGATCAGGGAGGCGGCCTCCCCGAGCGCGAGGCGGGCGTCGAAGCGGTCCTCCAGTGCGGCGGCGCGCGCCTCTGCCAACCGGCTGACGACGGGCTGGGCGAACTCCTGGTCGGCGAACTCGCCCACGGGATCGCCGCGCCACAAGTCGAAGGCCCTGTCCAGGATCTCGACGGCCTCCCGGTGGGCGCCGCGCGACAGTGCCGCCCGTCCCTCGTCCGCCAGGGCGGTGAACCGCCACAGGTCGACCCGCTCGGGCGGGACCGCGAGCAGGTAGCCCGGTTCGCGGGTCAGCAGGACGCGGGGCGGGGTGCGCGGCGGCCGGTCCGGCTCCAGCACCTTCCGCAGGTGCGCGATGTAGGCGCGCAGGGTGGGGGTCGCTCCGGCGGGCGGCTCCCCGGCCCACAGCTCGTCGATCAGCCGGTCCAGCGACACCACCCGGCCGGGTTCGAGCGCGAGCATCGCCACCAGCGCGCGCTGCTTGCGCGTCCCCAGGTCGAGGACTCCCCGCTCACCGTCGGCCACGGCGAGCGGGCCGAACAGCCGGATCTCCAGCGCCCCCACAGCCCTCCCCCAGAACACCCGAAAGCTCACATTACGGCACCTCAATCCGACCCCAGCTCGATCCCAATCCCCGGACGCGAAAGTGAGGCCATCGCACCGACGGAAGGACGAACGATGAGCATCGGGGACGAACTGCAGGCCGTGGTGACCGGCACGGTGACGGCGGCGGGCGAGGACGGGTTCGAGCGGGCGCGGCGCGCCTGGAACCTCGCCGTCGACCAGCCCGTCCGGGCGGTGGTCGAGGCCGCCGGCGCCGACGACGTCGCCGCGCTGGTCCGGTACGCCCGGCGGGCCGGGCTGACCATCGCGACCCAGCCGAGCGGCCACGGCGCCGCCGGCAACACCGGCGAGGTGATCCTGCTGCGCACCGCCCGCCTTGACGAACTGCACATCGACCCGGCCCGCCGGACCGCCCGCGCCGGCGCGGGCGTCCCGTGGGGCCGCGTCCTGGAGGCGGCGAGCCCGCACGGCCTCACCGGCCTGGCCGGCAGCAGCCCGGTCGTCACCGTCACCGGCTACACCCTCGGCGGCGGCCTCAGCTGGTTCGGCCGCAAGCACGGCTTCGCCGCCGCCTCCGTCCGCGCCTTCGACGTCGTCGACGCGACCGGGGAGCGCGCCCGCGTCACCGCCGACGACGACCCCGACCTGTTCTGGGCCCTGCGCGGCGGTGGCGGCGACTTCGCCATCGTCACCGCCATCGAGTTCGACCTGCACCCGGCACCGCACCTGTACGGCGGCCGGATGCTGTGGCCCGGCGCGCACGCCCCCGCCGTCCTGGACGCCTACCGCGACGTCACCGCGACCGCACCGGACGAGCTGAGCGCCTGGTACGAACTCCTGCACTTCCCCGGCGCGGACCCGATGGTCGCGGTCGACGCGACCTTCCTCGGCGCGGGCGGCGACGCCGAGGCCCTGCTGCGCCCGCTGGAGAAGATCCCCGGGCGCCTCGCCGACACCCGCGCCGTCCTGCCGCCGGCGGTGACGGAG
>NZ_VCKZ01000418.1 GCF_005889745.1 Actinomadura geliboluensis
CCCCCGGCGCCCCCACCCCCGACGAGCTGGAGGCGCGCATCACCGAACTGCGCGCCGCCGTCCGGCGGGCCGTGGCCGCCGGGGACCGGCGGGAGGCGCGCGGCCTGCGCGCCCGGCTCCGCGAGGCCGAGCAGGCGTGGGACGAGGCCGTCCTCGGCGACGGCGGAGCCGACCCGGAGCCCCGCCGCGACGGCAGCGGACGCGACGACCGCGAACGTGATGGGCGCGAGAGCGGCGGACGCGGGCTGCTGCCCGTCCGCGACCAGGTCCACCAGGCGCTGACACTGCTCGGCGCCCCCGCGGCGCCGAAGCTGATCGGGTCGGTGTACGCGGCGTTCTTCCCCGGCGAGATCGCCGGATCCCGGCTGACGAGCCTGCGCCGCGACGAGGAGCGCTCCTTCCGCACCGCGCCGTACGCGCGGCCGTACTACCTGTGCGCCGCGCTGACCGCCGACCTGCTCGCCCCCGCGCGCGGGCTGCTCACCGTGAGCACCTGGCCGCTGGAGCGGCGGATCGTCGGCCCGCTGAGCCCGCGCACCGACTTCCTCACCGCCGCGGTGCGCCTCGCCGAGCACGCCGGGCGCGGGACGCCGTCCCCGGACGTGCAGCGGCTGCTGTGGCGTTTCGCGTCCAACATTCCCGGCGCGGTCACCGGTACGGTCGGTACGGCCGATCCGGAGGCGCTCGCCGCCGCCGCCCGGGCCGAACTGGACGTGCACCGCGAACCGGACCAGCGGCGCCGCGGGGCCGCCGCGGCCCGCGCCCGGGAGCGGCTCGACGACGCGGAGCGGCTGTTCGGCAGCCGGCTGCGCGCCGTGCGGGCCTCCGGGCGGCGCCCTGCCCTCGATGGAGAGACGGACCGATGACCGACACCGCACCGGATCTGGACCGGCTGCGCGGCGGCACTCCCCCGCGCAACCACGACGCCCGCACGATCGCCGCGCTGACGTCCAACCCGGGCTGCGCCCGGCGCGGGCTGATGGACGCGGCGGGCGTCGACAAGGACGCGGTGGCGCGGGCCCTCGGGTTCCCCGCGCCGTTCGGGCAGTCGCAGTTCGCGATCACGCGCGGCAACGCGTTCGAGGCGCAGGTGAAGGCGGACGGGTGCGCGGAGCTGCTGACGCTGCTGCGCGAGCGGCTCGGCCTCGACGTGCCGGAGGTCGCCTACGACGACCTGGAGGTGGTCGCGGGCAACGAGGGCCGGGAGCTGCGGCACTCGCGGACGCGGCGGCTGCTCGCCCGCGCGCTGGAGTCGGGCGAGGGCACGCTGTTCGACCATCCGCTGCTGCGGCTGGAGATCGCCGGGTACCCGGCCTACCTGGAGCCGGACGTCATCGCGTTCCAGCTCGCGGGGCGGCTGCACGTCATCGAGATCAAGTCGTTCGCCGTCGTGGACGGGCAGGCCGAGCCGGAGCAGGTCGCGGCGGCGGCCCGCCAGTCGGCGGTGTACGTGCTGGCGCTGCGCCGGCTGGTGGCCGAGCTCGGGCACGACCCGGCGCGCGTGTCGCACGAGGTCTTCCTGGTGTGCCCGGAGAACTTCTCCAACCGCCCGACGGCGACGCCGCTGGACGTGCGGCCGCAGCTCGCCGTCCTGGAACGGCAGCTCACGCGGCTCACCCGCGTCGACGCGCTGCTGGCCGAGCTGCCCGACGGGCTGACGTTCGAGGCCGGCGAGGACCTGGCGGCGTCGGTCCAGGCGGTGGAGGCCCGGTACTCGCCCGAGTGCATGTCGGGCTGCGAGATGGCGCTGTTCTGCCGGGACGAGGCGCGCGCGTGCGGCGCGACGGGCGCGCTCGGCCGGTCGGTGCGCGACGACCTCGGCGGCGTCGACACGATCGGCACGGCGCTGGCGCTGGCGGACGGCTCGCTGACCCCGTCCGACGACCTGGCCGAGACCGCGGAGCAGCTGCGCGCCGCCGCGCGGCTGCGCGCCGAGGCCCTGCACGGGGCGGCGTGACCCGTCGATGAGCGCACTGTCCTCGCTCGCGCAGTTGCAGGCGGCGGCCGCGGGGGTCGCGCAGCCGCTCGCGACCGTGCGGCACTGCCAGGTGTCCGGCGCACCGCTGGTCCTGGTCCCGCTGAAGCTGGCCGGAGAGGCGGCGGCGCCGCTCGCCGTCATGGCCGGGAGCGCGCCGGACGCTCCGACGCTGCTGGTCGTGCCGCAGCCGCGCAACCGCGACCTGCGGTTCGGGTTCGCCGCCGCGCTCGGCAGGCTCGTCCTGAACCACATCGAGACCAGCCGCGGCGAGGTGGAGCAGCTCCCGCCCGGCAAGGAGGGCGACGAGCGGATCCGGTACGGGGACGCGCCGCAGCTGCTCGTCCCGAACCGGGGCGGCGTCGCGTTCCTGCGGCTGATGGGCCGGTCCACCCGGTTCCGCAGCACGGAGGGCCCATATGCGGTCGACCCGGCGGTGCCGGTGCTCGGCCGGTGGCTGACGTGGTTCGCCGAGCGGTTCGACCATCCCGGGTCGTCGCTGCTGATGGCGATGACGGAGGCGCTGCGGCTGCACTGGGCGACGGGCCAGAGCTCGCTGGAGGACGGCAACCTCGCGGCGCTGATGGGCTGGATCGACCCGCCGGACGGCATGGACGGCCCGGCCGCCGCGGCCCGCGCCGAAGATCCCGTGCTGTGCCCGCCCGCGGGGCCGACCACCGACCCGACGTTCGACAACGAGGTCCTCGCACCGGCGATCGCCGCCTACGACCGGGCCGGTCCGGGCTCCCGCGCCGAGGAGCGGCTGCGGGACGTCCTCGCCGGGCAGCTCACCCCGACGTGGGAGCTGATGTGGCGGGGCTTCGAGCTGCTCCGGGCGCTGCCGGAGGGCGCGAGCGTGCCGCGCCGCTGGGAGCGCGACCGGGACGCCTTCACCTATTACCACCAGACGTTCGGCGAGGCGTATCCTCAAGCGCGCCGCGACCCGCCCGTCCGCGCGGCCCGGCGGCTGCACGACCTGGAGCGCGCGCAGGACGCCTACGACGCGCAGCGGGCGTTCGACGACCCGCTGGTCATGGCCGAGCACCGGCTGGCCGGCGCGGCGTTCGGCGGGACGGTCACCGAGTGCGACCCGGCCCGGCTCGACGAGACGGGCAAGCGCCCCAAGCTGCGCCCGCTGCTGCGGGTCGGCACGGCGGACCCGGTGCGGCTCGACGTCGGGACGACCGTGTGCAGCGCGGCGCGGCCCGCGCTCAAGGGGAGGATCGTGGAGATCGCGGACGGGTCCGTGCTGCTGGAGCTGACCGGCGGGATGGGCCGCAAGCTCACGCCCGAGCCGGGCGCCGTCCCGGCGGCGGGCGCGCGGGTCTGCTTCACCTCGCTGTCGGAGGGCTCGTTCGGCGCGGCGAAGTTCCCCGACCGCGAGGACACGCCGTGGACCCACGGCGGCCCGCCCGGCGAGTACACGCCGACCGGCGAGGACGCGGAAGAGGAATGGGCGTGAGCGGGCACGCGGGCCGCCACCTGGTGCCGGTGGCGGCGGACGACCTCGACCCGTCGGCCGCGGCCGGGCGGGTCGTCGACGCCGTCCTCGCCGACCTCGCTGGCGGGCACCGCGGCGTGGTCGTCGACTCGCCGCCCGGCGCGGGCAAGTCGACGCTCGTGGTCCGCGCCGCCGCGCACCTGGCCGAGGCCGGCGAGCGGCTGATGATCGTGGCGCAGACGAACGAGCAGGTCGACGACCTCATCGAGCGGATCGCGGGCAAGCACCCGGCGATCACGCTGGGGCGGCTGTCGGCGTCGGGGTACGCGCCGTCCGAGCGGGTGCTGGCGCATCCGCAGGTGCGGGTGGCGCAGAAGGCCGCCGACCTCGCCGAGCACACCGTCGTGATCGCGACGGCGGCGAAGTGGGCGACGCTGTCGGACGGCACGTGGCCGTGGGCGATCGTCGACGAGGCGTACCAGATGCGCTCGGACATGCTGCTGCGCATCGCCGGCCGGTTCGAGCGGGCGCTGTTCGTCGGCGACCCCGGCCAGCTCGACCCGTTCTCCACGGTGGAGGTCGAACGCTGGACCGGCCTCACCTGGGATCCGATGCGCAGCGCCGTCTCGGTGCTGCTGGCGCACAACCCGGACCTGCCCGTCCACCGGCTGCCGGTGTCGTGGCGGCTGCCCGCTTCGGCGGCGCCCGTCGTGTCGCGGGCGTTCTACCCGTTCACCGGGTTCCGCGCCGGGACGGGGCCTGGCGACCGGCGGCTGGAGTTCGGCGCGCGCGGCATGGGCACCACCTACGACCATGCGCTCGAAGAGGCGGCGGCGACGGGCTGGGCCCTGTACGAGCTGCCGGCGCGGCACACGCTGCGCACGGACGCCGAGGCGGTCCGCGCGACGGCGGCGCTCGCCGTCCGGCTGCTGCAGCGCGGCCCCGTCGCGCACTCCGAGCAGGGGTCGGCGCCGGTGGACGCCTCCCGCGTCGCGATCGGCGCCGCGCACCGCGACCAGGTGACGGCGATCCGCGCCGCGCTCGGCCCGCACGGCGAGGGCATCACCGTCGACACCGCGAACCGGCTCCAGGGCCGCGAGTACGACGTCACGGTCGTGCTGCACCCGCTGTCGGGGCGGCGCGACGCGACCGCGTTCCACCTGGAGTCGGGGCGGCTGTGCGTGCTCACGTCCCGGCACCGGCACGCGTGCGTGGTGGTGGCGCGGGCGGGCATCCCCGAGCTGCTGGACGCGCACCCGTCCGCCGAGCCGGTGCACCTCGGCGTCCCGGTGAAGTTCCCGGACGGCTGGGAGGCGAACCAGTCGGTGCTGGCGCATCTGTCCCGGCACCGGGTCGCGGGCGGCTGAGCCGCGGGCGGGCGGCGGCTAGGCGGGCCCGGCGGTCGCGGCCCAGCGGCCGTTGTGGCGGGTGATCGTGATCGGGTGGTCGAAGCAGGCGCTGACCAGTTCCGTCGTGAGCACCTCGCCGGCCGGGCCGGAGGCGAGCACCCGCCCCTCGCGCAGCAGCAGCGCGTGGCTGGTGCTGATCGGCAGCTCCTCCAGGTGGTGCGTGACGAGCACGGTGGTCAGGTCCGGACGGTCGGCGCGCAGCTGGTCGATGCTCTGCAGCAGCCGCTCCCGCGCGGCGACGTCGAGGCCGGTGGCGGGCTCGTCGAGCAGCAGCAGCGCCGGGTCGGGCATCAGTGCCCGCGCGATCAGCGTCCGGCCCCGCTCGCCCTGCGACAGGGTCGGCCAGCGGGCGTCCGCGCGCGCCGACAGGCCCATCAGGCCGATCAGCTCGTCGGCGCGGCGCACCTCGGCGTCGGTGGGCGTCCAGCGCGGGACGAGCTCGATGGTGCCGGTCACACCGGTCAGGACGATCTCCCGGACGGTCCGCGCCGACTCCAGCGGGTGCCGCGGGTTGACCTGCCCGATCAGCTTGCGCAGGTCGTGCACGTCGACCCGGCCGAGCCTGCGGCCGAGGATCTCCGCCGTGCCGCGCGTCGGGTGCGTGTAGGCGCCGAGGATGCCGAGCAGCGTGCTCTTCCCCGCGCCGTTCGGGCCGATCAGCGCCCAGTGCTCGCCGCGCAGCACGGTCATCGTGACGCGGTCGAGCAGCGGCCGCCGCTCGCGGACCAGATCGATCTTGTCGGCGTTGAGCACGACGTCGGACACGGGACCTCCCGATTCGATGACTCGGCATGGGGCACGCGGGGAGTGTGCGGCGCGCGCGGGGACGCGGAGGCCGGGATCGCCGGGGCGGGCGCGTCGGTGAAGATCTTCAACGTACCCGAGCGGCGCCGCCCGGTACGACGGAGGCGTCCGGCCGGATACTGTGAGATCCGGTGCCTCAGCGATCAGGGGAGGGACATGGAGGACATCGGCCTCATGTGCGCCCGCTGCGGCGGCGAGGTGCACGATGTGACGCACAACCGCGAGGGCTCGCTGGACGGCGTCGGCTACCGCCACAACCGGCGGGTCGAGCCGTGGGACCACGAGCTGGAACTGGCGGTCGGCGAGGCCCTCCCGCGCGAGCCGGGCTGCGACTTCTGCGGCGCGTCCGGGCCGAGCTGGCTCTACTACCCCACGCTCGACCCCGACGACACCGACATGTTCGAGGTCGAGCTCGACACCACCGACCTCTCCGACGACGACACCGCCGTGGCCGTCCTCAACATGCTCTATCCGTGGTACGCGTGCGACACGTGCTCGGTGCTGGTCGCCGACCGCAACATCGACCTCCTGATCGCCCGCGCCCTCGACCACACCCCCGTCCCGGCGGACGGGCCCGTCGACGAGGACACCGTCCGCGCCCGGCTCCAGGCGTCCCTCTCGGTCTTCTTCACCACGCGTCCCGGCCGGCCCCAGCCGTCCCGCGCCGTGTAGCGGCGCGGCGGGGCGCGGCAGTGGGTGCGGCGACCGCCGCACCCCCGCGGGCCGGATGTCGGTGGGGGACATTAAGATCTATGCCGTTTTGGTGAGATGAGTGCGGGCACGGGGGCGGACATGATCATTGACCGGCGGTTCCATGGGCCGGACGGGTCGGGGAACGGCGGATACGTCGCGGGGCGCCTCGCGGGGCGCGTCCCGATCGACACGGTGACGGTGACGCTGCGGCAGCCGCCGCCGCTGGACACCGAGCTCGCCGTGACGGTGGAGGACGAGCGCGGCCACAGCGTCCGGCTGTGGGACGGGGAGCGGCTGATCGCGGAGGCGCTCGCGGGGGCGATCGTCGTGCCGCCGATCGCGGCGGTCCCGTTCGAGCGGGCGCTGGAGGCGGCGGAGAAGTTCCGCACGCAGGAGAACCACCCGTTCCCGCGCTGCTTCGTCTGCGGGCCGGAGCGCGAACCCGGCGACGGGCTGCGGCTGGAGCCGGGGCCGGTCGGCGAGGGGTGCGTCGCGACGCCGTGGGTGCCCGAGCGGGTCCCCGAGCGTGAGCTGGTGTGGGCGGCGCTCGACTGCCCCGGCGGCTGGTCGTTCGACGTGGCGGGCCGCCCGGCGGTGCTCGGCACCATGACCGCGCAGGTGATGGACGTGCCCGAGGCCGGCGAGCGGTGCGTCGTGGTGGGGCTGGCGCGCAGCCGCGAGGGCCGCAAGATGCACGCGGCGACCGCGCTGTACGGGGCGGACGGGCGGCTGCTGGGCCGTGCCGAGCAGATCTGGATCGAGATCGATCCCGAGGCCTTCGGACGCTGAGCCCGGCCCGCCGGCCGATGATCCGCAGCCGGCCGACCCCTGCCGGTTCCGCATGGATCGCGGAAATGTGTCGCCGGGCACTGTCGTCCCGGCCGGTTCCGCTGTTCAATCTGAGCTGCCGCGGATACGGAGGCGGAGCTCATGAGCGGAGACGGGTTACTCATCCTGGGGCTGGCGGCCCTGGCGATCTACACGGGCGTCCACTGGGAGCGGGCGCGGCGCAGCGTGACGGACCTGCGGCTCAGCCGCCGGCGGATCGCCACGCTGCGGCGGACGGCGGCGCGCGAGCGCGGCCACGTCATGCTGATCAGCGCCGTGGCGTTGGCCGCGTTCTTCCTGGCGGTCCGGTACGGCTGAGCCCGGGCGGCGGCCCGCCCGGGCGGGGCGGCTCCCGTCAGGGGCCGGCGAAGAGGGGGTCCTCGCGGTCGACGCCGTTCAGCGGGCGGCCGTGGTTCTGCGCCTCGGCGCCCGGCACCCGGTGGCCGCCGGTGCCCGAGCCCGGCTCTCCGTTCGGTGCGGGGGCCGGGTAGGGCAGCGGCG
>NZ_VCKZ01000419.1 GCF_005889745.1 Actinomadura geliboluensis
GGGCAGGCCCGTCACCCCGAGCGGGGCGGCGAGGGCGACTTCGGGGGAGGCGTCGTGCGAGTGCGGTGGCGGCGGCGCGTGCGCGCGGTGCGCTGGCCCGCGGGCATGGGGCTCGCGGCATGGCGGTGGCTGCGGACGTCCCGCCGGGTGCGGCGGCGCCGGCTCCGGACCGAGGCGGTCGCCGAGGTCAGGCGGATCCCGCGGCGCCCCGGCGACCGGGTGCAGGACGCGCGGCAGGGCGTCGGCCCGGTGTTCCAGCGGCGGTACGCGATCCGGATCGCCGGGAGCCCGCTCAGCCCGGCGGAGCTGATCACCCGGCTGGGCGCCGACCTCAACGCGGCCTCGCCGGTGGAGGTCGCCGTCTTCGACAAGACGTCCGGGGCCTCCCTGCCGCTGGAGGTGGAGGACGAGTACGTCGTCCACATGCCGGGGCCGTGGAACTGCCCGGTGCGGGTCGTGGAGCGCACCCCGGAGTCGTTCCGGTTCGCGACGCTGCACGGCCATCTGGAGGCCGGGGAGATCGAGTTCCGCGCCGTGCGCGACCCGGACGGCGGCGACCTCCTGTTCACGATCGAGTCGTGGGCGCGCAGCGGGGAGCGGCTGGCGGCGGTCCTCTACGAGAAGGTCGGCATCGCCAAGGAGATGCAGCTCCACATGTGGGCGCACTTCTGCGCCCGGGTCGCCGAGCTGTCCGGCGGCCGGATGGTCGGCGAGGTGGAGGTCCAGACGGAACGGGCGAGCGGCTCGTCCTCCGAGGACACCCTGGCCGCCCGAGCGGTCACGGCGGCGTTCAAGCACCCCTTCGCCCTCGCGGCCCGCGCGCGGAGCCGTCCGCTGCATCCCGAAGGGCTCCTCTTCAACGCCACGCTGATGCTGCACGGGACAGCCCAGTACTGGGGAGTCCCCTTCCTGGACGAGCACACGGAGCTGCCGGCCGAGGTGCGGCTCTCCCGCGCCATGGGCCTCCCGCCCCCGCTGCCGGACATCCTCGGCCTGGCCCTGCGCTGGCGGCAGCCGTCCGGCGCCGACGCGGAACTGCTGCTGGCCACGACCGGGCACACCCTGCTCGGCCGCCGCCTCCTCCATCTGAAGGCCGTGTGGAGCCCGGCCTTCTACGGCTCCCTGCTCCCCTACCGGGCCGGCGACCGCCGCCTCATCCTCGGCGCGGCCGTCTACCACTCGCCGTCCGTCCCGTCCGACCTGCGCTCCCTTGACCGCGCCGTGCGGGACCGGCCGTTCTCGCTGACGCTGCTGGTGGCGACCGAGTTGGGCGGCTGGGAGCGGTTCGGGGAACTCCGGCTGCAAGGGCTCGCCTCCACCGAGGCCAGGCGATTCAACCCCGCGTACAACCCCGTGGAGGGCTTGGAGCCCGCGGGGCTGCTCCAGCAGGTGCGCGGCCCGACGTATGCCGCCGTCCAGCAGGTCTCCCACGATCGTCACCTCCGCGAGGCGCCGCGATGAGGCCCGGGATGCGGCGCCTGCGGCGGACGCGCCTGCAAGCGGGCCTGCACCGCCTTCCGCTGAACTTCGACCCGTCCCAGCACGACGTGCACAAGCCCGAGAGCGGCTGGGACGTCGACGACCGCCGGCAGCCGCTCCCTCCGGAGCCGCCCGGCCCGCCGGTGCCCGGCGGAAGCTGGCAGATCGCCCGCCTGCTCGTGCAGAACTACGCGTACGCGGACCCGGCCGTCATCCGGAGGATCAGCGGTTCCGGCCCGCCCGAGCCGGGCCGGAACATGCTGCTCGAGGGCCACTTCTACGGCCTACGCTTCTACCTCGGGGTCCGCGTCGGGGAGGTCGTCGACGAGACCGTCGAGCTGGACGGGCGCCAGGTCCGGGTCTACGGCTGGAACTACCGCACGCTGAAGGGGCACCTCGAACGCGGCCAGATGGACCAGGAGGTCCGCAAGTGGCTCGACACCGGCGAGGTCGAGTTCCACATCCACGCGTTCTCGCAGCCGGCGGCCGAACCGCACCCCATCGAGCGCCTCGGCTTCCGCGTCTTCGGCCGCCGCACCCAGCTCAAGTTCTACGACCGGGCCTGCCGGCGGATGGAGCGGATGACGGCCGCCGCCCTGACCGCCGACCGCCACCCCCGCCCGGCGCCCTGACACCCCGCGCGGGCGTCACGCCCGGAGGAACTCGTCGATCGTCCCGGCCTGCCCGAAGACGGCGTGGCCGACGTCCGGGAGCAACTTCACCGTCGACTGCGGGACGAGCTCGTGGACGCGCCGCGCGGTCTGCCGCGAGTCGAACATCGCGTCCCGGGCCCCGACGATGACGAGCACCGGCATGCGGAGGCCGCGCAGCGCGTCGTCGGGGACCACCGGGAGCTTCTCCCGGCGCGGGTTGAAGTGCGTGAACGTCAGGACGACGCCGTCGAGCACCTCGCTCCCCTCGCCCAGGCCCGTGACGGTCATCGCCGACTCCCGCAGCCCGCCGCGCCCGACCAGGCGGCCCGCCAGGGTCCTGACGACCCAGCCGATCTTCTGCCGCCCCAGCCCGCCGGGGCACAGCAGCGCCAGCCGGGTCACGCGCTCCGGCCGCCGGACGGCGTAGTCGAGCGCCGTCCAGCCGCCGAGGGACGCGCCGACGACCGCCGCGTCCGCGATCCCGAGGCCGTCGAGCACGTCGTCCAGCCACAGCGCGACGGCGTCGGTGCCGAGGACGGGACGCGAGGGCGCGCTCAGCCCCGGCTCGCCGACGAGGTCCACGGCGTGGGTGCGGAAGTGCCGCGACCACACCGGGACGTCGTCCCGCCACATGACCGCGTTCGCTCCCGAGCCGTGCAGCAGCACCAGGGGCGGCGCGTCCGGCGGGCCGGAGACCAGCACGAAGGTCTCGCCCTCGCGGGTCGGCACCCTGACCTGCTCGGCGGGCACCGGCCAGGCGTCCAGCGCCCGCTCGTAGTGGCCGAGCAGCTCGCGCCGCCCCGCCTCCGACTTGTAGATCACGCTCATGGCGTCCCCGCGAGCCGCGCGTCGAGCGCCTCCAGGTCCGGGACGAACCACACATGGCCGGACCTGTTCGACTCCCGCACCAGCGCGCGCAGCGCCGAACTCCCCGCCATGTGCCCGGAGATGTCGCCGACGACCGCGAGCTTCACCCCGTACTGGACGAACTTCTGCATGAGGTCGCCCGCGAAACGGGTGCCCAGCGAGAAGAAGCGCACGTCCAGCCGGTTCGCGGGCACCGCCACCACCTCGGCGCCGAGGTAGGTCGCGCCGACCAGGTCGAGCCCGTCCTCCAGGGTGGCGATCAGCGGGCCGTCCGGGTCGCAGACCAGCACCTGGACCCCGGCCCGCTCCTGCACCACATCAGTCATCGCCGGCCTCCCGTCCGAGCACGCCGCCCTCGCCGAGCACGGCGTCGATCAACCGCAGCACCTCGGCCGTGGCCGCCGCGCCGCCGAGCAGCACGACCTTCAAGCGCTGCCCTTCCTCGTCATGGACGACCTGGATGTGCACCGGCTGCCCAGGGTCGGGCCCGCTCTGCGCAGCGCTCACCACCAGCGTGCCGAGCCGGTCCGCCAGGTGCCGGTCGACACCGTCGACCTGCACGATGCTCGACACCTCGACCCGCGCGGCGGACCGTCCGGCGGGCTCCGGCCTCCCGGTCAGCTCCTCCAGGCCGTCGCGCCCGATCCGGTACTGCTTGCCGATCCGGACGGCCTTGAGCCGCCCCTCCCGGATGTACCGCCGCACCGTCCGCACATGAAGCCCGAGAAGGTCCGCGACCTCCTCGACCGAGTACATCTTGTCGTCCATTGCTCCCCAACATACGCGAGAAAGGGAGCGATAGGGAACTTTAAGGCAACCGTCGTCAGCCGAGCCGGCCGGTCTGCCAGGCCCAGGCGGCGATCTCGACGCGGTTCCGGACGCCCAGCTTGTGCTGGATGCTCGCGACGTGGGTCTTGGCGGTGCCGGGCGTGATGGACAGCTCGGCGGCGATCTCCGCGTTGGTGCGGCCCCGCGCGACGAGCGTCGCGACCTCGGCCTCGCGGCCGGTGAGGCTGCCGTCGTCGGCGCGCGGCCGGGGCGGGGCGAAGCGGCGCAGCAGCCGGGTGGTGATCGTGGGGCTGATGAGCGCGTCCCCCGCCGCCGCCGCGCGGACGCCCTCCACCAGGAGCGTGGGGCCGGAGCGCTTCAGCAGGAAGCCGCAGGCGCCGTCGCGCAGGGCCGTGTACACGTACTCGTCGAGGTCGAAGGTGGTGACGACGAGCACCCGGAGCGGATCGGGCACGCCGGGGCCCGCCAGCAGCCGGGTGACCTCCAGGCCGTCCATGCGGGGCATCCGGATGTCCGCGAGGACGACGTCGGGACGCAGCCGCCGGGCCAGGTCGACGGCGGCGGCGCCGTCGGCGGCCTCCCCGACCACCGCCATGTCGGGCTGGGCGTCCAGGATGATGCGGAAGCCGCCACGGACGTCATCCTGGTCGTCGGCGATGACGATCCGAGTGGTCATGGCGGCGATCGTAGTGGGATCAGGGCGATCACCCGCCAGCCCCGATCACCGGCGGGACCTGCGCGGAAGTCGCCGCCGAGGGCCTCGACGCGCTCGGCGGTCCCGGCAAGCCCGAGGCCGCCGCGCCGCCGTTCGCGCCGCCGGCCCGTGCGGCCTCCGGGGCCGTCGTCGGTGACGGCGACGCGCAGGTGCGGCCCGTTCGCGGTGACGGAGACCTCGACGGCGGTCGCGCCCGGGGCGTGCCGCCGGACGTTCGTCAGGGCCTCGACGACCAGCCGGTACGCCGTCGCCGCGACCTCGGGAGGAGGAGTGACGGCGTCCATCGTCAGCCGGGCCCGGGCCCCGTCCGACGTGCTGAACCGGTCTACCAGCGCGGGCAGTTCGTCCAGGCCGTGGGGGCCGTCGCGGGGGCCGTCGTCGTGGAGCATGTGGACGGTGCGGTCCAGTGAGGACATCGCGCGCGCCCCAGCCGCCTCGATCCGCCGGAGCGCCGCCGCGGTGTCGCCGCCGAGCTGCGCGGCCTGCGCCTGGACGATCATCCCGCCGACCTCGTGCGCGACGAAGTCGTGCAGGTCGCGCGCCAGGTCGAGGCGCTGCGCGCGCCGCGCCTCGGCCACCGACCGGGACCGCCGCGCGTCCAGCGACCGCAGGTACAGCCCGGTCCCGGCGGCGACCGCCGCGCCGAGCCCGCAGAACAGGCAGCCGAGCACCGCGCCGCGCGGGCTCGCGGGCGGGACGACGTGCAGCGTCAGCCGCAGCGGGAGCACGGTCACCGCGACGGCGGCCGCCACTCCCGCGAGCGCGGCGGGACGGGCGTCCGCGCGCCGCACCACCAGATGGAGGACGACCGCCGCCGCGACCGACTCCGCCAGCCACCAACCGGCCGTCCGGTTTCCGGCGGGCCCCTGGAAGGCCAGGGTCGCGGCCAGCGAGCCGGCTCCGGCCGCGCCGGCGATCGCGCCCGGCCGGACGTCCGGAAAGGCGAGCATGAGGACCAGCGCGGCGCCGGTCAGCCAGGCCGACAGTGTGATCAACGGCCCCACGCCCGGTGTGCCCGCGGCGGCGGCCATCGCGAGGGCGGCGATCAGCGCTCCGGCGGTGAGGGCGCGCGGGCGCCTCTGCCGAACGGACGAGGTGCCCGCCGCGAAGATCTGCCGAACGGTCGATGCCCGTCCGGGGCCGTGATCGCGAGGCTTGTCCCCATGAACGGTCACAAGCGAATCGTACGAACCGGGCTGGCCGCGGCCGCGGTGGCCTGCCTCGCGGGCTGCGGCATCACGGCCGAGGCGGCGCTGGCCGGCGCGCCGTCGGCGTCGTCCGGCAACGCGCTGCTGCGCGCCGACACCGACCGCGACGGACGGCTGTCACCCGCCGACGACGCCCGGCGCGGAGCGTGGACGGCCACGCGCGGGGCGATCATGTTGCCGAACCTCGACGACGACGCCTCCCGCTGCCCGACGGCCGGTGCGAACGGCAAGCGGCTCACCGACACCGCGCTGGCGGCGTGCAACGACGCGTCCGACACGGTGGTGAACGGCGCGGCCGACGCCGCCGACCTGGCGCCGCTGGAGATCCCGGCGATGAAGGGCGTGTCCGGTTCCGCGCGGGCGGCGCTGCATCCCGACGCCCGGTCGCGGAGCAAGGTGCGGATCTTCGTCCAGCGCGGCGGGCGCCTCACGGCGCTCGGCGCGGACGGCGCGATCACCGCGGACGAACTGCGCCGCGGGGTGCGGCTCGCGGTCGAGGCCCGCGACGTCGTCCGCGACCCGGCCGCCTGGTCCGGGTTCAGCGACCTCACGCTGACGGTCACCGACGGCGGGCGAACCCGGTCCGACAAGGTGCGGCTGCGCGTGGCGCCCGTCCTCTTCCAGCACGACCTCCTCCCCCTGGACCGCGCCGTCGTCGCGAACCCCAAGGCTCCCGTCACGCTGGAGAAGGGCAAGGCCCCCGACAAGCCCGTCAAGGGCCAGGAGGCGTACCGGCGCGACCTGCGGCGGGCGCTGGACGCCGAGGGGCTGCGCAAGCCGTTCATCGAGTCCCCGGCCGGGGGCGACCAGTGGATGGGCGACATGTTCAAGGCGGGCTACGCGTCCATGCCGGGCCCGGGCGGCAGGGAGCACCGCATCGTGGTGAACCTCAGGTCCCCGGCCGTGACCCCCGACTTCCCCGCCCGCGACCGCCCGCTCCGGGACGCGTCCCGCCCGGTGTTCACCATGATGCGCGGACCGGGCGTCGCGGGGATCCAGGAGTTCGACGCCACCACGGTCGACCGCCCCGACGACAACCTGTACTACGGGTCGGCCAGTTCGAGCGGCAACTTCGGGACGATCCCGCCGTACGGCAAGTACCGCACCGGCCGGATCGTCTACGGCGGCGAGGGCAAGTTCACCCCCGACGCGAAGTTCGTCCGGATGCTGGAGGCGCAGGGCTACCAGGACCCGATCGCCGTCGACACGAGCTGGCTCGGCGTGGGCCACATCGACGAGTTCCTCCACTTCGTCCCCCGGCGCGGCGGCAAGGGCTGGGCCATGGTCATCGCGGACCCGCGGATGGGCATGGACCTGCTGAAGAAGGTCGCCGCCACCGGCGGCGGAGGGCAGCGGCTGGTCGAGGGCGTCGCCCCGTCCAACACGCAGTTCCCCGGCCTCACGGTCGCCCAGGCCCTCCGCAAGCCGGAGCTGGTGAACGGCACCCGCATCGCGGCGGCGGGCGTCGACCGGGCCCTCCGCCAGTTCCGCGAGAAGGCCGGGATCAACGAACGGGACGTCATCCGCGTCCCGGCGCTGTTCGCCAAGATCGACCTGCCCGGCGACTACCCGCGCAAGGACCTGACCGTCACCTACCTGCCGGACGCCGCCAACGGCATCAGCACCGGCACCGGCGGATACCTCGCCCCGGCCCAGCACGGGCCACGGCAGGGCGGCCAGGACGTCTTCCAGCAAGCCACTGAGCGGGCACTGGGCACGGCAGGCGTCCGCGTCCACTGGATCGAGGACTGGGACTACTCCCACTACGTCGGCACGGCCGGCGGCGACATCCACTGCGTCACCAACGTCCAACGCAACCTGGCCACCACCACCCCCTGGTGGCACCTGTCTCATATACACATCT